>NZ_JBSFUA010000068.1:0-33981 GCF_053591555.1 Crossiella sp. NPDC003009 | reverse complement strand
GGTGACGGACCTGGGCCAGGTGACCCGGCACGAGGGTGGGCGGGTGACCCGGCTGCCGACCAGCACGCTCTCCCGCTCAGCCGGCGCCGCGGCGGGCTCGGGCTCAGCCGGGGCCGAACCCTCGCCGCCGCAGTCGATGGTGATGAACGGCGAGCCCACCTCCACCGTGCTGCCCGGCTGGTGGTGCAGCTCCACCACGGTGCCCGCGTACGGCGAGGGCATCTCCACCGCGGCCTTGGCGGTCTCCACCTCGGCGATGATCTGGTTGAGCGCCACCGTCTCGCCGGGGCTCACGTGCCAGGTGATCAGCTCGGCCTCGGTGAGGCCCTCCCCCAGGTCGGGGAGGTTGAACTGCTTGAGGTCGGCCACTTCCGCTCCAGAAGACTCGGGTGAGGGGATCAGTACGCGAGCACGCGGTCGGTGGCGTGCAGCAGGCGGTCGAGGTCGGGCAGGTGGTGCTCCTCGAGCTTGCTGGCCGGGTAGGGCAGGTGGAACCCGCCGACCCGCAGCACCGGGGCCTCCAGGTGGTAGAAGCAGCGCTCGGTGATCCGCGCCGCGATCTCCGCGCCCATGCCCATGAACACCGCGGCCTCGTGCGTGACCACCAGGCGGCCGGTGCGCAGCACGGACTGCTCCAGGGTGTCGAAGTCCAGCGGGGACAGCGTGCGCAGGTCCACCACCTCGATCGACACGCCTTCTTCCGCCGCCGCTTCGGCCGCGGCCAGGGCGGTGCCGACCACCGGGCCGTAGGCGGCCACCGTCAGGTCCGTGCCGCTGCGCGCGATCCGGGCCTGGTGCAGCGGTTCCCGCGCGGTCAGCGCGCGGTCCAGGTCGACCTCGCCCTTGTGCTGGTAGAGCCGCTTGGGCTCGAAGAACAGCACCGGGTCGTCGCTGGCGATGGCCTGCTGGAGCATGCCGTAGGCGTCGTCGGCGTCGGCGCAGGAGACCACGCGCAGGCCCGCGGTGTGCGCGAAGTAGGCCTCCGGGGACTCCGAGTGGTGCTCGACCGCGCCGATCCCGCCGCCGAAGGGCACCCGGATGGTCAGCGGCATCTTCACGTTGCCCCGTGACCGGTAGTGCAGCTTGGCCACCTGGGAGACGATCTGGTCGAAGGCGGGGTAGATGAACCCGTCGAACTGGATCTCGCAGACCGGCCGGTAGCCGCGGAAGGCCAGGCCGACCGCGGTGCCGATGATGCCGGACTCGGCCAGCGGGGTGTCCATCACCCGGTCCTCGCCGAAGTCCTTCTGCAGGCCGTCGGTGATCCGGAAGACCCCGCCGAGCTTGCCGATGTCCTCACCCATCAGCACGACCTTGGGGTCGTCCTCCATCGCCTTGCGCAGCCCCGCGTTGAGGGCCTTGGCCATGGACATCCTGGTGGTCGCCATCGGTCAGTTGCTCCCTTCGAACCCGTCGAGGTAGGCCGCGTACTGGGCGCGTTCCTCCGCGACGAGGGGGTGCGCTTCGGCGTAGACGTTGTCGAACATGGTCAGTGGCTCCGGGTCGGGCAGGGCCAGGCAGCCCGCGCGCAGCTCGGCGGCGACCGCGTCGGCCTTGGCCGAGACGCTGTCCAGGTAGTCCTGGTCGGCCAGGCCCTCGCGCTGGAGCAGGGCCAGCATCCGGCTGAGCGGGTCGCGCTCGCGCCATTCCTCCAGCTCGCCGGTGGGGCGGTAGCGGGTGGGGTCGTCGGCGGTGGTGTGCGGGCCCATCCGGTAGGTGACCGCCTCGATCAGCGCCGGGCCGCTGCCCTCGCGGGCCCGCTGCAGCGCCCACCTGGTCACCGCGAGCACGGCCAGCACGTCGTTGCCGTCGACCTGGATGCCCGGCATGCCGTAGCCGGCCGCGCGCTGGTAGATCGGCACCTGCGCCTGCAGGCCGACCGGCTCGGAGATGGCCCAGTGGTTGTTCTGGCAGAAGAACACCGCGGGCGCCTGGTAGGTGGCGGCGAAGCCGAGCGCCTCGGCGATGTCGCCCTGGCTGGTCGCGCCGTCGCCGAAGTAGGCGATCGCGGCCGCCTCGGCGCCGTCCCGCTTGAGACCCAGCGCGTAGCCGGTGGCGTGCAGGCCCTGGGCGCCGATGATGATCGCCGGGATGGCCATGTTGATGTCGTAGGGGTCCCAGCAGCTCAGGCTGGTGCCTCGCCACATGCCGAAGACGTCGGCCGGGTCGACGCCGCGGCAGTAGGCCACGCCGTGCTCGCGGTAGCTGGGGAAGACGAAGTCGTCGGCGGCCAGCGCGCGGCCGGAGCCGATCTGCGCTGCCTCCTGGCCGAGCATCGGCGCCCACAGGCCGAGCTGGCCCTGGCGCTGCAGCGCGGTGCCCTCGGCGTCGATCCGCCGCACGACCACCAGGTCCTCGTACAGCCCGCGCAGGGCGGCGCCGTCCAGATCGGCGATCAACCCCTCGTACACGGGGTGCGGCCGTCGCTCACCTGTCGGGGTGAGCAACTGGACCATCTGGTCCGTGGTGACGGTCACCGCGCGCTCCTCTCCTCGGCTCCACTGCCAAGTAGTGTGGCCCATCTCAGCGAAACGTGGCCGTTGGCTCAATAGTTGGCGGAAATCTTTTACCAATGGCACAGTCACGTGGCGCCGGTCACGCCTGCTGAACCGGTACTGATCCGTCCTGCGGAGGGGCCAAGTGACCACATCGTCGTCTTCGACGTCCTTCGACAAACTCGACTTGGCGGTGCTCCGCCTGGTCATGGAGCAGCCTAGAGCGGGCGTGCGGGAGTACGCGCGCCTGCTCGGTGTGGCGCGGGCGACGGTGCAGTCCAGGCTGGACCGGATGGTCAAGGACGGGGTCATCGACGGCTACGCGCCGCGGCTGTCCCCGGCCGCGATGGGCTTCCCGGTGCTGGCGTTCGTGCACGTGGACGTGGCGCAGGAGCGTTTCGCCGAGGTGCCGCGCAGCCTGGCGGCGATCCCGGAGCTGATCGAGGCGCACTCCATCGCGGGCGAGGGCGACATCCTGTGCCGGGTGGTGGCCAGGGACAACCGGCACCTGGAGGCGGTGATCGAGCGGATGATCAACACGCCGGGGGTGGTCCGGACCCGGACCGAGGTCGCGCTCAACGACCGGGTGGCGCACCGGGTGTTGCCGCTGGTCGGGGTGCTGGAGCAGCAGGTGGGCCGGTTCACCGGGTGACACACGGGAGCCCGCCGCGGCGGACGGGCCGGTGCGACGGGCTCAGGTGGTGACGCGGGTGCTTGGTGCGTCGGTGCTGGTGTCTAGTCCAGATCGAGCGTGAACTCCGCGGCGCAGGCCGCGGTACAAGGCCAGACCTGGTTGCAGGCGCTGCACCGGTTGTCGGCGCAGAAGTGGCAGCTCAGTGTCTGCACCGCTGCCTGTCGGTAGGTGTCCAGCAACGTTGACCAGGCATCTGCTTCGGTCGCCATTGACGATCACAGCCTTCCCCACTGTGGTGATCCCTCTGCGTCACAGGATTGCACGTTGTGACTTGGGTCTCAACGGAATGAGGCCAACAAATGGGTGATGCTCTATCAATTTTCTTCACAGTTTGTAACTGAGCGTGGGCAGTTAAACCCTCATCCGTGCCAAACCCTGACGGTAGATGGCAGCAAAAGAGGCATACCGTGCGCTGTCCGCTACCGAAGGAGCCCCATGTCGTACCCCTCCGTGATCGAACTTCGTCAGTACACCCTCCATCCGGGGCGTGTCGGCGACCTCATCGAGCTGTTCGACCGGGAGTTCGTGGACACGCAGGAGGAGGTCGGCATCCGGGTGCTCGGCCAGTTCCGGACGCCCGCGGACGCCGACCGGTTCGTGTGGCTGCGCGGGTTCGCCGACATGGCCGCCAGGCAGGCCGGGCTGACCGCCTTCTACGGGGGACCGGTCTGGGCCGAGCACCGGGCCGCGGCCAACGCCACCATGGTCGACTCCGACGACGTGCTGCTGCTCCGCCCCGAGACCGGCGAGCTGCCGCACGGGCCGTGGCCGGAGCCGGGCGTGTACCTGGCCACACTGTGCTTCCTGGACCAGCCGGTGACCGAGGACTTCCGCGCGTTCCACCGGGCGGAGCTCGCGCCGATGCTCACCGCGACCGGCGGCCCCGCGCTGGCCTGTTTCAGCACCGAATACGCGGCCAACAACTTCCCCCGGCTGCCGGTGCGCGAGGGCGAGCACGCCTTCCTCTGGCTGAGCCGGTTCCCCTCTGCCGAGGAGCTGGCCGCGCACCAGGCGGAGCGCGCGGGGACGACGGCCTGGCGCGCGCTGACCGAGCGGCTGATCGCGGAGCCGACCGAGCTGCCGCTGCTGCCCACGGCGGGCTCGGCGCTGCGGTAGCCGGCCGGGAACTCCGCGTGCCGCCCGCGCGTTGTGCTGGCGTGCAGGGGGTATGGCTGGCGCTGGTCGGGACGCCCGACACGTTGCTGCTGACCACGATCGCGGTCGTGACGCTGCTCGCCGCCCTGCTCACCAGCCAGCTCCTCGCCCAGGTCCGGCGCACCCTGCTGCCCCAGGGCCAGCCCTGGACCCCGGACCTCCTGGGCCGCCTCGCCCACAACCGCTACCTGCGACTCGGTGACCCCGACGCACCGGGCCGTCCCCGTCCACGAGCCCCCGGCGTGACCCGCGCCTTCGCCTGATTCCCTTACCGCACAAGCGAAACCGGGTCACCCATGTCCATCTTCGACGCGCCGGTGCACGGCGCGTACCTCGTGGTGTCCGCACTCGGCGGACCCCTGCACACCGTCGGCGCGATCATCGCCTTCACCCTGGCCGTCCGTGCCCTGCTGCTGCCGCTCAGCCTCGCCGCCCTGCGCGGTGAGCGGCGGCGCACGGCCTGGCTGACGCGGCTGCGCGAGATCCAGGACCAGCACAAGGACAGCCCGAGACGGCTGGAGCGCGAAATGGCCAAGGCGCAGGCCGAGGGCGGCTCCCTGTTCGCCGGGATGCTGCCCACTCTGGCCCAGGCGCCGTTCTTCTTCGTGATGTACCGGCTGTTCCTCTCCGATACCGTCGCCGGGCAGCCCAACGGCCTGCTCCAGCACGAGCTCTTCGGCGCGCCACTGGGCGAGCGGGTGGCCTGGCTGCTCGGCGCGCACCCACTGGTCGCCCTCGGGCTGCTCCTGCTGCTGGCCGCCACCGCCCACTGGTCAGGACGACTCGCCGTGCGCGCGGGCACCACCAGCGTCCTGGCCCGCCTGCTGCCCTACGCGCTGGTGGTGTTCAGCCTGTTCCTGCCACTGGCCACCGCGATCTACCTGCTCACCACCACCGCCTGGACCCTCGCCCTGCGCGCGGTCTACGACGCGGTGGTGCCCAAGGAGGTCGCCGTGGTCCGCGGCTGAGCCGGCAGCACGTGCACGCCGGTGCGGTCGGTGCTCAGGCACAGCGAGCAGATCACGCCGCCGGCCGCGCTGGCGAGCACGTCCGGCCGCTCGAAGTCCTGCCGGCACACCACGCAGTCGTAACGGGTGCCGCTGGGGTTGCCGTCGGCGTCCAGCACCGGCTCCGCGATCCCGTCATCGTTGCGGCGCAAGTAGAAACGGCCACGGGTGAGCACCGCGGTCAGCGGGGTGAGCACCAGCGCGATCAGCACCGCCGCGGGCGGCGAGTACGGCTGCAACGCCTCGCCGAGCAGGCCGAAGTACATCGCGATCGAGATGCCGGAGGAAGCCAGGAACGACACCACGCCAACGGGGTTGACCGCGTAGAGCATGCCGCGCCGGAACTCCGGCACCTTGGGCGAGAGGCCCAGCAGGTGCTTGTTGACCATGATGTCGGTGGCCACCGTGACCACCCAGGCGATGGCGCAGTTGGAGTAGAAGCTGAGCAGCCCGTTGAGGAAGCTGAACATGTCGGCCTCCATCAGCGCCAGCGCGATGCCCAGGTTCACCACCACGAACACCAGCCGGCCCGGGTAGCGCCGGGTCACCCTGGTGACGGAGTTGGTCCAGGCCAGCGAACCCGAGTAGGCGTTGGTGACGTTGATCTTCACCTGGCTCAGCACCACCAGCAGCAACGCCAGCGGCACCACCAGCCAGCCCGGCATCAGCTGCCGGAAGGCCGCGGTGAACTGCTCGATCGGCTCCACCGCCCGAGTCAGCCCCACACTGTCCACAATGTACACCGCGAGGAAGACGCCGATCGCCTGCTTCAGCGCGCCGAAGACCACCCAGCCCGGCCCGGCCAGCACCACCGAGGCCCACCAGGACCGCCGGTTGGCCGCGGTCCGCGGCGGCATGAACCGCAGGTAGTCGATCTGCTCGCCGATCTGCGCCATCAGCGACAGGCACACCCCGGCGCCGAGCATCACCGCCGCCGCGCTCAGCTGTCCGGAACCCTTGCCCGGGTGGTCCAGGAACCGTTGCACCGACGCGGGATCGGCCACCACCAGGTAGACCAGCGGCAGCACGATCAGCACCAGCCACAGCGGGTTCGTCCAGGTCTGCAACCGCGCCAGCGTGCGCATCCCGTAGACCACCAGCGGAATGATCACCAGCGTGGACACCAAGTAGCCGAGCCACAGCGGCAGCCCGAGCCCGTACCGCAGCCCCTGCGCCATGATCGAGCCTTCGAGCGCGAAGAAGATGAAGGTGAAGCTGGCGAAGATCACGCTGGTCAGCACCGAGCCGTAGTAGCCGAACCCGGAACCCCTGGTGATCAGGTCCAGGTCCAGGTTGTACCGCGCCGCGTAGTAGGCCAGCGGGAAACCGGTCACGAAGATGACCCCGGCCGCCACCAGGATGGACAGCAGCGCGTTGAGCGTGCCGTGGTTCAGCCCGATCCCCGCGCCGATGGAGAAGTCCGCCATGTACGCCATGCCACCCAGCGCCGACCCGCCCACCACCGCGGGCGTCCAGCGGCGGTAGCTGCGCGGGGCGAACCGCAGCGTGTAGTCCTCCAGGGTCTCCCTGGTGGCCGCGTCCGTGCGGGCTGGCGCGACCTGCTCGTCCACCGTCATGCCAGCGGACGCTAGGAACGCGGTGTTTCCGGGGTGCGGCGCGACTGTGACGAACAGGTTCCGGGCCGAAGCGGTCAGCGGGTGCCGCGGACCGCGTGGGCAGCGCGGAGCACTACGCGCGCGGCCGCCTCGCCTACCCGGCCGGGCTCGCCGACGCGCTGGCCGCGCAGCTGCGGCTGGACGGCACCGGCCGCCTGCTCGACATCGGCTGCGGCCCCGGATCATTGACCCTGCCGCTGGCCCGCCTGTTCCAGGAGGCGGTTGGCGTGGACGCCGACCCGGACATGATCACCGAGGCCGAGCGGCAGTAGGCAGAGGGCGGTCGCGGTGTCAACACCCGGCTTGCCGTCCATTGGGTGGACCCGGGTTGCGTCAGGCGGGGTGGGTTTTTCCGGGTGTTGCCACAGAATGGCCGAATCACCGCAGCTCAGGGCGTTGAGGGCGGTAAGTCCGGTGGCGGGATCCGGCCATTGTCGCCAATGCGCTCTACCGGGCCCGGTGTGGCCCGGATTACGTTCCGACCCGGTTACCCTGCGGAAAGGACCTGACGTGAAACGGTTTCCCCTGCGGCGCACGGCGTTAGCCCTCGCCCTTGGCGTCGGAGCGGCCGTCATCGCCCCGGCGTTCGCCGTCGGCGCGCCCGCCCCCACGCCGAGCCCGGCTCCGGTGGAGATCGCGGGCAAGAAGCCGGCCCAGCCGGTTCCGGTGGCCAAGCAGGCCGGGCTGCGCGCCTACTTCGTGATCACCGACCCGAGCCAGGTCGCGGCGGGCAAGACCGCGGTCACGAACAACGGCGGCACCGTCTACGCCTCCTACGACGCCATCGGCGTCATCGTGGCGCACTCCACCGACACCGGGTTCGCGGCCAAGGTCCGCGCGGTGCAGGGCATCCAGAAGGTCGGCGCGACCCGCACCTCCGACGTGCCGGCGGCCGCGGCCAACCCGGCGATCCCGCCCTCGCCCAGCCAGACCACCCCCACCGCGGCCGAGACCAACCGCGTGGACATGACCCAGATCGGCGCGGACAAGGCCTGGGACGTCAACCCCGGCTCCGCCTCGGTCACCGTCGGCGTGCTGGACACCGGCGTGGACGACCAGCACTACGACCTCAAGCCGAACTTCGACGCGAGCAAGTCGGCCTCCTGCGCCTACGGCAAGCTGGACACCCGCGAGGGTTCCTGGCGCCCGGTCGGCGACCACGGCACGCACGTGGCCGGCACCATCGCCGCGGCCCGCAACGGCAAGGGCATGGTCGGTGTGGCGCCCGGGGTGAAGATCTCCTCCGTGCGCGTGGCCGAGGCCGGCAGCCAGCTGTTCTTCCCGGAGAACACCGTGTGCGCCTTCGTCTTCGCCGGTGACAAGGGCATCCAGGTCACCAACAACAGCTACTACACCGACCCGTGGTTGTTCGCCTGCCCCACCGACACCGACCAGGGCGCGATCCTGGAAGGCGTCAAGCGGGCGGTCGCCTACGCCGAGGGCAAGAACGTGCTGAACGTGGCCGCGGCCGGCAACGAGAACTACAACCTGGCCAAGAAGACCACCGACACCACCAGCCCCAACGACTCCACCCCGGTGAACCGCACCATCACCGACGCCTGCCAGAGCCTGCCCACCGAGCTGCCCGGCGTGGTCGTGGTGTCCTCGGTGAACAGCAGCAACGTGAAGTCCTCGTTCTCCAACTACGGCACGGACAAGGTGCACGTGGCCGCGCCCGGCGACAACGTGTACTCCACCGTGCTCGGCGGCCAGTACGGGTCGAAGTCCGGCACCTCGATGGCCTCCCCGCACGTCGCGGGTGTGGCCGCGCTGCTGGCCAGCGTCAACCCCGGCGCCTCCACCACCGACCTGCGGGCCAAGCTGGCCGCCCAGGCCAACGACATCGCCTGCCCGTCTGGGGAGAACCGCTGCACCGGCACCACCGCGAAGAACTCCTTCTACGGTGAGGGCCTGGTCGACGCCAAGGAGTCCGTGGAGACCGGCACCCCCAGCCCGGTCTCGGTGACCAGCCCCGGTGACCAGACCGGCAAGGTCGGCCAGGCGGCCTCCGTGCAGGTCAAGGCCACCGACGCGAACGGCAAGGCGCTGACCTACGCCGCCAGCGGCCTGCCGGCCGGGCTGACCATCAACTCCACCAGCGGCCTGATCTCCGGCACGCCGACCACCGCGGGCACCAGCAGCGTGACGGTGACGGTGACCAACGCCGACGGCAAGACCGGCACCGCCAAGTTCAGCTGGACCATCACCTCCGACGGCGGTGGCGGCACGGTCACCGTGACCAAGCCCAGCGACCAGTGGGGCTTCGTCAACTGGGCGATCAGCCCGGTGCAGGTCAACGGTTCCAGCACCGCGGGCGGCTCACTGACCTACACCGCCGCCGGGCTGCCGCCGGGCCTGAGCATCAGCTCCACCGGCCGGATCACCGGCACGCCGACCAAGGCGGGCACCTACCCGGTGACCGTCACCGGCACTGACGCAGGCGGGGCCAAGGGCACCACCAGCTTCGGCTGGCGGATCTACGGCTTCTGACCGCGACCACGCTGAACCGGGCCGGTCGCCCGCTCCCTGCCGGGGCGGGCGACCGGCCCGTTGTCGATCTCGCGTGGCCCCGATCGTCGGTGGGGTGCGGTTGACTGGCCGCACCACCACCTTGGGGAGATGAGATGACCACCATCGAGCTCGGCGCGGCAGCCGACCGGATGTCCGCGCTGCTCGCCGCCGTCACCGACGAGCAGCTGGCCGGACCGACCCCGTGCGCGGAGTACCGGCTGGGCGACCTGATCGAGCACATCGGCGGGCTCGCGCTCGTCTTCACCCAGGCCGCTCGCAAGGAACCCAGCCCGGACACCGGCCAGCCGCCTGCCGGTGCCGCCGCCCGGCTCCCTGCCGACTGGCGCACCGCCTACTCCGCCCAGCTCGGCGAGCTGGCCGAGGCCTGGCGGGACCCCGCGGCCCTGACCGGCATGACCAGGGCCGGCGGCGTCGACCTGCCCGGCGAGGTGGCCGGGCAGGTGGCGATGAACGAGCTGGTCGTGCACGGCTGGGACGTGGCCCGCTCGATCGGCGCGGACTACTCGGTGCCTGCCGCGGAACTGGCCGCCGCGCTGGAGTTCGTCGAGCAGTTCTCCGGGCCGGAGAGCGAGGCCGACCGGGAGGGCCTGTTCGGGCCGGTCGTGGCGGTGGCAGCGGGGCGGCCGCCGCTGGACCGGCTGATCGGCCTCAGTGGGCGGGACCCGGAGTGGACGCCCGGCTCGGTGTAGCCGACCGGTGAACCGTCCACTGTGGACGTGGCGGTCGTGACCGGGCAATCCTTTGCATGCGGATTGTTGGGGTCGAAACGAACTGCGCGATTAATGTAAGGTGTGAAATAAGTTGACGGACCCGGCAGTGCCGATCTTGTCCGCGACTTGGCGATGACACGAATGGGGCCGGTGAACCCGCCGTCTTCACCGGCCGCATTCGTGCAAGTGAGACTCACCCGAGGGTCGCGTGCATCTCCCACACCAGGACCTCGGCGTCCTCGGTCGCGGTGATCCGCTGCCCGCCGATGGCGGTGAACCGCACCGCGTCACCGGTGGCCAGCTCGCCGGAACCCTCCAGGGTGACTGCCCCACGCGGCACGAACAGGTGCAGGAACGGCGCGTCCGGCAAGGTCACGGACTGCCCCGCGGTCAGCCGGGCGGCGTGCAGCGCGGCGTACTTGTTCTTGATCCGGATGGCCGACTTGTCCCGGTGCCGGTCCATTCCCGAGGCGACCGGGACGAGGCCGCCGGCGAGCAGCTGGTCGTCGATCTCCAGCTGCTCGTAGCCCGGCGTGATCCCCGATTCGTCCGGTACCACCCACATCTGCACAAAATGCACTTCGTCGACGTGCTCGGCCCCGTGCGGCCGCCAGGAGTCGTTCTTCTCCGAGTGCAGGATGCCGCTGCCCGCGCTCATCCGCTGGGCCAGGCCGGGATAGATGATCCCGGAATGGCCGGTGGAGTCCTGGTGCACGAGGGAACCCCGCAGCACCCAGGTGACGATCTCCATGTCCCGGTGCGGGTGGGTGTCGAACCCGGTGCCGGGGCTGACCACGTCGTCGTTGTTGACCAGCAGCAGTCCGTGGTGGGTGTTGGCCGGGTCGTAGTTGCCCCCGAAGGAGAAGGAGTGCTTCGAGTCCAGCCAGTCGATCCTGGTGGCGGACCGGTCGGCGGCACGCCGGATGTCCACTCCTGGACTCAGCGTTTTCGTCATCCTTCTTTCCTTTCGGGATAGTCGTCCATTGTGGACAGTGTGAAAGGGAGGATCAGGCGGCGCGGACCGCGGAGACCTCGAACTCCAGCACGATCTTGTCGCTGACCAGCACGCCACCGGTCTCCAGTGCGGCGTTCCAGGTGATGCCGAAGTCCTTGCGGGAGATGGTGGTGGTGCCCTCGAAGCCGACCCTGGTGTTGCCGAACGGGTCCTTGGCGGTGCCCTCGAAGGTGAACTCGATGGTCACCGGCCGGGTGACGTCCTTGATGGTCAGGTCGCCGGTGAGCGCGAAGTCCTCGCCGTCCTGGGCCACCGAGGTGGAGACGAACCGGATCTGCGGGAACTTCTCCAGCTCCAGGAAGTCGCTGCCGCGCAGGTGCTCGTCGCGCTGGGCGTTGCGGGTGTCGATGCTGGCGGCGTTGATGGTGACCGCGACCGAGGAGTTGGCCGGGTTGTCACCGTCGACCTTGATCCGGCCGTCGAACTCGTTGAAGGCGCCGCGGACCTTGGTCACCATCGCGTGCCTGGCCACAAAACCGACCCGGCTGTGCGTGGCGTCGATCGCGTAGTCGCCGGTCAGTTCGCTGAGGGAGAGGGTGCTGGTCATCGGGAGCTCCTTTGGTTGATGTGTCATCTACATCCTGCACAACCCCAGTTGATGTGTCAACTATTCCGGTAGACTCCAGGGTGTGACCGACACCGAGTGGCTTGAGGAGTCCCAGCAGCGGGCCTGGCGCGCGTTCCTGCGCGTGCACGCCGAGCTGACCGTGCGCATCGGGCGTCAGCTACAGGTGGACTCGGACCTCTCGCTGGCCGAGTTCGAGGTGCTGGTCCAGCTGAGCGAGCTGCCCGAGCCCCGGATCCGGATCTTGGAGCTGGCCAAGCTGCTGAACTGGGAGAAGAGCCGGGTCTCGCACCAGCTCGGCCGGATGCAGAAGCGCGGGCTGGTGGCCAGGGCGGGCTGTCCTGAGGACAAGCGCGGCGCGTTCATCCAGCTCACCGAGGCGGGCAAGGCGGCCATCGAGGGCGCGGCCCCCGGGCACGTGGCGGTGGTCCGGCGGCTGGTCTTCGACGCCCTGGACGGCACCCAGGTGGCCGGGCTCACCGCTCTGTGCGAGCACCTCCTGGCCAACATCGAGTCCTCCGGCTGCCCCACCGAATAGCGCGGGTCAGGTCAGGTGGTGGGCGGCCAGCGCGATGGCTTCCGCCGCGGCGGCCGGTGGTGGGGCTGGAGTGCTGAGGGTGGCGGCGGCCTCGTGCAGCGCGGGGGAGCCGGTGAGCTCGGCCAGCACGGTCAGGATGGTGGCCAGCACCGGCAGGTTGCGGCGGGCGACCGCGATCGCGAAAGCTTCCTTGAGCAGCGGTTTTGCTGATTCGGGGTGACCTGTGGCACATTCGATGCGGGCCAGGGTGGTCTGGGTGTGGCAGCGCAGTTCCTCGGTGGCGAACACTCCGAGTGGGCTGGCGGCGAGGGCTTGGGTGCAGAGCGCCCGGGCCTGGTCGAGGTCGCCGGTGCGGCGGGCCAGTTCGGCCTGACCCAGCTGTGCGGTGGCCACCCAGTCGGGCGCCCCGGCCTGGCGGCCCAGCAGTGCGACCTGGGCGAGGTCCGCGCGGGCGGCGGACAGGTCCCCGTGTGCCAGGTGGCCGGCGGCGCGGCGGTTGAGCAGGTCCGCGGCTTCCTCGGTGGCGCCCAGTTCGCGGGCCAGCATGATGGCTTCGGCGTAGAGGGCGTGCGCGTGCGCGCGGTCGCCGCGGCGGTCGGCCAGCGGCGCGAGGTCGCCGAGGGCCTGGATCATGGCCCAGCGTTCGCCTAGGGCGCGGAACCGGGCCAGCGCGACGGTCAGCAGCGCCTCGCCCGCGACGGGGTCGCCGCGGTAGATGGCGACCACGCCGTTGCTGAGGCCTTGCAGCGCGGCGCTCCACGGATCGGCGTCGAACATCGCGCCGTACTGGCGGGCGGTCGCCGCCAGGTCGGCAGGCGGGCCCTCGACCATCGCCCACAGCACCCAGAGCAGGGGCTGGCGGGGCGCGCTGGTGCGCGCCTCCAGCAGGCGGCGGACCTCGTCCAGTTGTGGGCGCAGCGGGGCCGGGTCCGGGGTGCCGAAGGCGGTGGTGAGCACGCAGACCGAGTACTCCTCGGCCAGTTCCGGCGGGGCGGTGGCGCCCAGCTGACCGGTCAGCTGGGCGGTCAGGCGGGCACCCTCGGCGCGGCGGCCGCGCAGCCACCAGTAGGGGGCGAGCGCGGCGGCCAGGCGCAGCGCGCTGTGCGGGTCGGTGGCGCTGGTCCAGCGCAGGGCGGCGATGAGGTTGTCGTAGTCCTCGTCCAGCCTGGCCAGCCAGTCGAGCTGTTCGGCGCGCAGCAGCCTGGGCGAGGCCGCCTGCGCCAGGGCCAGGAAGTGCGCGGCGTGCGCGTGGCGGAGGCGGTCGGTGTCCCCGGCGTCGGCGAGACGTTCGGCGCAGAAGGCGCGGATGGTCTCCGGCATCCGGTACCGCTCGCCGGTCCTGACCAGCAGGGACTTGTCCACCAGGCCGGTGAGCGCGTCCAGCGGGTCGGGCGCGGCGCACACCTCGGTCAGCGCGGCCAGGGTGGCGCCACCGGCGAAGACGGTGAGCCGGCCGGCCAGCACCCGCTCCGGGCCGTCCAGGAGGTCCCAGCTCCACTCGACCACGCCGCGCAGGCTGCGGTGCCGGGCGGCCGCGGTGCGCTCACCCTTGGCCAGCAACGCGAACCGGTCGTCCAGCCGGGCCGCGATCTCCGGCACGGGCAGGCCGCGGACCCTGGCCGCGGCCAGCTCGATGGCCAGCGGCAGGCCGTCCAGGGCCTGGCAGATGTGCTCGACCTGCCCGGGGTGCGCGGCCGGGTCGTGCGCGGGGTCGGCGGCGCGGGCGCGGTGGGTGAACAGCTCGACCGCGGCCGCGCGGTCCAGGCTGGGCACCGGGTGGCGGGCCTCGCCGGTGATGCCGAGCCCTTCCCGGCTGGTGGCCAGCACGCGCAGCTCGGGCAGCGCGCGCAGCAGGCCGGCGGTGAGCTCGGCGACGGGCTGGATGAGGTGTTCGCAGTTGTCCAGCACGAGCAGCGGCGGCCGGTCGGCCAGTGCGGCGCGCAACCGGTCGAGGGGGTCCCGCGCGCCCTCGCGCGCGCCGAGGGCGGCGAGCAGGGCGCGCGGCAGGTCGGCCTGGTCGGTGAGTGGGGCGAGGGCGACGAAGCAGGCCGGGGTCCCGGTGGCGGCCTCGATGGCCAGCCGGGTCTTGCCCGCGCCGCCGGGTCCGGTGAGGGTGACCAGGCGGTGCCCGCGCAGCAGGTCGCGGACCTGCCGCAGGTCCTGGGCGCGGCCGACGAAGCTGGTCAGCTGGGCCGGTGGCGGGGTGAGCCGCTGGTGGTCGCCGCGCAGGGCGAGGCGGTGCGCTTCGGCGAGCTCGGCCGAGGGGTCGGCGCCGAGCTCCTCCGCCAGGCGGGTTCTGGCCTGCTCGAAGGCGGCCAGGGCTTGCGCCGGGTGGCCGTCGGCGAGCAGGGCGCGGACCAGCAGCGCCCACAGGCGTTCCCGCAGCGGGTGCGCGCCGAGGTGTTCGCGCAGCGCCGGGGCCAGGCCGGTGCGGCCGAGGGCGAGCGCGGCCTCAGCGTGGTCCTCGATCGCGGTCAGCCGCAGCTCGGGCCAGCGGCTGGGACCGAGCTCGGCAGGCAGGTCGCCGCGCCACAGGGCCAGCGCCTCGGCCAGCTGGGCCTCGGCGGCAGCGTGCTCGCCCCGGCGCAGCGCGGTGTGGCCGTCGGTGACGAGGGCGGCGAACCGGTGTGCGTCCACCTCGGCCGGGTCGACCGCCAGCCGGTACCCGCTCGGGTGAAACTCGACAAGTCCGGAACCCAGTGCCCTGCGCAGCCGGGAGACCTGGGACTGCAACGCGTTGGCCGCGCCCTCGGGCGGGTCGTCGGCGTACAAGCCGTCGATGAGCGTCTCGGCGGGCACGATCCGCCCGGCCCCGGCGGCCAGCAGCGCGAGCAGGGTGCGGACCTTGGGGCCGCCGAGTGCCACCGGCGTGCCGTCGGGGTGGGCGGCCTGGACCGGGCCGAGGATGCCGAAGCGCATCTCAGCAGTCGGCGGGCAGGTGGTTCGCGGCCCACCTGGCCAGCTCGTCCAGCGCGGGCAGCAGCGCGGCGCCCCGGTCGCTGAGCCGGTAGGAGACCGCCAGTGGCGGGCCGTCTCTGACCTCGCGGAGCACCAGTCCGGCCGCGGTCAGCTCGGTGAGCCGGTCCGAGAGCATCGAGTCGCTGATCCCGCCGATGGCCCTGCGCAGCTCGGCGAACCCGGCGGGTCCGGTGGCCAGGGTCCCGATGATCACTCCGTTCCACCGCTTCCCGAGCAGCGCGAACACCCTGACCAGCGCACCGTCGCAACTCCGGTCCCCGGCAGCGTCCTCCGCCATGGCGGACAGGGTAGTGCCCGAGCGGGCCGCCTATC
Organism: Crossiella sp. NPDC003009; assembly: GCF_053591555.1. Taxonomy (NCBI): domain Bacteria; kingdom Bacillati; phylum Actinomycetota; class Actinomycetes; order Pseudonocardiales; family Pseudonocardiaceae; genus Crossiella; species Crossiella sp. NPDC003009. The sequence continues at coordinate 18,363 of NZ_JBSFUA010000068.1, read as the reverse complement.
CGGCTTCGCGATAACAGTGATCATGATCGACTGCTTTCCGGCGGCAGCCCCCAGCGGGAGGATGTCCTGTGCAGATGATCCGCCACGGGAGTGCCCGGCACGCTGAACACCCCGCGCGCGCCGTGTCCGGCGCCCGGCGCCTCCCGCCATCCCGGAGATCGTCCGGCCGACGGCCCCCAGCCGCCGGAGGACGCGCGTTCCGGCGCACCGGCCTGCCACGCTCCGCCCGTCGTGGTAGGCCGGTGCGGTGCGAGAGTTGACGGGACGGACCCGTGCTTGACCCGGTGTGGCTGCGCAGCTTCCTCGCCGTCGCCGAGACCGGCGGCTTCACCGAGGCGGCCAGGCGGCTGTGCCTCGGCCAGTCCACGGTCAGCCAGCACGTGCGCAGGCTGGAGCAGGCCACCGGCAGGCAGCTGTTCGTGCGGGACACCCATTCGGTCAAGCTGACCGGCGACGGCGAGGCGCTGACCGGGTTCGCGCACAACATCCTGGAGCAGGAACGCCTGGCCATGGCCTACTTCGCCCGGCCGGAGCTGCGTGGCAAGGTGCGCCTTGGGGTGTGCGAGGACCTGGTGCTGGGCCACCTCCCGGCGACCCTGCGCCGGTTCCGGGCCACCCACCCGCTGGTCGACCTGGAGCTGACCGTCGAGCTGAGCAGCCTGCTGCACGACCGGCTGGCCGCGGGCGGCCTGGACCTGGTGCTGGCCAAGCGTCGCACCGAGGCCGACGGGCACCTGCTGTGGCGGGAGCCGCTGGTCTGGGTCGGCAGGCCGGGGCTGCGGCTGACCAAGGGCGAGCCGGTGCCGCTGGTGGTCTACCCGGAGCCGAGCCTGACCAGGGCGCGGGCGCTGGAGGCGTTGCGGGCCTGCGGGATGCAGTGGCGGGTCGGCTGCTGGAGCGACCGGCTCAACGGGTTGCGCGCGGCGGCGCTGGCCGGGCTCGGGGTGGCGGTGTTCGCCCGGTCGGTGGTGCCGGAGGGGCTGGTGCCGGTGGAGGGGGAGCTGCCGCCGCTGGCGGAGGTGGACTTCGCGGTGCTGGGTGGCAGGCGGGCTGGGCACGGGCCTGCGGCGGCCTTGGCGGAGCTGATCATCGCGGCGCGGTGGCCGTAGGCGGCGCGGTGGCCGTGGGCGGGGCGTGGCGGTGCGGGGCGCGGTGAGCGTGGTGGCGCAGGGCGGCGGGGCGCGGTGGGCGTGGGCCGGGGCTGGCTCGCGCGCGCCCCGGCCGGGGTGGCTCAGGCGTCCAGCACCTGGCCGGCGCGACTGACCACCGGGGGCTGCACCGACCACGGGAAGTTGATCCACCGGTCGGTGTGCCGCCACACGTACTCGCACTTGACCAGCGAGTGCGGCTTCTCGTAGATCACCGCGCAGCGCACCTCGGCCACGGTGTCGGCGCAGAAGTCGTGCACCAGCTTCAGGGTCTTGCCGGTGTCCGCGACGTCGTCGGTGACCAGCACCTTCGCTCCGGACAGGTCGATGACGTTGGGCACCGGCGGCAGCATGACGGGCATGTCCAGGGTGGTGCCGACGCCGGTGTAGAACTCCACGTTCATCACGTGCAGGTTCTTCACGTCCAGCGCGTAGCCGAGGCCACCGGCCACGAACAGGCCGCCGCGGGCGATGGACAGGATGATGTCCGGGGCGTAACCGTCGTCGGCGATGGCCTGCGCGAGGTCGCGGACCGCCTCCCCGAACAGGCTGTAGGTCAGGTTCTCCCGGTCTTCCGGTGCAGCCGTCATGGGTGCAGTCTCGCTCATCTCAAGCCGGGCGGCCGAGGGCGGGCCGGGCGCAGTGCACCCGGTTCCGGCCGGCGTGCTTGGCCGCCAGCAGCGCGGCGTCCGCGGCCAGCACCAGGTCGGCGAGGCGGGTGCGGGCGCCGGGGCAGTGGGTGGCCAGGCCGACCGAGACGGTCAGGTCGGTGACGGTGCGTGGGCCGCGCACGGTGCGGGCCGGGACCTGGAGCGCGCCGACCTCCGCCCGCAGCGCGGCGGCCAGCGCGGTGGCGGTGCCCAGGTCGGCCCCGGGCAGGAAGGCCAGGAACTCGTCGCCGCCGTGCCCGCCGTAGCGGCCCAGCACCGCGCGCTCGCACACCTGGCGCAGCACCGAGGCGACCGCGCGCAGCACCCGGTCGCCTGCCGGGTGGCCCAGGGTGTCGTTGATCCGCTTGAAGTGGTCGAGGTCCAGCAGCACCAGCGCGGCAGGCTCGTCCCGGCGGCGGGCGGCGGCCAGCGCGCGCCCGGCCTCGGCGTCCCAGCCCCAGCGGTCCAGCAGGCCGGTCAGCTTGTCGGTGGCCCAGGCCCGTGGCTCGTGGCCGCAGGAACGGCAGCGGGCCGAGGGCGGTGGTTGTCGATGGTTCATCCCGGTGGCACCCATGTTCGGTTCGGTCAGTGTCGCGGCGGACGGCGGGGGACCTCGCGGGTCGGTGGGATTCACGGTCCCCCGCCGCCTGCCGTGGACAGGCGTCGGTCTGGGGGTCCGGCCGCCTATCCGGTCCTCGGGGCCGCGGTCAGCGTGCACACGCCGTCCACGGTGTGGCAGAGCAGCTGGCTCAGCTCGTCCAGCAGCTGGGCCCGGCCCGGCCGCCGGTGCTCCAGCCACCAGTGGCACACCGCCTGCACCATCCCGGCCAGCGCGTAGCGCACCGGGTCCGGCGGCGGAGACGGGCTCAGGCCGGGGATCTCGCCGAGCAGGTCGGCCAGCGCGGTGACGATCGGGTCGGCCGCCTGGCCACCCCGTGGACCTGCCGGGTTGCTCAGGCTGAACCGGTAGAGCCACTGGTTCTCCATGATCACTACCAGGTAGGCCTCCACCGCGCCGCGGATCCACTGCCGCCGGGTGCCCGCCTCGCGCAGGCCGGTCAGCGCGGGCCGCAGCCGGGCCAGCATCAGCTCGGCCGCCCGGTCGCCCGCGGCCTTGAGCAGTCCGGCCTTGTCGTAGAAGTAGTGGTACAGCAGGGGTTTGCTCACCCCGGCCGCGGCGGCCAGCTGGTCCATGCTGATCCCGGCGCCATGCGTGGTGATCACCTTGATCGCGGTCTCCACCAGCTCCGCCCGCCGCGCGGCCGGGGCCATCCGCCTGCGCCGCCCCTCGCACGGGCGGCGGAGCGCGCTCTGCTCCAGGGGAGTGTCCATGTGTCCTCCGCTCGGCTGCCTGTCTGCCTTGACAGAGCAGACCCGCGGCCCGCTGGATACCGGGTGGCGGCAACTTTCTCGCGCTCCGCGATCAGGTGTATCCGCTGCGCCACCTCGTGGTCTCTGTTTCGGTGAGACGAAGGGGCGTGATGGCGGTGTCCTCGAGAACAACGTCCACAGTGGACGTCGCGGTGGTCGGCGGCCGGGTCGCGGGCGCCGCGCTGGCGGCCAGGCTGGCCAGGGCCGGGCTGCGGGTGGCGGTGTACGAGCGGGCGGTGGAGCTCGGGCCGACGCTGTCCACGCACATCTTCCACGGCACCCAGGACCTGCGCGCCGAAGGCATCTACGCGGACCTGGTGGCCGCCGGGGTGCCGCCGCTGCCGGAGGTCCAGGTGCGCCTGGACGAGCTGCGGCTGACCTTCCGGCACCCCGCCGACCCCGGGCTGTGCCCGCCGCGTGAGCTGCTGGACAACCTGCTGCTGGACCGGGCGCGGGCGGCCGGGGCGCAGGTGCACCTTGGCCGCCCGGTGGTCGGGCTGCTGCGCGAGCACGAGCGGGTGGCCGGGGTGGAGGTGGCCGATCAGGACGGGCGGGTGCGGCCGGTGCGGGCCCGGCTGGTGGTCGGCGCGGACGGGCGCAGCTCGCCGGTGGCCCGCTGGGTGCGCGCCACCCAGTACCTGAGCTTCCGCAGCGGCCGCGGCCAGGTGTGGCGGTACTTCCGCGGCAAGCGGCTGCCCAGGGTGCTGCTGTGGCACCGGGTCGGCGCGCGACTGGCGCACATCCTGCCCACCGGCGAGGAGGAGTACTACCTGTGCGCGCAGCCGCCGGTGGGCGATCCGGAGGACTTCCGGCGCACCGGGCCGGACGCGCTGCTGCCGTGGGTGGCGCGGGTCAGCCCGGAGATCGCCGAGCTGGCCAGTGGCGGCGAGCCGGTGGGCGGGCTGCGCCGGATGATCGGCTACCCGTGCTTCTTCCGGCAGCCGTTCGGTCCCGGCTGGGCGCTGGCCGGGGACGCCGGGCACGCCAAGGACGCCACCATTGGCCACGGCATCACCGACGCGCTGCGCAACTCCGCCGCGCTGGCCACCGCACTGCTGTCCACTTGGGACGATCAGGCGGCACTGCCGGAACGGTTGCGGGAGTGGGCACGGCGGCGGGACGAGGCCGAGCTGGCCAACTTCTGGTACAGCCAAGAACTCGGTGACGCGGCCCCGGTCGGCGCGCTGCGCAAGGCCTTCTTCCGCGGGCTCGACGCGACCGGGGTCCGCAGGCTGGACGAGGTCATGGCGGACAAGCGGGACGCCGACACCCTGCTCACCGCGACCCGGCTGGTCCGCACCGCGCTGAACCAGGTCCTCTCCGGTGTGCCCGCGCCGGAGGTGCTCCGCGAGGCCGGGGCGCTGGTACGGCTGAACATGCTGCGCCGCAAGGCTTTCCGGGAACGTGCCGCCGAGGCCCCGAGCCTGTCCCGGCCGCTGGCGGCGGTGTCCCGATGACCCTCGCACACACCTCGCCCTGGGGCGGCGGTGTGGCCGAGCCGCTGCTGCCGCCGTTGACCGGCAGGCACCGCGCGGACGTCGTGGTGGTGGGCGGCGGGATCGCCGGACTGTCGCTGGCGCACCGGCTGCGGGCCGAGCTGCCCTCGGCGCGGATCCTGCTGCTGGAGGCCGTGGTGGTCGGCGGCGGCGCGACCGGGCACAGCACCGGGCTGGCCAGACCGGGCGTGTGGGGCTCGATGCGGTTGCTGCACAAGCGAGTGGGGGCGGCGGCCGCGGACAGTCTGATCAGGGCCTCGCTGGCTGGGATGGCCGCGTTGCACGAGCTGGTCACCGCCGAGGGCATCGACTGTGACCTGGTGCGCGGCCAGATGTATCAGCTGCCAGTTACCGCCGAGCACGTGCGCCGCTACACCGGTGACCTCCCTGAGCTGAACCGGCTCGGCATGGAAGCGGACTGGCTCTCGCCGCGCGAGGCCGCGGAAAACCTTGGCCTGCAAGGCGGTTTCGGTGCGCTGCGGGTGACCCCGCTCTACCAGCTGGACCCGCTGCGGCTGTGCCGGGGACTGCGGGACCTGCTGCTGGCGCGCGGGGTGGAGGTGTTCGAGGGCACGCCGGTGCGCTCGGTGGAACCCGGCGCGCGGGTGCGGGTGCGCACCGATCTCGGCGAGGTGGACGCTGCCCAGGTGGTGCTCGCCATCGATGGCTACACCAGGGTTTCCGGGTTGGTGAAGTTGCCAGTGGTGCCGTTCCGCTCGCAAGCCCTGTGCACCGAACCGCTGGCCGCGCTTCCGCTGCGGCCGGGCGACCTGGTGCTGGACTCGCGGGCCTACTTCAACTACGCGCGGCTGAGTCCGGACGGCCGGCTCATCCTCGGCGGCGGCCGCGCGGCCAACCCCAGCACCCGGCCCGGCACCCAGCCCAGGGTCTCCGGCGGCACCTGGCGACGCCTGGAACGCGAGCTGCGCCAACTGTTCCCGGCGCTGGACGGGGTGCGCATCGCCCGGTCCTGGGCCGGGGTCAGCGGGGCCACCCCGGACTGGATGCCGATCGTCGGCCAGGTCCAGCCCGGCGTGTGGTTCGCCGGCGGCTGGAACGGCCGGGGCATCGCGCCCGCCCTGCACACCGCGGGCTGGCTCAGCGGTCAACTCGCCGCCGCCCTGCACGGAAAACCCCTACCGCCACCCAGTGTGCCCTGGCACCGCAGTGGGGCCAGAGCCGCGCCGGTGCTGGACCGGCTGCGCTACCCGCTGCGCCAGGGCGTCCTCGAACTCAACGACCGCCGTTCGCTGCACACCGGACGTCGCGCGCCGCTCCGCTTCGGCCGCGACGAGAAATGAGTGTCCACAATGGATAAATGCCCGGTCCGTCCCGACCCGGCCGACGCCGCGCTGTTCGACGAGGACTACCAGCGCGACCCCTACCCCTCCTACGCCCGGCTGCGCGCGGTGTCCCCGGTGCGCTACCTGACCCTGCCGACCGGACTGACCGCCTGGCTGGTCACCGGCTACGAGGAGGTCCGGCAGGCGCTGACCGATCCGTTGCTGAGCAAGGAAAGCCGCTACGACGCCGAGTCCGTCCAGGGCCTCTCGCCGAGCATGGGCGCCAGCATGCTCAACCTGGACCCGCCCGACCACGACCGGCTGCGCCGCCTGGTCGGCAGCGCGTTCACCCGCCGCCGCATCGAGGCCCTGCACGACACGCTGCACGACGCCGCGGACCGGCTGATCGACGAGTTCGCCCCGCGCGGGCAGGCCGACCTGATGCGGGAGTTCGCGCTGCGACTGCCGGTCGGCATGATCGGCGAGCTGCTCGGCGTGCCGGAGGCGGACCGGGACGCCTTCTTCGAGCTGGCCCACGACTACGTCGGCTTCACCCCGGAGACCAGGGAGAAGGCCGCGGCCGCGCTGGCCGGGCTGAACGAGTACATGGCCGGGCTGATCGCGGCCAAGAAGCACGCCCCCGGCGAGGACCTGATCAGCGCGATGATCGCGGCCAGGGACGAGCAGCAGCGGCTCACCGACGAGGAGCTGCTGGCCAACGCGCTGCTGCTGTTCCTGGCCGGGCACGTCACCACCGCGGGCTTGATCGCCAACGCCACCCTGGCCCTGCTGCGCCACCCCGATCAGCTCGCCGCCTTCCGCGCCGACCCGGACCTGGTGACCAACCTGGTGGAGGAGGCGCTGCGGTTCGAGGGACCGGCCGAGCTGTCCACCATGCGCTGGGCCAAGCAGGACACCGTGATCGGCGGGGTGGCGATCGGCAAGGGCGAGCGGGTGCTGGTCTCCCTCGGCGCGGCCAACCGGGATCCGCGCCGCTTCGCCGACCCGGACGTCTTCGACCTGGCCCGCGCCGACGCCAACGCGCACCTCGGCCTCGGTCACGGCATCCACTACTGCCTCGGCGCGCAGCTGGCCAGGGCCGAGGTGCGCACCGCGCTGGCCCGGCTGTTCGCCCGGCTGCCCGACCTGCGGCTGAACGCGCGCTTCGAGGACCTGGAGTGGATGCCCGGCATCGGCCGCGCCCCGCTGTCCTTGCCCATCGTGTTCACCCCGGGAGGCTGAGGCGTGGATCCGCGCAACCTGTTCGAGACCCGCACCACCTACCGCCTGCTCCGGCTGGAGTACCTGGCCGCGCTGGGCGTGTGCGGCTGGCTCTTTCTTGTGCACTGGGACGAGGTGCGGCTGCTGCCCGCGCTGCTGCTGTTCGCCTACATCGACGTCATCGGCTACCTGCCCGGCCTGATCGCCTTCCGCCGCAGCGAAACCGGCAAGATCCATCGCGGTTTTTACGTGGCCTACAACCTGACGCACAGCTTCGTCACCGCGGGGCTGGTTGCCTTGCTGTGGTGCTGGCTGGTGCGACCGGAGTGGGCGCTGCTGGCCATCCCGATCCATCTGTGCGGCGACCGGGGGCTGCTCGGCAACTTCCTCAAGCCGTTCGCGGTGTCCTTCGAGCCGGTGTCGCCACGGTGACCGCCGTGGACCTGCTGCGCGCACACGCCCGCAGCTCCAGCGCGTTCCTGGCCTACAACCAGGACACCGAGCACTTCCAGACTCCGGGGATCGACGGCCTCATCGCCTACCGGCCGGCCGGTCGACGGCACCTGGTGCAGCTGACCGGGCCGTGCGCGGCCGAGGTCGACCAACCCGCGCTGACCGCGGCCTTCCGCGCCTTCGCCGCCGGGCAGGGCCGCCGGATCACCGCCGTGCAACTGCGCAAGGAGGAGGCCGCGGCCTGCGCCGAACTGGGCTACGCGGTCAACCAGCTCGGCGCCTCCTTCAGCATCGACCTGGCCCGGTTCACCCTGCGCGGCGGCAAGCTCGCCGAGACCCGCAACCGGCTCTCCCAGGCCCGCCGCGCCGGGGTCCAGGTCACCGAGGAGTCCACAATGGACACCGAGCTGGCGCTGACCCTGACCGTGATCGACCAGGAGTGGTTGCGCGCCAAGGGACGCGCGGTGAAACAGCTCGGCTTCATGGTCGGTGAGCGCGGTGGCCGGGGCGCGGCGCACCGCAGGCTGTTCGTGGCCAGGGCGGCGGAGCGGATCGTCGCCTACATCTCCTTCTCCCCGGTCTACGGGCCACGGCCGGGCTGGCTCTACGACCTGACCCGCCGCCACCCCGACGCCCCGACCGGCGCGATCGAGTCGATCATCGCCCACGCCGCGGAGGCCTTCCGCGGCGAGGGCGCTGAGTGGCTGCACCTGGGCTTCACGCCGTTCGTCCAGCTCCACCCGGAACACCGGATTCCCGGCGCGCACAACAAGATCCTCGATCGGATCATGCGCCGGATCGCCGGGCGGGAGCGCTGGCTGTACTCCGCGCGCACCCAGGAACGGTTCAAGACCAAGTGGGCGCCGCACCTCGTCGAGCCCGAGTACCTGGCCTTCGAGCACGGCCTCAGCCTCGGCGCGGGCTACCGCCTGCTGCGGCTGATCGGGGCGCTGTGACTCACACGCCCGCGATACCGCGGATCCAGTCCCGGTAGGCGCCGACGTGGGTGTACTGGCAGCTGGTGTCGTTGCCGGTGGAGAGCACGCCGACCTGGTTGCCGTTGGGGGCGAACATCGGTCCGCCGGAGTCGCCGGAGCCGCACACGCCGTTGATGCGTTCGCCGTTGATCGCCCGGCCGCCCTTGTAGTCCTTGGCGGCCACGTCGGTGACCTTCAGCTTGGCGTTCTTCAGCAGCGGCGACTGCCTGCCCTGCTCGGTCTGGCCCCAGCCGTGGATGGTGACCGTGTTCCCCACCGCGACATCGGCCAGGGTGCCCAGCTTCACCGCGGGTGCGCGCACCGGCTTGGCCAGCTTCAGCAGCGCCAGGTCGGCGTTGGTGTGCACGGTCAGGCCGCCGGTGGCCACATCCACGTACTGGCCCTTGGCGTGCTCCACATTGCCGATCCGGAAGCCCCACTTGTGGTTGCCGCCCACGCAGTGCTCGGCGGTGAGGATCCACTGCGCGGAGATGACCGTGGCGGTGCAGTAGCCGTCCTTGCCGTCCTGGTAGAGCCGGGCGCTCCACGGCGCTGAGGCGGTGAGCTCGCCGTTGACGATGGTCACACCAGCCTGGGCCGGGGCCGCCAGACCGAGCAGCACGGCCGAGCCCGCCAGCAGACCGGCGATGAAGTTCCTCGCGCGCACAACGCCTCCACAGCTACCGGCTCCGCAGGCCGGATGCCCCGGACGCTAAGCGCCGGTCAGCGCCGCAGAACACCGACTAAAGCACTGCGCAATTCAGTTCAGTCGGCTCGCGGTATCCAGCCGGACACCCAGCGCCACTGTGCCAGTGACGAAGCCAGCCGAGAGGGAGACCGATGAGCCCAGGGGTTCCGGTGCCGACCTACCTGTCCTACGTGGCAGGGAAGGAGATCGACTCCGACCGTTACGTCTACACGGTGGGCGCGCGGTCGATCCTCACCGACCTGTTCGGCAGCCTGACCCTCAAACGGCGGCTGGAACAGGGCCAGCTCGACCCGGCCACCGTGGCCGACCGGGTGGTCGGGCGGTGCGCGCTGGCCGATGAGGACACCATGGCCGCCGCGGTGGCCGCCGCGGCCGAGGCCGCACCCGCCTGGGGTGCCACTCCACTGGCGGTCAGGGTCGAGCTTGCCCTGGCGCTGCGGCAGCGGATCCTGGCCGGGCACAAGGATCTCGTGGACGTGCTCATCGCCGAGGGCAACCCTCGCCCACTGGCCGAGTGGCAGGTGGCCGGGATGCTGTCGGTGGCCAGTGAGGAGACCGTGGGCTGGCTGGCCGGGCAGCTGGAACAGGAGTTCCGGCACGGCGACCGGCGACTGCTGCTGCGACGGCGGCCGGACGGGGTGGTCTGCGTCAACCCACCGCAGAACGCGCCGGCCACCAGCGCCCTGTTCGGGGCCACCGCGCTGATGGCGGGCAACACCGTGGTGGTGCGCGCCCCGCGCAGCGCGCCGTTTGGCGTGATGCACGTGCTGCGCGAGTACGTGGTGCCCGCGCTCGCCGAGATCGGCGCGCCGCCCGGGGTGCTCAACATGTTCTGCGGCAGGCCGGGACCGGCGCTGCGGAGCTGGCTGGCCGACCCGCTGGTGGACGACATCTTCTACACCGGCGGCGTCGAACGCGGGCTTGAGCTGGAACGGGACTGCGTGGCAGCCGGGAAGAAACCGATCCTGGAGCTGGCCGGCAACGACTGCGTGGTGATCTGGCGGGACGCCGACCTCGACCTCGCGGTGGAGGCGCTCACCGAGTGCTTCTACGGCTCCGGCCAGATCTGCATGGTGCCCAACCAGGCCGTGGTGCACCCCGCCGTCGCCGAGGAGCTGATCGCCAAGCTGCACACCGCGGTCACCGCGCTGCGCCCCGGCTACCCGGACGAGCCGGACGTGCTGCTGTCCCCGGTGCTGCGCGCCGAGCGCTTCGGCACCGTGGTCGAGGACGCCCTGGCCCGCGGCGCCACGCTGGTCTGCGGCGGCGGGCGGCTGGAGGTCGACGGCGAACCCTCGGAGACCGGGCCGTTCCTGGCCCCCACCGTGCTGCGGGTGGACGGCCTGGACACCTGCCGGGAGCTGACCGCGGTCCGCGAGGAGACCTTCTTCCCGCTGCTGCCCGTGGTCGTGCCCGGCGAAGCCCCCGACGAGGAGCTGCTGGACGCGATCTTGGCCTTTGTGGACAGCAACCGTTACGGCCTGCGCAACTCGTTGTGGGCCAAGGACAAGCTGGTCATCGAGGAGTTCCTGGCCAAGGTCGGCAACGGCGGCCTGCTCAAGGTCAACGACTCGCACATCGGCTTCCTGCCCTACCTGCCCACGCACGGCGGCACCGGGCTCACCGGCGGAGCCTTCGGCGAGGCCAACTACCTGGTGCTGCGCACCACCCACCTGCAGGGCGTGTCGGTCGCGGAGAACGTGCGGCCCAGCGCCGCGGTCTTCGAGGCCTACACCCGCATCACCGAACCAGGAGCGTGAATGGATCTACAGTTCATGGCCGCCGACCGGGACGTCTGCGACCAGCTCGCCCCCGGCCTGCGCGCGGAGCTCGCCGGGCTGAGCCTGGCCGAACGGGAGGCCGACGACGGCAAGGCCATCCAGCTGTTCCGCGCCTGCGGGGCCTCGAACCTGCTGGTGCCCAAGGCATACGGCGGCAGCGGCGGCACCGCGGTGCAGGCGATGGGCGTCATGCGAGCCTTGGGTGCGCTGGCTCCGTCGATGGCGGTGGCCACCATGATGCACCACTTCTCCGTCGGCACCCTGTACTCGATGCTCGACGCGATTGGCACCCAGGTGAACCTGGATCCCGTGTTACCGCAACGGATCGCCAGTGACCGGCTGCTGCTGGCCTCCGGGTTCGCCGAGGGCAACACCGACCAGGACATCCTGCGCCCCACCCTGCGCGCCGAGCAGGTCGAGGGCGGCTACCTGGTCAACGGGGTGAAGAAGCCGTGCAGCCTGTCCCGCTCGATGGACCTGCTCTCGGCCAGCGTGGCCGTGCCCACCGGCGACGGCGAGGCCGACTTCGGGCTGATCCTGCTGCCCGCCATGACCCCCGGGCTGTCCGTGCACCCGTTCTGGTCCACCTTCGCCCTGGCCGGGGCGGAGAGCCACGAGGTCCGGCTCACCGACGTCTTCCTCACCGAGGACCAGCTGGTGCGCACCACCCCGGAACTGGCCGGGCGCATGCTGGAGCTCCAGATCCTCGGCCTCACCTGGTTCCAGCTCAGCGTCTGCTCCGTCTACAGTGGACTCGCCGGGGCGCTGGTCGAGCGGGTGCTGCACCGGGGCCGGGGCAGCGCGGCTGACCGGGCCGCGCTGGTCATCCGGCACCAGAGCGCCGCACTGCTCACCGAGGGCCTGGCCCGCCGGATCGACGCCGGGGACACCGGGGCGGACACCCTGACCGCGGCCCTGGTCACCCGGCACAGCGTGCAGGAGCTGGTCACCAGCACCGCCTCGGCCGCCGCGGAACTGCTGGGCGGCATGGCCTTCATCGCCGCGGGCGAGATCGGTTACCTGCTGGCCGCCGCGCACGCGGTCGCCTTCCACCCGCCCGGCCGGGCCGGCACCACGCAGACCGTGCTCGGCCACCTCAGCTCGGCCAGGGACGCGACATGACCGTGGACCTCACGGCGGCCGAGGCGGAGTTCGAGCGCACCGCCACCGCCTACCGCACCCACCTCAGCCGCGGCCGGGCCGCGCTCGGCGAGCTGTTCGGCCGCGAGCTGGAACAGTCCGCCACCGGGGCCTGGGTGCGCACCAGCCGCGGCCGGGAACTGCTCAACTGCGGCGGCTACGGCGTGCTGCTGATGGGCGCCCGCCACCCCAGGGTGGTCGCCGCGGTGCGCGCCCAGCTGCACACCCTGCCGGTGTCCACCAAGCTGCTGCTCGAACCCGTCGCGGCCAAGGCCGCCGCCGCGCTCACCGCGATCGCACCGTCCACAATGGACAAAGTGCACTTCGCCTGCTCCGGCGCGGAGGCGGTGGAGACCGCGATCAAGCTCGCCCGCACGCACGGCCGCACCCACCTGATCTCGGCCAGGGACGGCTACCACGGCAAGACCCTCGGCGCGCTCAGCGTCACCGCCCGCGGCGTGTTCCAGGAACCGTTCCGGCCACTGCTGCCCGGCGTCTGCCACGTGCCCTACGGCGATGCGGACGCGCTGCGCCGGGAACTGGCCGCGCACGAGGGCAGGGCCGCGCTGATCCTGGAACCCGTGCAGGGCGAGGCCGGGGTGGTCCTGCCACCGGCGGGCTATCTGGCCGAGGCGCAGCGGCTGTGCCGGGAGTACGGTGCCTTCTTCATCCTGGACGAGGTGCAGACCGGCCTGGGCCGCCTCGGCCACTGGTGGGGCGCGGACCGCGAGCGGATCACCCCGGACGTGCTGGTGGCAGGCAAGGCGCTCGGCGGCGGCGTGCTGCCGGTGTCCGCGGTGCTGGCCACCGAGTCCGCCTTCCACGCCTTCGACCGCGACCCCTACCTGCACACCTCCACCTTCTCCGCCAGCCCACTGGCCATGGCCGCGGTGTGCGGGGCGATCGAGGCGATCCAGGAAGGCGGCCTGGTCGAGGCCGCGGGCAGGCTCGGCGAGCACATCCGGAGCAAGCTTTCCGCGCTGTGCCAGGACATCCTCGGCTCCCGGGTGCGCGAGGTGCGCGGCGCCGGACTGCTCATCGGCATCGAGTTCAGCAGGCCAGGCATGGCCGCGGACCTGCTGGCCGAGCTGATGGCCGCCGGGGTCATCGCCAACCACTCGCTCAACTCCGCCCAGGTGCTGCGGCTCACCCCGCCGGCCACCCTGGACGAGGCCGAGCTCGACTTCCTCGTCCAGGCCTTCGCCACCGCGGCCAAGGCGGTGGCCGGATGAGGCGGATCCACCTGCTGGCCGAGGTCCCCAGCGCCAGTCCCGCGCAAGCCTTCACCCTGCTCACCGACTTCACCCGCTTCCCGGCCATCGCCGAGGAGGTGCGCTCCGTTGAGGTCTTCCCCGGCCGGCCACGGCATTCCACCTGGGAGGTCGCCTTCCGCCGCGGCCGGTTGCGCTGGCGGGAGTGGGAACACCTCGACCCGGCGACCACCAGCGTCGAGTTCGGCCAGGTCGACGGCGACTTCGAGCACTTCCGCGGCGCCTGGCGGATCACCGGGGCGGACGCCGGCTGCACGGTGGACTTCCAGGTGGACTTCGACTTCGGCATCGACAGCCTCGCCGAGGCCATGGACCCGGTGGCCGAACGGCTGCTGCGTGGGGTCATGGGCTCTGTCCTGAGTGGACTCTTCGGCGCGGACACCCAACTGCACGACCTGCCCCCCATCCCTGTGGAAAGGACCATCCCATGAGCGCCCTGCTCGACCAGCTGACCTCGCTGCTGACCACCCGCTTCGGCGTGCCGCCCGAGGAGGTCCGGCCCGAGGCGACCTTCGCCGAGCTCGACCTGGACTCCCTCGCCCTGGTGGAACTGGGCCTGGTGACCGAGAAGGAGTTCGGGGTCAGGGTCAAGGACAACGAAGTGTCCACTTCGGACACCCTGGCCGCCATCGCCACGCTGATCGAGTCCAAGCGCGAGGCCGCCTGATGACCGGCCTCGCGATCACCGGACTCGGCCTGGTCACCGCCGCCGGGATCGGGGTCGAGGCGAGCTGGGCGGCCATCCTGCGCGGGGAGTCCACCGCCAGCGCCGACCCCGCGCTCTCCGGCCTGGTCACCGACTTCAGCTGCCGGGTGCCCGGCTTCGACGCCGACGCCCAGCTCGGCCGCCGCACCGCCTGGCGGCAGGAACGCTGCGCGCACCTGGCCAGGGTCGCCGCCCGCGAGGCCGTCGCGGACAGCGGCCTTGACCCCGGCACCTGGAACGGCGCGCGGGTCGGCGTGGTGGTGGGCAACTCCCTCGGCGGCACCATGACCTTCGAGCAGCAGTACGAGATCCTGCGCGCCGAGGGCGAGTCCCAGGTGACCCCGCTGCTGATCCCGATGGCCGGCACCGGCTCGCCCACCGCCTGGCTCAGCCTCGACCTCGGCGCCCGCGGCCCCAGCCTGGCCCCGGCCACGGCCTGTGCTTCTGGGGCCACCGCGCTCGGCGTCGCCTGGGACTGGCTGCGCTCCGGGATCTGCGACGTGGTGGTCACCGGCGGCGCGGAGTCCGCGCTGTCCCCGCTGATCATGGCCGGGTTCGGACAGCTCGGCGCGCTGTCCACCCGCAGCGGGGACCCGGCGACCGCCTCCCGGCCCTTCGACGCCGACCGGGACGGCTTCGTCGCCGCCGAGGGCGCTGGAATCCTTGTCCTGGAACGGATCGAGGACGCCAAGGCGCGCGGCGCGCGGGTGCACGCCCGGCTGGCCGGGTACGGCGGGGCCTCCGACGCCTACCACATCACCGCCCCGCACCCGCACGGCGACGGCGTGGAACGGGCCAGCCGGATCGCCCTCGAAGCCGCCGGGCTCCAGCCCTCCGACATCGGGCACGTCAACGCGCACGGCACCTCCACCCCGATGAACGACGTGATCGAGGGCAGCCTGATCAAGCGGCTCTACCCCGAGGGCACCCCGGTCACCTCGGTCAAGGGCGCCATCGGGCACGCCCTCGGCGCGGCAGGCGGGATCGAGGCGGTGTGCACGGTGCTGTCCGTGCGCGACGGCATCGTGCCGCCGACGGCCAACCTGGACCGCCTGGACCCGCGGATCGAGCTGGACATCGTGCGCAAGATCCCGCGCCGGCTGGACCTGCGGGCCGCGGTCAGCAACTCCTTCGGCTTCGGTGGGGCCAACGGCGTGGTGGTGGTGACCCGTGACTGAGGCAAAGCTGTTGTCCGGCAAGAAGATCCTCATCACCGGCGTGCTCACCGAGAGCTCCATCGCCTACGGGGTGGCCAGGATGGCCCAGGAGCACGGCGCGGAGATCGTGCTCACCGGCTTCGGCCGCGGCCTGCGCATCACCGAGGCCATCGCGGAAACCCTGCCCCAGCCCTGCGACGTGCTGGAGCTCGACGTCACCAAACCCGAGCACCTGGACGCGGTCTCCGACGCGCTCTACGCCCGCTGGGGTCACCTGGACGGGGTGCTGCACTCGGTGGCCTTCGCCCCGCCCAGCGCGCTCGGCGGTGGCTTCCTCACCGCCGAGTGGGCGGAGGTGGCCACCGCGCTGCACATCTCCACCTACTCCTTCGCCGCCTTCGGCCGGGTCTTCGGCCCGCTGCTGGCCAAGTCCGCGCACGGCTCCCTGGTCGGCCTGGACTTCGACGCCAGCCTGGCCTGGCCCGGCTACGACTGGATGGGCGTGGCCAAGGCCGGCCTGGAGAGCTGCTGCCGCTACCTCGCACAAGCGCTGGGGCCACAGGGCACCAGGGTCAACCTGGTCGCCTGCGGTCCACTTCGGACACTCGCCGCGCGCGGCATCGGCGGGTTCGACCAGCTGGACCGGGTGTGGGCCGACCGGGCCCCGCTGGGCTGGGACCAGACCGACACCGAACCGGTGGCCAGGGTGGTGTGCGCGCTGCTGTCAGCCTGGCTGCCCTCGGTCACCGGGGAGATCCTGCACGTCGACGGCGGGGCGCACGCGGTCGGCGCCGGCCAGGAGAGGGGATAGCCGGATGCGGATCTTCAGCAGTGCCGCCGAGCTGCGCGCCTCGGTCGGCCAGCGGCTGGGCGAGAGCGCCTGGCACACCGTGAGCCAGCGCCGGGTCGCCGAGTTCGCCGAGGTCACCGAGGACCGGCAGTG
The DNA here is from genome assembly GCF_053591555.1 of Crossiella sp. NPDC003009. Lineage (NCBI taxonomy): Bacteria > Bacillati > Actinomycetota > Actinomycetes > Pseudonocardiales > Pseudonocardiaceae > Crossiella > Crossiella sp. NPDC003009. The sequence goes on along the minus strand of NZ_JBSFUA010000068.1, from coordinate 2,057 downwards.
GATCCACCTGCACGCCGAACGTGCCACGGAGGGCATGTTCGGCGGGCCCATCGCGCACGGCTTCCTCACCGTCTCGCTGATCCCGGCGCAGCTGCGCGAGACCATGCACGTGGACGGGGTCGACCTGGTGATCAACAAGGGCATGGACCGGCTGCGCTTCCACCAGCCGGTGCCGGTCGGCGCCCGGGTGCGCGCGGTGTTCGAGCTGCTCACCGCCACCGAGCGGGCCCTCGGCTTCACCGACCTCCAGCTGGGCGTCACCGGCGAGGTCGAGGGCAAGGCCGAGGCCGCCTACACCGCCCGGATGCGGATGCTGCTGCACGCCCCCGAACTGGCGCCGACGGGCTGACCGGCCAGGACACCGCCGGGGCCGGACGCGGTCCCGGTGGTGCACGTCATGTCTGGGGTAATTCGGTATTTCGCACATTTGGAGTAACCATTCACCGAGCCTCCGCGACAGGGAGGACATAGTCGCTGGTGAAGTGTGTGGGGTCAGTCAGTGGAGTTTCGGGTACTGGGGCCGCTGGAAGCCGTGCTCGACGGGCGGACGCTGCCGCTGGGCACGCCGAGGGCGCGCACCGTGCTCGGCATCCTGCTCGCCAACGCGGGCGCCGTCGTCAGCATCGACCGGATCGCCGAGGAACTGTGGCCGCACGGCACCGCGGTGGACACCAAGGCCGAGATCTATGCCTACGTCTCGCGGCTGCGCGGTGCGCTGGACCAGCGCAAAGGCGGACCGGCCTGGCTACTACGCCGCTCACCGGGCTACCTGCTCAGCCTGCGGCCCGGTGAGCTGGACCTGCACCGGTTCGAGGCGCTGGTCGAGCAGGCGAGAGTGGCCAGGGGCGCGGGCAAGCTCGAAGCCTGCCTGGCCCGGTACCGGGAGGCCCTGGGCCTGTGGCGGGGCGAGCCCTTCGCCGGGGTGACCGCCACCCCGATGCTGGCCGCGGAGAGCGCCCGGCTGGCCGAGTACCGGCTGCTCACCCAGGAGGAGCTGGCCGACTGCGTGCTCGAGCACGGCGGCGGGCGCGGCGACCTGGTCGCCGAGCTGAGCGCGCTGGCCGCGGCCAACCCGCTGCGGGAACGCCTGCACGCCCTGCTCATGCGCGCGCTCTGCCGGGCGGGCAGACCGGCCGAGGCGCTGCGGGTGCACCAGGAGCTGCGCACCGCGCTGGCCGAGGAGCTCGGCGCAGACCCCGGCCCGGAGATCGGCGAGCTGCACGAGCGGATCCTGCACGGCGAGTGCGAGCCCCCGCCCCAGCGCCCCCCGGCGCGGGTCAGCGCCCGGCGCAACGACCTGCAGGCCGACATCGTCGACTTCACCGGCCGCCAGGAGGAGATGCGCCGCCTGGTGGCCACCCTGCCGGAGACCGACCGGCCCGGCGGCACCGCGCTGGTAATCACCGCCATCGACGGCATGGCCGGGGTCGGCAAGACCACCCTGGCCGTGCACGCCGCGCACCAGTTGGCCACGCACTTCCCGGACGGCTCGCTGTTCATCGACCTGCACGCGCACACCGCGGGCCACGAGCCCACCGACCCGGCCGCCGCGCTGGACACCCTGCTGCGCGCGATCGGCGTGGCGGGGGAAAAGATCCCGGAACGCCTGGACGCCCGCGCCGCGCTGTGGCGGGCCGAGCTCGCCGACAAACGGCTGCTGCTGGTGCTGGACAACGCGGCCAGCGCCGCCCAGGTCCGCCCGCTGCTGCCCGGCACCGCGGGCTGCCTGACCCTGGTCACCAGCAGGCGCAGGCTCACCGACCTGGACACCGCGCAGACCCTGTCCCTGGACGTGCTGCCGCGCGAGGCCGCCGCCGACCTGTTCACCCGCACCGTGGACCACCCGCGGGCCACCGCCGAAGCCGCCGCGGTGGCCGAGGTGGTCGAGCTCTGCGGCCGCCAGCCCCTCGCGCTGCGCATCGCCGCCGCCCGGCTGCGCGCCCGGCCCGCCTGGACCGCCGCTGACCGCGTCCACCTTCTGCTCCAGCGCGTCGATCTTGGCGGTGAACGCCTGCGCGTTGGCGGTGAACTTGTCCTTCTGGTCGGCCTTCAGCTCG
>NZ_JBSFUA010000067.1:0-34521 GCF_053591555.1 Crossiella sp. NPDC003009 | reverse complement strand
AACCGCACGGTGACAGTGAACGGAAAGGCCGGTACGCCCGGTAGGCGGCATCACCGGCGCCACCGCCAGGAACAACCTGGACTCCGGCGCTCACGCACGAGGGCCGCCGCACACGACCACGCCGTCGCCGTGCCGGTCGCCACCAGGACTGTCAGAGCCCCCGGCTAGGCTCAAGTACGGTGTCATGCTGGCGAATCACCTTGTGCCACGATCCGGGAGACCGACCCTGTGACTGCTGAGACCCTTTATGGGGCCGACGACCTGACCCACCTGGAGGGTCTGGAGGCCGTGCGCAAACGGCCCGGCATGTACATCGGGTCCACCGACAGCCGGGGTGTCAACCACCTGTTCACCGAGGTCGTCGACAACTCCACCGACGAGGGCATCGCCGGTCACGCCACCAAGGTCGTGGTCACCCTGCACGCCGACGGCAGCGTCCAGGTCGACGACAACGGCCGCGGCATCCCCACCGGGGTGCACGCCAAGTCCGGCCTCTCCGGTGTCGAGCTGGTGCTCACCCGGCTGCACGCCGGCGGCAAGTTCGGCGGCTCCGGCTACAAGACCTCCGGCGGCCTGCACGGGGTCGGCGCCTCCGCGGTCAACGCGCTGTCCCACCGCTTCGACGTCACCGTCAAGCGCGAGGGCAAGGTGCACGAGATGTCCTTCGCGCACGGCGTGCCCGGCGAGTTCGACGGACCCGGACCCAAGGCCAAGTTCACCCGCCGCTCCGGGCTCAACGTCACCGGCAAGATGAAGCGCAACGAGTCCACCGGCACCTCCATCCGCTACTGGCACGACGCCCGCTACTTCGAGAACGGCGCCGCGCTGGACCGCGAGGCCGTGCGCACCAAGCTGCGCAACACCGCCTTCCTGGTGCCCGGCGTGACCTACGTGCTCCGCGATGTCACCGAGGGCGGCATCGCCGAGGAGACCTTCCACTACCCGCACGGCCTCACCGACATGGTCGAGTTCCTCACGCCGTCGAGTGACAAGCCGGTCTCCGGGATCATCTACGCCAACGGCGAGGGCACCTACACCGAGAACGCCGCCGACCAGAACGGCGTCATGCGGTCCAAAGTGGAGCGCGTCGCCCAGGTCGAGGTCGCGCTGCGCTGGGGCACCGGCTACGAGCGCACCGTGGAGTGCTTCACCAACACCATCCGCAACGTGCACGGCGGCACGCACCGCCGCGGCTTCGACCGCGCCGCGCTGAAAGCCTTGCAGGAAGCCATCTCCAAGACCCGGGGGCTGCTCAAGCCCAAGGAGGACCTGCCCCAGCTCGACGACGTGCTCGAAGGCATGACCGCGGTCATCCACGTGCGCATCCCCGAGCCGCAGTTCACCTCCCAGACCAAGGACGAGCTCTCCACCGCCGGCATCACCAAGGTCATCCAGAACGTGGTGGAACGGCACATCAAGGCCTGGACCGAGGACAAGCGCAGCAAGGTCGAGGCCAAGACCGTGCTGCAGAAGGTGGTCGACGCCGCCCGCGTCCGGCTGACCCAGAAGCACCAGAAGGACGCCGCCCGCCGCAAGACCGCCCTCGAAGGCGCGGCCATGCCGCCCAAGCTGGTCGACTGCCGCAGCACCGGCGTGGCCCGCAGCGAGCTGTTCCTGGTCGAGGGCGACAGCGCGCTGGGCTCGGCCCGGATGGCGCGGGTCTCGGAGTACCAGGCGCTGCTCCCGCTGCGTGGCAAGATCCTCAACGTGCAGAAGGCCAGCCTGGCCGACACCCTGCGCAACGCCGAGATCTCCAGCATCGTGCAGGTCCTCGGCGCGGGCAGCGGCCGCACCTTCGACCTGAGCACCATGCGCTACGGCCGGGTGATCCTGATGGCCGACGCCGACGTGGACGGCTCGCACATCCGCACCCTGCTGATCACCCTGTTCGCCAAGTACATGCGCCCGGTGATCGAGGACGGCAGGCTCTACGCCGCCATGCCGCCGCTGCACAAGATCACCACCAAGGGCCGCAACAGCGAGACCATCTTCACCTTCACCCAGCGGGAGATGGAGAACACCGTCACCAAGCTGGAGAAGGCCGGCAAGCAGATCGTCACGCCGGTGCCCCGGTTCAAGGGCCTCGGCGAGATGGACGCCGACGAGCTGTGGGACACCACGATGAACCCGGCCACCCGCTCGGTCCGCCGCATCACCCTCGACGACGCCGAGGCCGCCGAAGCGGCCCTTGAGCTGCTGATGGGGGAGAAGGTCGAACCCAGGCGCAACTGGCTGGTCGACTCGGCCGCGCGGGTCGACCGGGCCGCGATCGACGCCTGAGCGCACGTTTTCGTCAGAGGAGCCAGACAGCTATGGCACGCCGCAAGGGCAGCACGAGCAGCAAGGTCGACCCGGCCGCCTTCGACCGGGCCGGCGCCAAGGTCTTCGACAACTCGCTCAAGACCGAGATCGAGGACTCCTACCTCGAGTACGCCTACTCGGTCATCCACGCCCGCGCCCTGCCCGACGCCAGGGACGGCCTCAAGCCGGTGCACCGCCGCATCCTGTTCTCCATGAACGAGCAGGGCTACCGGCCCAGCCACGCCTACGTGAAGTCCTCCCGCGTGGTCGGCGACTGCATGGGCAAGTACCACCCGCACGGTGACACCGCCATCTACGACGCGATGGTGCGGATGGCCCAGGACTTCGCGCTCAACGCGCCGCTGGTCGACGGGCACGGCAACTTCGGCTCCCCGGACGACGGACCGGCCGCCTCGCGTTACACCGAGGCGCGGATGTCCCCGGAGGCGATGCTGCTGGTCGGCGAGCTCGGTGAGGACACCGTCGACTTCCGCCCCAACTACGACGGCTCCCTCCAAGAGCCCACGGTGCTGCCGGCGGCGTTCCCGAACCTGCTGGTCAACGGCACCTCGGGGATCGCGGTCGGCATGGCCACCAACATGATCCCGCACAACCTGGGCGAGGTGGTGGCCGCCGCGCGCCACCTGATCACCCACCCCGGCGCGAGCCTGGACAAGCTGATGGAGTTCGTGCCCGGCCCCGACCTGCCCACCGGCGGCATGCTGCTCGGCCTGGACGAGGTCCGCAAGGCCTACGAGACCGGCCGCGGCGTGGTCCGGATGCGCGCCAAGGTCGAGACCGGCCCGCTGGAGGGCAGCCGCGGCAGGCAGGCGATCACGGTCACCGAGCTGCCCTACGGCGTCGGCCCCGAGAAGATCATCGAGAAGATCACCGACGAGGTGAACAAGTCCAAGCGGCTCACCGGGATCGCCGACGTCAAGGACCTCACCGACCGGGAGAACGGCACCCGCCTGGTGATCGAGTGCAAGGTCGGGGTCAACCCGCAGGCGCTGCTGGCCGACCTGTACCGGCTCACCCCGCTGGAGCAGTCCTTCGGCATCAACAACCTGGTCCTGGTCGACGGCCAGCCGCAGACCCTCGGGCTCAAGCAGCTCCTGGAGGTCTTCCTGGCGCACCGGTACGAGGTGGTCACCCGGCGCACCTCCTTCCGCCGCCGCAAGCGGCAGGAACGGCTGCACCTGGTCGAGGGCCTGCTCAGGGCGCTGCTGGACATCGACAAGGTGATCAAGCTGATCCGCAACAGCGAGAACGCGCAGGCCGCCAAGGACGGCCTGATGAAGCAGTTCACGCTCTCCGAGATCCAGGCCGCCTACATCCTGGACACGCCGCTGCGCCGCCTCACCAAGTTCGACAAGATCGAGCTGGAGGCCGAGCAGGAGAAGCTGCAAGCCGAGATCGCCGAGCTGTCCAAGATCCTCGACGACGAGTCGGTGCTGCGGAAGGTCGTCTCCACCGAGCTGGCCAAGGTGGCCAAGGACCTCGGCTTCGAGCGCCGCACCGCGCTCATCGACGGCGACCTCAAGGAGGTCCTGGCCGCCTCCAAGCCCGCCGGGCCGCTGGAGGTCGCCGACGACCCGTGCCAGGTGATCCTCTCGGCCACCGGCCTGGTCGCGCGCACCGCCGCGGAGTCCGAGGAGGCCTCCGAGGCGCGCAGGCGCAACGGCCGGACCAAGCACGACGCGGTCGCCGCCATGGTGCACTCCACCGCCCGCGGCCAGGTCCTGCTGGTCACCAGCCTCGGCCGGGCGTTCAAGACCGACGTGCTGCCCCTGCCGGTGCTGCCGGAGGCCTCCGGCACGGTGTCCCTCTCCGGCGGCATGGCCGCCAGCGAGCTGGTGCCGCTGGAGAAGGGCGAGAAGGTCGTCGGCATCGCCCCGCTCGGCGAGCAGGCCACCGGCTCGCCCGGCCTGGCCATCGGCACCCAGCAGGGCGTGGTCAAGGTGTGCTCGCCGGAATGGCCGGTCCGCTCCGATGAGTTCGAGGTCATCTCGCTCAAGGACGGCGACCAGGTCGTCGGCGTCACCTGGCTCACCGACGGCAGCGAGACCCTCGTCTTCGTCTCCAGCGACTCCTCCCTGCTGCGCTACCCGGCCGGCCTGGTCCGGCCGCAGGGCCTCAAGGGCGGCGGCATGGCAGGCATCAACCTGGGCAAGGAGGCCAAGGCGGTCTTCTTCGGCGCGGTCCGCACCGACGACGACGAGCACGGCGAGCCGATGGTGGTCACCTCCACCGGGCAGAGCGTCAAGGTCACCCCGTTCGCGGAGTACCCGGCCAAGGGCCGCGCCACCGGCGGTGTCCGCTCGCACCGCTTCCTCAAGGGCGAGCACGAGCTGGTGATGGCCTGGATCGGCTCCCGCCCGGCCGGCGCGGGCCGCAACGGGTCGCCGGTGGAGCTGCCCGAGGCGGATCCGCGGCGGGACGGGTCCGGGCACGCGCACCCCGGCCCGGACGTCGTGGGACACCTCATCGAACGCGACTGAGGCCAGCGATGCTCGCTCCGGCCGCCACCAGGGAACCCGCCAGGGTCGGCCGTGACTGGTTGATCGTCACCCTCGCCGGGCTGCTGCTCGGCGGGGTGACGTTCCTGTTCCATTTGTTCCACCTCGGCTGGCTGGCCAACTCCACCGCCAGCTGGGCCACCACCGCCTACCTGGTGGGCGCGTGCACCGGCTGGAGCCTGTGGCGCTCCCCGCTCTACGGCGCTGTCGCCCTGTGGATCGGCCTGACCTGCTGGTACCTGTCGGTGGCCGTGCGCGGGGAGTTCGACTGGTCCACCCTGGGCGAGGCCGGGATCTGGTTCGGCGCGGCCGCGGTGGCCGGCGCGGTGTTCGGCTACGCCGGGGCCTGCCGCCGCTACTGCCTCGGCCCCTTTTCCTTCCTCGGCATCGGTGTGATCGGCGGCGTGCTGGTGTGGGAGGGCCTGTACCGGCTGTTCGTGATCGCCCCCGACGTGCCGGGCAACACGCAGGTCATCGCGGGCGCCACCATGCTCAGCTGCGGGGTGCTGGCCGCAGTGCTGCTGCCGCGCACCTTCCAGGACCGGCTGTACGCGCTCGGGGTCGCCGCCGCGGTGACCGCGATCGGCGCCCCGGCCGCGCCGCTGTTTCAGCTGATCCTGTCCAACAACAACTGACGCTCGGTCTCGGTCAGCTCGATGCCGAGCTCCGGCAGCAGGGCCACCGCCTCAGCCGGGGTCACCGGCCGGGTCTCGGTGCTCCCGTCCGCCCGCTCCACGGTCAGCTGCCCGCCCACCAAACGGTGGCTGACGCCCTCTTCCAGGCGCATCGCGACCAGCTGCTGGGAGAACGGCGAGCGCGGGTGGGTGGCCACGAAGTGGTGCGCCACCAGGTAGTCCACCGGCCGCTGCACCTGCTCTTCGAAACCGTGCAGCGACCGCCAGCCGTTGGCCTCCTGCTTCTGCAGCACCCACAGCGGCCCGTCCTGCACCAGCCGGTGCTTCCACCCGGCCTGGTCGGTCACCTGTCCCGCGACCAGCGGCATCGGCTGGAACATGCCGGCGCCGAACCCGATGTCCACCAGGAAGTCCTGGCCCTCGGCGGTGACCACCAGGGTCATGTGGGTGCGGAAGCTCGGCTTGTCCGGGTCGATCCGGGACATCCGTCGCCGCACCTGGTAGCCGAGCTGGGTGGCCACCGCGGCGAAGAGCAGGCCGTGCTCGTAGCAGTAGCCGCCGCGCCTGCGGCCCACCAGCTTGGCCACGATGCCCGGCAGCTCCACGCCGGGATGCTGGTTCAGCAGCACGTCGATGTTCTCGAACGGGATCGACCGGCTGTGCGCCGCGTGCAGGCTGCGCAGCGCCTCGACGGTCGGGGCCGGTACCGGCGGGTGGCCGATCCGGGTGAGGTAGGCGGTCACGTCCACGGCGTCGACGGTCCACTCGTCGTTGGCAGACCGTGGCTTCGGAGAAGTCATGCCCCGCAGTCTCATACCTCCAGCGCGGTGGAGGTCAAGGGCAGTTCCGCAGTGACCACAACGATTTCCGCGCTGCTGTCCGCCGGAGTCCGCCAGCTGTGCTCGACCCCGGCCGGGATGGCCAGCTGGTCACCGTTGGCCAGGTAGGCCATCCGGTCGCCCACGCGCACGTCCAGCGCGCCGAAGCGCACGTAGAGCAGCACGGAGGCCCTGGAGCGGCGCGGCGGGCAGCCGGCCCCGGGCGGGAGGGTGGTGCGCACCGCGGTCAGCACGGGTCATCGGCTCCCCTGTGAGAACACTAGTTCCACAGCTGATAGTACGGAGGCTAACTATCTCGCGGCAAACTAGAGTGCCCGCATGGGCATTGACGGGATGGCCGACGCGGAGGAGATCCTGGCGGCCTGGCGCCGGGAGCGGCCGGACCTCGACGTCTCCACGCTGGCCCCCTTCATCCGGACCTTGCAGGTCACCCAGCTGCTGGCGGCCGAGGTGGAGAAGGTCTTCACCGAGTACGGGCTGCGCCGCGGCGAGTTCGACGTGCTCACCTCGCTGCGCCGGGCAGGCGCCCCGTTCACGCTGACCCCCTCGGAGCTGGCCGACCTGCTGATGCTCTCCCGCGCGGGCATGACCAACCGGTTGGATCGCCTGGAGAGCGCCGGTTACGTGGAGCGGCGGCTGGATCCGGGCGACCGGCGCAGCTTCCTCATCGCGCTCACCGAACGGGGCCGCGAGCTCATCGACGAGACCTTCACCGCGCACATCGCCAACCTGCACCGGCTGACCGCGAAGGTCACCCCCGAGCAGCGCGCGGTGCTGGACGAGATCATGCGCACCCTGCTCGCCGGCCTGCGCTGACCCGGTTTCTGTCGGCCGTGCGGGCTACCGTCTGCCCATGACGGTGGAGACGGTCCTCGCCGATGCCTTCCGCACCGAGTGGGGGCAGGTGGTGGCCACCCTGATCCGGGTCACCGGCGACTGGGACCTGGCCGAGGAGTGCGCCCAGGACGCCTTCGCGCAGGCCATGGAGACCTGGCCGAGGGACGGGGTGCCGCGCAAACCGGGCGCCTGGCTGACCACCGCGGGCCGCAACCGGGCGATGGACCGGCTGCGCCGCGAGGCGGTCGGCCGGACCAAGCTGCGCGAGCTGGCCGCCCTGCCACCGCCGGAACCCGAACCCGCCGACGACGGCGGGGTGCGCGACGACCAGCTCCGGCTGATCTTCACCTGCTGCCACCCGGCGCTGCCCCTGGAGGGCAGGGTCGCGCTGACCCTGCGCACGCTGTGCGGGCTGACCACCCCGGAGATCGCCAGGGCGTTCCTGGTGCCGGAGGCGACCATGGCGCAGCGCCTGGTCCGGGCCAAGCGCAAGATCCGCAACGCCGGGATCCCGTACCGGGTGCCGCCTGCCGAGCTGCTGCCGGAGCGGCTGACCGCGGTGCTCGGCGTGCTCTACCTGCTGTTCAACGAGGGCTACTCGGCCACGGCGGGGGAGGACCTGCTGCGCGGTGGCCTCAGCGGCGAGGCGATCCGGCTGGCCCGGGTCCTTTGTGGACTGATGCCGGATGAGCCGGAAGCGTTGGGGCTGCTGGCTTTGCTGCTGCTGCACGACGCCCGCCGCGCATCCAGGGTGGATGCCAACGGTGACCTGGTCACCCTGGAGCAGCAGGACCGGGACCGCTGGGACGCCGAGGAGATCGCCGAGGGCGCGGCGCTGCTGGAGACCGCGCTGCGCAGGGGCCGGCCGGGGGTGTACCAGCTGCAGGCGGCGATCAGCGCCTGCCACGCCACCGCGAAGACCGCGGCGGAGACCGACTGGCCGCAGATCGCCGGGCTCTACGCCGAGCTGGCCCGCCGGGTGCCCTCGCCGGTGGTGCGGCTCAACCAGGCGGTGGCGATCGCGATGGCCGAGGGCCCGGCCACCGGCCTGGCGCTGGTGCGGGAGCTGGAGGAGTCGGGCCTGCTGGCGGGCTACCACCTGCTCCCGGCCACCCGAGCCGACCTGCTCCGCCGCCTGGGCCGTGACGCCGAGGCCGCGCAGGCCTACCGGGACGCGCTCAAACTGGTCACCGCCGAGGCGGAACGCCGCTACCTGGGGCGCAGGCTGGCCGCGCTGGCCCAGGACGGGTAGTCGGTCCACGCGGCCAGGGACTGCCTGCTGATCAGGTGCCGTTCCTCGCCGGTGATCGGGTCGGTGAACCGCAGCGTCTTGGCCAGCAGTTGCAGCGGCCGGGTGAAGTCGTCCAGGGGCCGGTCGGTGATCTCGGGGTAGAAGTCGTCACCCAGGATCGGGATGCCCAGCCTGCTCAGGTGCAGCCGCAGCTGGTGGGTGCGCCCGGTCAGCGGCAGCAGCCGGTACCGGCCCAGCCCGTCGCGCTGCTCCAGCAGCTCCAACGTGGTCACCGCGTTCGGCGGCCCGTCCACCTCCTGCGCGGTGATCACCCCGCGCTCCTTGTGGATCCGGCTGCGCACCGTCATCGGCAGCACCAGCCCGGGGTTCACCGGCGCGACGGCCTCATATTCCTTGTGCACCAACCGATCCCGGAACAGCGTCTGATAGCGGCCCCGGTCCGCCCGGTTGATCACGAACATCACCAGCCCCGCGGTGACCCGGTCCAGCCGGTGCGCCGCGCTCAGCTCCGGCAGGTCGAGCTCCCGGCGCAGCTTCACCAGCGCGGTCTGCTGGATGTGCTTGCCGCGCGGGATGGTGGCCAGGAAATGCGGCTTGTCCACCACCAGCAGGTGCTCGTCCCGGTGCACGATCCCGATCGGATAGGGCACCGGAGCCTCCACCGGCAGCTCCCGGTGGAACCACACCACCCCGCCCGGCACGTACGGCGCGTCCAGTTCCAGGGGCCCGTTCAGGTCGGCGATCCGCCGCTCGGTGAACATCGCGTCCAGCACCGCCGGGGTGACCAGCGGCAACCGGTCGGCCAGGTGCGCGCGCACGGTCGCCCAGGCCCCGTCCTCCGGCAGGCGCATCCGGGCCGGGTCCAGGCCGAAGCGCTGCGGTAGCGGGGGCGGGGTTTTGCGACGCATCGGGTCAGCGTACGGGCTCCCGGCCCGGGCGCCGCCCACGGCGAGCCCGGGCTCGGCGCGCTACAACAGCTTGTCCTGGGTGATCGGCACCTCCCGGATCCGCCGCCCGGTCGCGTGGAACACCGCGTTGCCGATCGCCGCGGGCACCCCGGTCAGCGGTGTCTCGCCGAACCCCCGCGCGCCCAGCGCCGCACTGGTTGGATCCGGCTTGTCCACGAAGTGCGTCTCGATCTCCGGCACGTCCGCGTGCACCGGCATCAGGTAGGTCGACAGCGTGGCGTTCATGATCCGGGCGTGCGCCGGGTCCACCACCGCGTGCTCCATCAGCGCGAACCCGATGCCCCAGATCGTGCCGCCGATGGCCTGGCTGTGCGCGGTGCGCCGGTTGAGCACCCGGCCGGGGTCGTAGGCGCCGACCACCCGGCTCACCGAGACCTTGCCGTAGCGCGGATCCACCCGCACCTCCACGAACACCGCGCCGGTGGTGTAGTTCGGCGTGTTCGTGCTGTTGCCGGTGGCCGCCACCGGTTTCCCGTGCCGGGCAAGGACATCGCGGTAGCTGTCCCGGCGGCGGCGGTCCCGGTCGAACAGGTAGCCGTGCTCGGCGCTGATCCGCTCCGGCGGCAGGCCGTGCAGCGGTGAGCGCGGATCGGCCACCGCCAGCCGGATGACCTCGGCGCGGGCCGCGGTCGCGGCCTGGTCGACCGCGCCGGTCACGCTGTTCACCGTGGCCGAGCCGAAGGAACCGGTCGCCGCCGGGTAGTCGGTGTGGCCCAGCTGGGTGGTCACCGCGGCCAGCGGCATGCCCAGCGCCTGCGCGGCGACCTGGGTGAGCACGGTGTAGGTCCCGGTGCCGATGTCGTGCGCGCCGGTGCGCAGCGTGGCGCGGCCGTCGGTGCCCAGGGTGAGCTGGGCGGCCGAGGGCAGCGCGGTGCAGGAGTGCGCCTCGGTGGCCATGCCCCAGCCGATCCGGATGTCCCCGTCCCGCATCGAGCCGGCCCTGGGGTCGCGCCGGGACCAGCCGAAGGCGCGGGCGCCGATCCGGTAGCACTCGTCCAGGTGCTTGCTGCCCCAGCGCTGGCCGGTGCCGGGGTGCGTGGCGGCGTAGTTGCGCAGCCGCAGCTCCACCGGGTCGATGCCCAGCTCGTGGCTCAGCTCGTCCAGCGCGGTCTCCAGGCCGTGGTGGGCGGCCAGTTCGGGGGAGCGGATGAAGCTGCCGGTCTGCAGGTCCAGCCGCACCGCCTGCTGGCGGATGCGCAGGTTCGGGATGGCGTAGAGGGTGCGGGAGGAGTGGCTGGCGTTGTAGATCCGGTCCTCGGTGGCCGAGCACTGCTGGGTGGAGACCTGCACCAGCGCGGTGATCCGGCCGTCCCGCTTGGCGCCCAGGGTGATCCGCTGCCGGAACTCGCTGCGGTGGCCGTGCGCGGTGTAGGTCTGCGCCCGGGAGAGCACCAGCTTCACCGGCCGCGCCAGCTCCCTGGCCGCGGCCGCGGTGAGCAGCAGGTGCGGCCAGGCCGCGCCCTTGGCGCCGAACCCGCCGCCGAGGTACGGCGAGACCACCCGCACCGCGGCCGGCGGCATGCCCAGCGCCTGGGCCACCGCGGTCTTGGCGAAGTTACCGGCCTGGGTCGTCTCGTACAGCGTGAGCTGCCCGTCCGCCCAGTGCGCGATGCTCGCGTGCGGCTCCATCGGGTTGTGCAGATGCATCGGCGAACTGTATATACCGTCGATCTTGATATCCGCTTCGGCGAGTCCGGCCTCGGGGTTGCCGCGCACGCTCTCGTTGGGCTCGCCACCGGTCACCGGCGGCACGAACTCCTCGCCCTCGGCCTCGTGCAGCGCGCCGCGGTGCTTCTCGGCCCGGTACTGGGCGTTCACCAGGGTGGCGGCATGCTGGGCCTCCTCCAAGGTCCGGGCGACCACCAGTGCGATCGGCTGGCCGTTGTGGTGGATCCGGTCGTCCTGCACCGGGATGTAGGTCTTGCGGTAGGCGGCGCTCGGCACGCTCAGCCGCGGCATGGTGAGGTGGGTGAACACCCGCACCACCCCCGCCGCCCGCTCGGCCGCGGCCACCTCGATGCCGGTGAGCCGGCCCCTGGCGATCGTGCTGAGCACCAGGACGCCGTGCAGCAGCCCCGGAATCCGCTGGTCGGCGGCGTAGGTCGCGGCGCCGGTGACCTTGGCGTGCCCGTCCACCCGGTCCACCGGCCGCCCGATCAGGTCTCCGCTCATCGTTGCCTCCCCAGCTCGGTGAGCACCCCGGTGAGCGCCCTGCGCATCAGCTCCACCTTGAAACCGTTGTGCGCCAACGGCCGCGCCCCGCGCACCGCGGCATCGGCGGCCGCGGCCAGGCTCGCCCCGTCCAGTGGCCTGCCCCGCAGCACCGCCTCGGCTTCCGGCACTCGCCAGGGCAGCGGAGCCACCCCGCCGAAGGCCAGCCGCACCTCCCGCACCCGCCCGCCGCGCTGGGTCAGGCAGGCGGCCACCGACACCACCGCGAACTCGAAGCTCTCCCGGTCCCGCAGCTTCAGGTACCGCGACCGCGCCGCGAGGGCCCCGGTCGGCACCTCCACCCCGGTGATCAGCTCACCCGGCCGCAGCACGTGCTCCACCTGCGGCGAGTCACCCGGCAGCCGGTAGAACTCGGCGAAGGCGATCCGCCGCGCCCCGGCCGTGCCCTGGGTGAGCACGGTGGCCTCCAGCGCCTGGAGGGACACCGCGAGATCCGAGGCGTGCACCGCCACGCAGTGCGTGCTGCCGCCGAAGAGCGCGTGCATCCGGTTGTGCCCGGACTGGGCGGGGCAGCCGCTGCCGGGCTGCCGCTTGTTGCACGGGAACCCGCTGTCCCGGAAGTAGCCGCACCGGTTGCGCTGCAGCAGGTTCCCGCCGATCGCGGCCATGTTCCGGATCTGCGGCGAGGCCGAGTTGAGCAGCGCCGAGGCCAGCACCGGCGCCTGGGTGCGCACCGCGGGATGCGCGGCCACCTCGGCCATCCGGGCCAGCGCGCCGATCCGGATCCGGTCCGGCAGCACCTCGATGCCGGTGAGCGGCAAGGCGTTGATGTCGACCAGCCGGTCGTGCGCCTGCACGCCGTCCTTCATCAGGTTCAGCAGCTCGGTGCCACCGGCCACGTACGCCGCTCCGGGAGTCGTGGCCGCCCGCACGGCTTCCTCAATCGCCCGAGGGCGGACATAGCCGAAGGCCCTCATCCTCGTCCCTCTTTCGCCGCATCCCGCACCGCGGCCACGATGTTGGGATAGCAGCTGCACCGGCACAGGTTCCCGCTCATCCACTCCCGGATCTCCTCCGCCGATCCGGCATGCCCCTCCTCGATCACCGCCACCGCCGACATGATCTGTCCCGGCGTGCAGAACCCGCACTGGAAGGCGTCCCTGCGGATGAACGCCGCCTGCACCGGGTGCAGCTCCCCGTCCCGCGCCAGTCCCTCCACCGTGGTGATCCGCTGGTCCTGCCGCATCACGGCCAGGGTCAGGCAGGACTTGATCCGCTGCCCGTCCACCAGCACCGTGCACGCCCCGCATTCGCCGCGGTCGCACCCCTTCTTCGTCCCGGTCAGCCCGAGCCGCTCGCGCAACGCGTCCAGCAGGGTGACCCTGGGTTCCACCGTCACCGGGTGGTCGGCGCCGTTGACACGCAACGTGATCTCCACGCTCGCCCCTGATGCCACACCGTCCACTGTGGACTTCGCTTCGGCCGCGACCGCGGTGGCGGGCAGGGCGCCCGCCGCGATCGCGCCCGCCGCGGTGACGCCGCCTGCCTTGAGCACGGTCCTCCGGGTGGGCCGGACCTGTGGGTGATCGGACACCGCGCCTCCTCGTCTCAGCCGGTCAGGCGGCGGTCGGCATCCCGCTCTCTTGTTATCGCCGATTCGCTACCGATGCGAGCGACGATAACACCCCCACGTTATCGGCGCTAGTACTCTAGTGTTATCAGTGCTAAGCCAGGTGGCCGCAGACTGGGTATGCGATGTTCAAGCCTTATTTTTAGCCATGTATTGACTTGCGGCCGTGGCCGTCATTACGTTCGGCCCGCCAACAAATCGCCGCCGCCACCCCCTGCGTGGCACCCGGGAAAACGCTTGCCCTGCCTGGGTGTCACGTCCCTGCATCGTGGCAGAGGAGTGCCCTGTGACGTGGAGACGGATGGCGACGGCGGCGACAGCCGCGGTGGTCGCCGCGAGTTCGCTGACCCTGGTGCCCGCACCGGCCGCCGACGCGGCGGTCACGCCCGGCGCCTGGTACAAGGTGGTGAGCAAGGCCAGCGGCAAGTGCGTGGACGCCCGCGGCGCGGCCGCGGTCAACGGCACCGCCGTGCAGCAGTACACCTGCAACGACAGCACCGCCCAGCAGTGGCAGTTCCAGGAGAGCGGCGGCGGCTTCTTCCGGCTGAACAGCCGCATCGACGCCGCCCAGGTCATCGACGTGGCGGAGAACTCCACCGCCGACGGTGGCCTGACCCACCTGTGGACCTACGGCGGCGGCGCGAACCAGCAGTGGCAGCCGGTGCAGCAGGCCGACGGCTCGCACCGGCTGGTCAACCGCAACAGCGGCAAGTGCCTTGACCTGACCGAGGGCTCGCAGGCCGACAGCGTGCGGTTCCAGCAGTGGACCTGTTTCGAGGGCTCGCCCAACCAGTCCTTCAACCTGGTGCTCGTCGGCGGCGACCCCGGCCCCGGCGACCCGGACTTCGGCCCGAACGTCTTCGTCTTCGACCCGTCCACCCCGCAGTCCACCATCCAGAACCGGGCGAACACGATCTTCCAGCGGCAGGAGCGGGCCCAGTTCGGCCCGGACCGCTACGCCATGCTGTTCAAGCCGGGCACCTACGACGTCGATGTCAACGTCGGCTACTACACCCAGGTCCTCGGCCTGGGCAGGCACCCGGACGAGGTGAACATCCGCGGCGCGGTGCACGTGGAGGCGGACTGGTTCCAGGGCAACGCCACGCACAACTTCTGGCGGGCCGCGGAGAACCTGTCGGTGACCCCCAACGGCGGCATGGACCGCTGGGCGGTCTCCCAGGCCGCGCCCTACCGCCGCATGCACGTGCGCGGCGACCTGCAGCTGGACGACAACGGCTGGTCCAGCGGCGGGTTCATGGCCGACAGCAAGATCGACGGCCAGGTGCGCTCGGGCAGCCAGCAGCAGTGGTTGTCCCGCAACACCAACTGGGGCAGCTGGAGCGGGTCCAACTGGAACATGGTCTTCGTCGGCGCGAATAACGCCCCCGCCGGCAACTTCCCGAACCCGCCCTACACCAGGATCGACCACACCCCGCAGATCCGGGAGAAGCCCTTCCTCCAGGTCAATGCCGCCGGCGCCTATGAGGTCTTCGTGCCCGCGCTGCGGGACAACTCCCGGGGCACCACCTGGGAGAGCGGCAACCAGCCCGGCCAGGCGCTGCCGATCAGCTCCTTCTTCATCGCCAAGCCCGGCACCAGCGCCGCCGCGATGAACCAGGCGCTGGCCGAGGGCAAGAACCTGATCGTCACCCCCGGCATCTACCGCCTGGACCAGACCCTGCGGGTCACCCGGCCGGACACCGTAGTGCTGGGCATGGGCCTGGCCACCCTGATGCCCGGCAACGGGATCACCGCGCTGACCGTGGCCGACGTGCCCGGCGTGAAGATCGCCGGCATCCTCATCGACGCCAATACCACCAACTCCAACCTGCTGATGGAGGTCGGCCCGCAGGGTTCGGCCGGCAACCACGCGGCCAACCCGACCTCGCTGCACGATCTGTTCATCCGGATCGGCGGCATGGTCGCGGGCAAGGCCACCACCAGCCTGGTGGTCAACAGCCGCAACGTCATCGGCGACCACCTGTGGCTCTGGCGCGGCGACCACGGCGACGGCATCGGCTGGCACACCAACACCGCGGACGTGGGCCTGGTGGTCAACGGCGACAACGTGAGCATGTACGGGCTCTTCGTCGAGCATTACCAGAAGTACCAGACCATCTGGAACGGCCAGGGCGGCAAGACGTTCTTCTACCAGAACGAGATGCCCTACGACCCGCCGAACCAGGCGGCCTGGATGAACGGCTCCACCAGGGGCTACGCGGCCTACAAGGTCGGCAACCACGTCACCAGCCACGAGGCCTACGGGCTGGGCAGCTACTGCTTCTTCAACGTCAACCGCAGCGTGGTGGCCGAGCGGGCCTTCGAGGTGCCCAACCACCCCAACGTGCGGTTCCGGCACATGGTCACGGTGTCCCTGGGCGGCGGCGCGGGCAGCATCAACCGCATCATCAACAACTCCGGCGGCACCGCGGGGCCGGGACAGGTGGTGCAGAACCTGGTGAGCTACCCGTAGCTCGCCGGCAGCCGCAACGGCCCGGGTCGCACCTCGCGACCCGGGCCGTCCGCTTGTCTCAGTTGCGCTGGACCCGGCTCAGCCCGGTCAGCAGCCGTTCCATCACCTCGGGGTCGACCTCGTGCGGGTCGTTGGCCAGCCGCTCGGCCTCGGGCGAGCGCCTGCGCTCCCGGCGCGGCAGCGGCACCGCCTCGGCGGTCACCCCGCCCGGCAGCGGCAGCTCGCACCACAGCATCCGGCCCCGGTCCAGGGCCACCACGCCCAGGTTCGGGCCTTCCATGTCGGGGGTCGCCTCGGCCGGGCGGCCGTCGGCCACCTCGATCACCAGGCTGTCCCCGCTGACCCGCAGGCGCACGGTCAGCATGCCGGGCCGCTTCGGGTCAGCGCTTTCCACCACCGCGGCCACCAGCTGGCCCGCCGCGGTCGAGGCCTCCTCCAGCAGCGGCCGCAGGGACCACTCGCGCAGGGTGAACTGAGCGAACAGGTCGGCGCAGTTCACCGCGGTGGGGAGCGCGACTAGCTGGATGTCGTCGACCTGTGCAGTCTGTGGGGTCACCGGGTTCCTTCTTCCGCCATTTCGGGAGCCTCGGGTGTCACTCGAATAGGGGATCCTGCCACACGCTGTAGACGTCCGGTGATTCCGCGTCTGCATTGTTGCCGGTTGTCAACCTAGGATGACCAGGTGGAGATGGACCGGCTGATGACGCTGAGCAGGGCGACCGGCGTGGACGACCCGATCGAGGGACTCGCCGCCGCTGCGGAACTACGCCGCGAACTGGAACGTCTGGAGGCCGTGCTGGTCCGCCGGGCCAGGGTCGCGGGCCGGACCTGGACCGAGGTGGCGGCGGCGCTGGGCGTCAGCAAGCAAGCGGTGCACAAGAAGCACGGCCGCACCGCGCTGTTCGGCCGCCGCGCCGACTAGCTACTCCGGCAGCCGCCGACGCCCGGCGAACCCCAGGTCCCGCCGGTGGTACCAGAGCAGCTCGGTGTCGCCCTCCAGCCAGCACAGCAGCACCGGAACCTGGTCCAGCTCGGCCGGGAAGTCCACCAGCAGCGGCGCGAACCCCTTCAGCTCCGCCCCGGTCTGCTGGATCTGGGTCATCAGCTCGTCCAGCCGCGCCTGCGCCGCCTTGAACTCCGGCAGCCCGCCCAGCGGACTCGGCTCGCCACCCGGCGCCACCGCCACGGCCAGCTCGGCGGCATCGGCGCGCAGCGCGACGACCTCGGTCAGCACCGGCAGCAGCGCGGCCCGGCCAGCTCGGCCCGGGCCTCCGCCACGGTGAACAGTCCCATGCGGACAAGCCTGCCACAGCCGCTTGACCTCTAGTTAAGTAGAGCTAACACACTCTCCTCATCAGCGACTTCGGTCCATCAAGGACCACGGCGAGAAATTCACGCCGACTTTGTCGGGGGTGTGCGCAACCATCACCTCACGCACCGCCTCGGCCCGGACACTGTGGGGAGCCATGGACATCGACATGAACGCCTGGATGGCGCTGGAAAGCGCGATGCAGGACAAGTCAGGGCGCACGGTCACCCGTGCCACCCTGCGCCGCATCGCCCGCTTCGCCAAGCCGCAGTACCGCGCGGTGGCCATCCTGCTGGTGCTCAGCGCGCTGGCCGCGGTGCTCGCGGTGGCCACGCCGGTGCTGGCGGGCTGGGTGGTCGAGGCGATCGTGAACAAGCAGCCGGTGGACACCGTGGTCCGGCTGGCGGTGCTCATCGCCGGGATCGCGGTGGTGGAGGCCGGGCTGAGCATGGCCGAGCGCTGGCAGTCCTCCAGGCTCGGCGAGGACCTGATCCTGCGGCTGCGCGAGTCGGTGTTCGCGCACGTGCAGCGGATGCCGGTGGCCTTCTTCACCCGCACCCGCACCGGCGCGCTGGTCAGCCGCCTCAACAACGACGTGATCGCCGCCCAGCGCGCCTTCTCCAGCACGCTCTCCGGCGTGGTCACCAACATCATCGCGCTGGTGCTGGCCGTCGCGGTCATGGTCAGCCTGTCCTGGCAGGTCACCCTGCTCGCGCTGATCCTGTTGCCGGTCTTCGTGATCCCGGCCCGGCGGGTCGGGCGGCGGCTGGCCGGGATGGAGCGCGAGTCGGCCAACCTCAACTCGGCGATGACCACCCAGATGACCGAGCGGTTCTCCGCACCGGGCGCCACCCTGATCAAGCTGTTCGGCAGGCCGGCCGACGAGGAGGCCGAGTTCGGCAAGCGGGCCCAGCGGGTGCGCGACATCGGCGTGCGCACCGCGGTGCGGCAGTGGGTGTTCATGGTCGCGCTGGGCCTGGTCTCCGCGCTGGCACTGGCCCTGGTCTACGGCCTCGGCGGTTACTTCGCGCTCACCGGCCAGCTGGAGGCCGGCACGGTGGTCACCCTGGCGCTGCTGATCACCCGGCTGTACTCGCCGCTGACCGCGCTGGCCGGGGCCCGGCTGGACGTGATGACCGCGCTGGTCAGCTTCGACCGGGTGTTCGAGGTGCTCGACCTCAAGCCGCTGATCGAGGAGAAGCCGGACGCCCGCGAGGTGCCCGAAGGCCCGGTGTCGGTGGAGTTCGACGACGTCCGCTTCAGCTACCCGGCCGCGGACAAGGTCTCCCTCGCCTCGCTGGAGGAAGTGGCCACTTTGGACAGTCGCGGCGGCGAGGAGGTGCTGCGCGGGGTGTCCTTCCGGGCCGAACCCGGTCAGCTGATCGCCCTGGTCGGCTCCTCCGGCGCGGGCAAGTCCACCCTGGCCTCGCTGACCCCACGGCTCTACGACGCGGACTCCGGCAGCATCCGGCTCGGCGGGGTGGACGTGCGCGACCTGTCCTTCGACGCGATCAGGGACACCGTCGGCATGGTCACCCAGGACGGCCACCTCTTCCACGAGAGCATCGGCGCGAACCTGCGGCTGGCCCGGCCCGGCGCCAGCGATGAGGACCTGTGGGACTCGCTGCGCCGCGCCCGCCTCGACGACCTGGTGGCCTCGCTGCCGGACGGCCTGGACACCGTGGTGGGGGAGCGCGGCTACCGGCTCTCCGGCGGTGAGCGGCAGCGGCTGACCATCGCCCGCCTGCTGCTGGCCCAGCCGCGCGTGGTGATCCTGGACGAGGCCACCGCGCACCTGGACTCCAGCTCGGAGGCCGCGGTGCAGGAGGCACTGGTGGAGGCGCTGGCCGGCCGGACCTCGCTGGTCATCGCGCACCGGCTGTCCACCATCCGCGCGGCGAACCTGATCCTGGTGGTGGAGAACGGCGAGGTGGTCGAGCGCGGCACGCACGAGGTGCTGCTGGCCAAGGGCGGCCGCTACGCCGAGCTGTACAACACGCAGTTCGCGGACAGCAAGGAATCCGTGATCGCTGGATAACCTGTACGCCTCGCGGCGCCGCCGGACGCGGCGCCGCGAGCGGACGTTGGGGACAAAGGAGTTCTGGTGTCGGTGCGACGGCAAGTCGGCAGCATGACCGAGACGGTGGTCGAGCGGATGCCCGCCCCCGATCCCACCGCGGCCGCCTTCTTCGACGTGGACAACACCATGATCATGGGCGCCTCGATCTTCCACCTGGCCCGCGGCCTGGTCGAGCGCAAGTTCTTCCGCACCGCCGACCTGCTGGGCTTCGCCTGGAAACAGGTCAAGTTCCGGGTGCTGGGCCGCGAAGACCACCAGGGCATCGAGGACAGCAGAGAACAGCTCCTCTCCTTCGTCGCCGGTCGCCGCACCGACGAGCTGGCCGCCCTCTGCGAGGAGATCTTCGACTCCCGCATCGCCTCCCGCGTCTGGCCCGGCACCCGCTCCCTGGCCCAGCTGCACCTGGCCGCGGGCCAACGGGTCTGGCTGGTCACCGCAGCCCCGGTCGAGCTCGCCGAGATCATCGCCCGCCGCCTGGGCCTGACCGGCGCGCTGGGCACCGTCGGCGAACGCGAGAACGGCGTCTACACCGGCAAGCTCGTCGGCGGCCTGATGCACGGCCAGGCCAAGGCCGACGCGCTGCGCGTGCTGGCCGAGCGGGAGGGCCTGAACCTGGCCAACTGCGTGGCCTACTCCGACTCGCACAACGACCTGCCGATGCTCTCCGCGGTGGGCACCGCCATCGCGGTCAACCCCGACTCCGGCCTGCGCGAGATCGCCCGCGCCAGGGGCTGGGAGATCCGCGACTTCCGCACCGGCCGCAAAGCGGTGAAGATCGGCCTGCCCACCATCCTGGCCACCTGCGCCCTGGCCGCCGCGATCACCGCTGTTGTGGCGGGCCGCCGCCGCGTCTGACGAGCCCCGCCCCGGCGTTTGATGGGGCCCGGTAGCGGAAATCCGGTACCTGCGCTGCCGTCCCAGCGCCCGCCCCGCACGGCGGAAACCAGACGCACAAGCGGGAGGACCGCCATGCTCAGTCAGGGTGACCGCCGCCGGCTGGAGGAACTGGCGAGCCAGCTGGAAGCCGAAGACCCCGCCTTCGCCGAGGGCCTGCGCGCCGGCCGCCCAGCCCCGCCCAGCGACGACCGCCGCTGGCCGGTCATCGCCACCGGCCTCATCGCCGCCACGGCCTTCCTCATCGCCATGGCAACCCTGTCCCTACCCCTGCTGTTCGTCGCCCTGTTCGGCCTGGGCTGGTCCGTCACCGCCTACCGCGAACGCGTCCGCCGAGCCCACCACTGGACCACCCGCCCCCAGCGCCGCCGCCTGAGCTGACCGCACCCCGCCCCGCCGAACTGCCGCCCCACCACCCTGCCTGCCACACGCCTTCGCCCACCCGCCGCTTTACCACCGCACCGACCCAAGTCACCGCGCCCGCGCTCGCCCCGCGCTGCTTCTAGTCGCCGCCTCCGTGCTCGCTGCCCGCTGCTTCTAGCTGCCGCCCCCGTGCTCGCTGCCCGCTGCTTTTAGTCGCCGCCCCCGTGCTCGCTGCCCGCTGCTTTTAATCGCCGCCTCCGCGCTCGCTGCCCGCCGCCTCTAGCCGCCACGCCAGCGTTCACCCGCAACCTGGCCGTCGGCCCGCGTCCCCTCGCGCCGCCCTGGAGCGTCGCGTTCGACCCGCGCCGCCCCGTTCACCGCGCCCGCCCTCGCCCGCTGCCCTAGCCGCCGCGCCCGCCTTACCCGTCGCCCGTGCCGCCGCGCCCGCATCCGCCCCGCGCGGCCGCTACTCGCTCGCCCGCGCCTGCCCCCGCGCCGCCTCGGGCACCGCCCGCTGCAACCGCTCCGCCATCGCCACCAGGTTCGCGGCCAGCTCCGGCGCGTCCACCACCTCGAAGTCGATCTCCATCGCCCCCAGCATCCACGCCAGCTGCCGCACATCCGTCGCGCCCACGTGCAGCAGGCAGCTCTCCGGCCCCTCCGGCTCCACCCGCCCGATCCCGGCGAAGTTCTGCGCCTCCGGCGCGTCCGCGGGCACCGGCAGCCGCACCGTGGACTGGTACTGCCACAACCGGGCCACCCGCTCGGCCACGAACGCCCCCGCGTCGTCGGTGGGCAGCTCGCGCGGGGTGAACCGGGGACCGGTCGGCACCCTCGGCCGCAACCGGTCCACCCGGAAGGTCCGCCAGTCCGACCGGTGCACGTCCCAGGCCACCAGGTACCAGCGGCGGCCCCAGGTCACCAGGCGGTGCGGCTCGGTCTCGCGCAGGCTCTCGGTGCCGTCGTGGTTGCGGTAGTCGAACCGCAGCCGCTGGTGGTCCCGGCAGGCCGCGGCGATCGCGGTCAGGGTGTCCGCGGCCACCGTCGGCATCGAGGACCGGCTCGGCACGGTCGAGATCTGCAACGCCGCCACCCGGTGCCGCAACCGTGACGGCAACACCTGCTCCAGCTTCACCAGCGCCCGCAGCGAAGCCTCGCCGATGCCCTCGACGCTGCCGTTGGTCGCGGTGCGCAGCCCGATCGCCACCGCCACCGCTTCCTCGTCGTCGAGCAGCAGCGGCGGCAGGTCCGCCCCCGCGCCCAGCCGGTAACCACCGGCGATGCCCTTGGTCGACTCGACCGGGTAGTCCAGGTCCCGCAGCTTCTCGACGTCCCGCCGCACCGTGCGACCGGTCACGCCCAGCCGCTCGGCCAGCTCGGAACCTGACCACTCGCGTCGCATCTGCAGCAGGGTCAGCAGCCGGAGCAGCCGCGCCGAGGTCTCCTTCACCGCCCCATTCTGCCGCGACCAAGTAAGTCTTGATTTCAAACTTACCGGATGACATGGTGAGTTTGCTTTTCCATCTGACCTCGGGAGCGTGTGATGACAAGACTTCCGGCCCGTCTCGCCGGCCACCCGTCGGTCCGCGCGGTCCAGGAGCGGCAGGCCGCCACCGGCCCCCGCGAACCCCGGGTCATCGACGCGGCCTGGCTGCGCGAGCTCTGCCTGGCCGCGGGTGCCGACGACATGGGCGTGGTTCCCCTCGACCATCCGGACCTGGCCGGTGAACGCGAGCCCGCGCTGCACGCCCTGCCCGGCACCCGGAGCCTGGTCTCGCTGGTGGTGCGGATGAACCGGGACAACGTCCGCTCACCCGCGCGCAGCGTCGCCAACCAGGAGTTCCACCGCACCGGCGAGATCATCAACGAGGCCGCGCGCACCATCGTCCGCGCCCTGGAGGACGCCGGGCACCGCGCGCTCAACCCCTCCGCCACCTTCCCGATGGAGATGGAGAACTACCCCGGCCGGATCTGGGTGGTCGCGCACAAGCCGGTCGCGGTGGCCGCGGGCCTGGGCGCCATGGGCATCCACCGCAACGTCATCCACCCGCGCTTCGGCAGCTTCGTGCTGCTGGCCACCCTGCTGGTGGATGCCGAGATCAGCGCGTACGGGACTGAGCTGGCCTACAACCCCTGCCTGGAGTGCAAGCTGTGCGTCGCGGCTTGCCCGATCGGGGCAATCGGCAAGAACGGAGAGTTCGACTTCCGCGCCTGCGCCACGCACAACTACCGCGAGTTCATGGGCGGCTTCACCGACTGGGTGGAGACGATCGCGGACAGTGCCGACGCCGAGGAGTACCGTGCCCGGGTCAGCCCACGTGAGAGCGCTTCCATGTGGCAGAGCCTGGCGTTCAAGCCCAACTACAAGGCGGCCTACTCCCTGGCCGTCTGCCCGGCAGGGGAGGATGTACTCGAGCCCTACCTCGCCGATCGGAAGGACTTCATGAACACCGTGGTGAAGCCCTTGCAGGACAAGGTGGAGACGCTCTACGTCACTCCCGGCTCACCAGCCGGGGACTACGCCCGACGTCGGTTCCCGCACAAGCCGGTGAAGGTGGTCGGCAACGGACTGCCCGTCACCGGGCCGCGGCAGGAAGAGAAGGACGGTTGATGACCGAGGTTGTGATCACCGGGCTCGGCACGTTGAGCCCCCTGGGCGGCAGCACGGCCGACACCTGGTCCGCGCTGCTGGCGGGCCAGTCCGGGGTCGAGACGCTCACCGACGACTGGGCGCAGGAACTGCCCGCCCGGCTCGCCGCCCGGATGGCGGTCGACCCGGCCAGTCAGCTCGAACGCGTGCAGGCCCGCCGGATGGACCGGTCCACCCAGGCCGCCCTGGTCGCCGCCCGTCAGGCGTGGGCCGACGCCGGTCTGGAGAAGGGCGCGGTCGACCCGAACCGGGTCGCGGTCGTCCTGGGCACCGGCATCGGCGGTGTCGGCACCCTGCTGGACAACTACGACGCGCTCCTCGGCCGCGGCTACCGCCGGGTCTCCCCGCGCATGGTCCAGATGATCATGCCGAACAGTGCCGCCGCCACGGTCAGCATCGACCTGGACGCCCGCGCCGGCGCCATCTGTCCGGCCAGCGCCTGCGCCACCGGCGCCGAGGCCCTGGCCCACGCCCTGGACCTGATCCGGCTGGGCCGCGCCGACGTCGTGGTCACCGGTGGCACCGAGGCCTGCGTCCGCTCGGTGACCATGGCGGGCTTCGCCCAGGCCCAGGCCATGTCCACCCGCAACGACGAGCCGCACCGCGCCTCCCGGCCCTACGACAAGGGCCGCGACGGCTTCGTCCTCGGCGAGGGCGCCGCCGTCCTGGTCATCGAACGCGCCGACGTCGCCGCCGCCAGGGGCCGCACCCCGTACGCCACCTTCGCCGGCGCCGCCATCACCTCCGACGCCTACGACATGGTCGGCCTGCACCCCCAGGGCGACGGCCAGATCCGCGCCATGGAGACGGCCCTGCGCGAAGCGGGCTTGTCCGCCAAGGACATCCACCACGTCAACGCCCACTCCACCGGCACCCCGGGCGGCGACATGCTGGAAGCCAAGGCCATCTACGACGTCTTCGGCGACCAGCCCCTGGTCTCGGCCACCAAGTCCATGACCGGCCACCTCCTCGGCGCGGCCGGCGCCCTGGAAGCGGTGTTCACCGTCCTGGCCATCCACCACGACGTGGCCCCGCCGACCCGCAACCTGGAGAACCCGGAGGACGCCCTCCAGATCCAGGTCACCAGGGACACCCCGGTCAACCTGCCCATCAACGCCGCATTGTCGAACTCCTTCGGGTTTGGCGGCCACAACACCGCATTGGTCTTCCGCAAGCCCTGACCAGCCACGGCCCGAACCAGCCGGGCCAGCCCCGGGGCTCGTGCCCTGGGGCAGCCGGACAGCGAGACCTGAACCGGCTGCTTCAGGGCACATTCGGGGCGCAAGATCAGGCCCAGGCCCAGGCCCAGGCCCAGGCCCAGGCCCAGGCGCGGCCTGCCTGGCCTTGCTGTCGGCGCTGGCTCCTGGTCGTGCGCCGGAGCGGTTCGAGCACAGCGTGCGGGGCGTTGGAGACGCCAGTCGCCCGGCCGAGCGACTCAGTCGACCGTCCGGCCCTGCGCCGTCCACTCCGGACTGGCGAACCTCGCGCGTAGTTCGCCAACGGCCGGTTCGGCGCCGCAGGACCGGCAGGTCGGCACGGTCTCCAGGTCCGCACCGCAGCTGTGCTCGAACGTCACCGGTGCGACGTCCATGAGGTGCTGGTCACCCCACTGCCGCAACAGGTGCAGCACTCCGCGTAGCTCCAGTCCCGCCTCCGTGGCGCGATACTCGAACCGCGGCGGCCGCTCGCTGTACTGGACACGTTCCAGCACACCCGCATCGACCAGCTTCCGCAGCCGGGCGGCGAGAATGTCGCGCGGTGCCCCGATGTTCCGGACCATGCCATCGAACCGGCACACCCCGTAGAACACCTCACGCAGCACCAGCAACGAGTACTTCTCACCGACCACGGCCAGCGTGGCGGCGATGGAACACGGGCGCGGCGAACTCATATCTCCACGGTAGACGAGACCGTTTGAATACCCAATGCTCTGCTTCCCGGCAACCTCCCTGGGTTCTGCTTTCCTCGATCGGGCTTTGCTGTGTCGGACTTTCCTTTGTGGACAGTGCCGGTGGCACCTCATGCCGGCGTGAGGTGCCCGGCGGCCTCCGCGTGCTGAGCGGGGCACGCGGTGGTCGGCGATCCGCCCTGCCCTCGGCGCCGTGGGCCGCGGGCCGGTGGCGAGGCGGGGCTTGCGGTTCAGGTCATCGCGGCTCCGGGGAGGTGTGGTAGACGCGGTTGGTGGGCGAGGTCCAGGTGAAGCGGCCACCCGGATGCTGGTTCAGCCGCCAGGGCCAGGCGGCGGTCTGCTTGAGCCGGTGGTGGTGACGGCACAGCGGACCGAGGTTGTCGGGACTGGTGGGACCTCCGTTCTCGTGCGGGATGGTGTGGTCGAGGTCCGAGTCGTGGGCCTTGCGACGACAACCGGGGAAGGTGCACCGCGGGTTGCGCGCCTTGACCAGCTCGGTCATCCAGGTCGGCGGTTTGTAACGCCGGGCGTCGTAGCCGACCACCGAGCCGTCTGGCCCGGTGAGCAGTCGTTTGATGTTGGCGTCCATGGCCAGTTCGCGGGCCGTCTCGGCGGTGATGGGACCGTGGTCGGCCAGTTCGGCGGGCTCGTCGTCGCCGAGCAGGGTGGTGATCGGCACGGTCACCCGGATCTCGGTGCTGACCGAACCGCCGTTCGCCTTGCCGGACAACAGGTCCAGTGCCACGTCGGTGCGGGTCTGGTCGAGTGTCCGCTCCTCGTCCTTCACCGTGCGGGCGAGCTTGTCGACGTAGCGGAAGGCGGCCTGGGTCTGCGGAGCCGGTGCCTTCACCGAGAGCACGACCATGCCGTCGTCCTCCGCCCACAGCGACAGCTGCCGGGACTCCGCTGCCTTCTCCTCTCTCTTGCGGGCGGCGCCTGGGTCGGCGCGGATGACCGCGCGGCGCAACATCGAACGCAGGCTGCCCACGCTGCGGGACCGCGCGTCGGGCAGCACCCGGTCCTCGACCGTGGCCGCCTGGTCGTCGGTGAGCGGCGCCACGGCTTCGGCGATCGCCTTGGCCTTCATGTAGTCGATCCGGCCTTCCGCCAACGCGTCCAGGGTTCTGGGCAGGCGGCGGAGGTCGAGGGCGGTGGCCATCCTGACCGCGGCCGCGCGTGGGCTCCAGCCCAGCGCCGCGGCGATCTCGTCCTCGACGAACTCGTGGATTCCGTACTTGTCATGGGTTCGGTGTTCGGCGAACCTGGCCAGGGCCTGCATCTCGACCGACTCGACGAAAGCCTTGATCCGTTGGCAGTCCTGCAAACGATCGAGCAACGCGTCGTCGTCCAGAGTGGACATATCAGCGGAGAGGGCGCCCATCGTGGCGTCAACAGACCGGGGCTGAGGTGCGTCGAGCACGGCGAGCTGCTCGAACATGGCATCAGCCTAGCGTGGGGAATGGGGCGGAAATGGCAGGTTCACCATGGGCGAAACTCGCGGCCCGGTGGTCAGCAAATTGTGTTGTCAGGTAACGAAAAAACGCTGACAAGAGAGCGATTATTGACGCTGTGTTCGAAGGTGTGGCGGTGCTGCCCGGAGGTGAGGCCTGAGTCCGCGTCCGGAGGTGCGGGCGGCTGCCGGGCGGGGGCTGGCGGCGGGGGTCCCGCGGTTCTGGGTGCCATGTATGGCATATAACCGCTTGGACATCTGGTGCGTCAAATTGATCTGACGGGAATGGTGTCACCCGGTCAGGCGTTCTCGATACAGAAGCACGGTAAGACGAGCAGGAGGCTGTGGTGCTGAATCCGGAGAACCTGTACGAGGTGGACTCCGATGTCCCGGACCTGACCGGAGCGGTACTGCTGCACCACTTCGACGGGTTCATGGACGCGGGCGCGGCCGGGCGGGTGCTGGTCGAGCATCTGCTGGAGAACTACGAGCACCGCGAGATCGCGCGGTTCGACGTGGACGGCCTGGTCGACTACCGCTCGCGGCGGCCGCTGATGACCTACTCGACGGACCGGTGGGCCGATTTTGCCGGACCCGAGCTCGTGGTGTATCTGTTGCACGACGGCATCGGCACCCCGTTCCTCTTGCTCACTGGGCCTGAGCCGGATGTGCGGTGGGAAGCTTTCACCCAGGCTGTGCGCAGCCTGATCGAACGGTGGGGCGTCCGGCTGACCGTCGGTTTCCACGGGATTCCCATGGGTGTTCCGCACACGCGACCGCTGGGCGTGGTGGCCCACGCGACGCGCCGGGAACTGATCTCCGAACACCAGCCGTTCTTCAACCGGGTGCAGGTGCCCGGCAACGTGAGCGCGTTGCTGGAGCTGCGCCTCGGCGAGAGCGGTCACGACGCCGTCGGGTTCGCCGCGCAGGTGCCGCACTACCTCGCGCAGTCGACCTATCCGGCGGTCGCGATGACCTTGCTCGACCACGTGGTGCGCACCACCGGGCTGGTGCTGCCCGCGGACTCGCTGCGGGAGACCGCGCGCCGGGCTGACGCCGAGGTTCAGCGGCAGGTCGTGGAGTCCGAGGAGATCGCGCAGGTGGTGGGCGCGCTCGAGCGGCAGTACGACGCGTTCGCCGAAGCCGCGGGTAAGGAGAGCCTGCTGCTGGAGACGGCCGAGGACATGCCGAGCGCCGAGGAGCTGGGCGCTGAGGTGGAGCGGTTCCTGGCCGAGCAGCAGGGCTTCACCGACCCCCGGGACAACTGAACACGAGCTCGCCTCGACTGTTCGGCTGCCAAGGCCGGGCAACGGGTTGGCGCGATGGCGGCCGGGCCGGGATGAGTGGTCGGGCCGGGATGACCGGTCAAGCCGAGGTAGTGCACAGTCGGCGGCCCCGGCAGGGCTGGGCAGTGAGCAGGCCCGGTGTGGCGAGCAGGTCCGGTGTGGCCGGTGTGGTCGGCGGCTGGTGCTGACGGCTGGGTAGCTGGCGCCATCGGTGTGGCTGGGATGACCGGCTCCGCTGGCGGCTGGCCACTGCCCGTGGCGGTCCGGTAGCGGTGTGGGCGTCGCACTTCGCGTCGCTGGTGCGCGATCCGTTTGGGCAGAACGGCTAGTGGCCAGTGCGCGAGGCTGGTCGCGATGGCTGGTGCGGCTTGCGGTCCGGGACCCCCGGCGCGGGTTGTGCGGGCCAGGGCGGCGGGCCGGCCCGCACAACGTCCACGGCCGCTGGTGCGGACACCAATCATCCTACGATTGGGCCGAAGCGGTGACAACGTCCGATGTCGGACTCGGACGCGGTGACGGCGTGCTGTCCGAGCGGCTCCGCTGTAGGCGGGAGCCGCCCGGGTGGTGTGGGTCAGCCGGTGGTGTAGGCGACGATTGCCGGGGCGCGCCAGTCGCTGGAGACGATGGTGGCGCCCTTGGCGGACAGGTCGCGGACCCGGGCCTGGGCGTCGGGGACCGGTGGGTTCACGCCGTCGATTGCCGGGGCCACGCGGTGGGCGTCGGTCATGACCACGAAGTACTTGCCGCCCAGGTACGTGCCGGGGTAACCGGCGTAGGCGCTGGCGTCGCCGTCGAAGGCGACGAGCCAGGGCGCGCGGTTGCCGCCGCGGTCGCCGGTGCGCGGGTCGGACTGCGCGGCGCCGTTGATCGCAGGGAAGGCCATGGTGGTGGCCAGGGTTCCGGTGCTGTTGGCGTTGATCAGGCGGTCGGCGTACTCCACGTCGGTGTGGTAGCGGTCGAAGGGGTTCGCGGCCTCGAGGGTGCCGCGTTCGACCAGGAGCAGGAACTTGCCGGTGAGGGCGGCGCGGGCAGGCCAGGCTCCGGACTGGGCGGCGGCGTCCAGGGTGGGGTGGCCGCCCTTGAGCTGGGCGGGGCCGAAGACGTTGGCGGCGCCCAGGTTGTCGGCGATGAGGCGGTCGAGTTCCGCGGGGCCGAAGCCGCCGCGGCCGTCGAAGCCGTTCTTCATCTCCAGCTTGAGCACGACCAGGGGATGGTTCGGCTGGTTCTCGTGCCACAGGCGGATGTTGCGCAGGCAGGTGGCCAGGTTCTGGTCGCGGGCGCCGGTGCGCAACTGCTGGTAGGTGTCCGCGGCGGCGCAGTTGTTGCTGTTGCCGGGATCGTGGCTGACCTTGAAGTCCCTAGTGCCGAAGAAGTTCGTCCAGACGTCCAGTTCGAGCATGCCCGCGCCGGTGTCCAGGGCGTCCACCAGATACGGGAAGGTGGACTGGATGTAGGCGTTGTGCACTCCGACCGTGGTGGCTCCGGTCGCGGTGCTCGCCTGGGCGGGCGTGGCAGTGGCGGCCAGGGCCAGCAGGGCGGCGCCGACGGCGGTGGCCGCGCGAGCGAGTGGGCGATGCATCGTTGCGCTCCTCAAACCGAAACCCGGTGGCGGATGAGGAGAAACTAGCCCGGTCAGGTGTGCGCGGGATGTCCGCTGGATGGCTGGTGCGTTGATCGCCAGGAGCGGCTGTTTTCATCCGCAGCGGGGATGGCCGAGGCCGGGGGCCCGGCGGATCGGAGCAGCGGGGCAGCGGGGCAGCGGATCGGCAGGGCTGGCCCGGCGGGTTGGCAGGGGCGGGCGCGCGGCGCGCGGGTGGATTGGCAAAGAGTCGGGGCGGATTGGCGGGGCGCACGGCTACGGCCCAATGGGTGTGGCCGAATGGCTAGGGCCGGATGGGTGGAATGTCGACGGCGCGACCGGGAGTGAGATGCGGGGGAAGCGATCGAAATTGCCCGGGCAATTGGTCGCCGACCGGCGCGGCAATTGTCTGCGCGCGCCGGTCGGTTCAGATATGTGACCCGCTGGGAAATTCAGTCCTCGACGTGGATGGCCATCGCGGGGCACAGCACCGCGGCCTCGCGCACCGCCTCACCCAGTTCGGCCGGCGGCTCCGCCTGGAGCAGCACGACCACGCCGTCCTCGTCTCGCTGGTCGAACACCTCGGCGGCGGCCAGCACGCACTGGCCGGCGCCGACGCAGGCTTCTTCGTCGATGTTCACGCGCATTTCCAACTCCTGTTGTGCGGTGGTGGGTCGCGGCCGCCGGCCGGTCAGGCCTGGGCGTCCCAGGTGACCGGCAACGAACGTACGCCGTACACGAGAGCGTCGTGCTTGAACTCGATTTTCTCGAAGGGAATCCCCAGACGCAGCGTCGGGATCCTCGTGTAGAGCCTGGCGAAGACTTCCTGCAGCTCCACCCGGGCGAGCTGCTGGCCGAGGCACTGGTGGGCGCCGTAGCCGAAGGTCAGGTGCGCGCTGGCGTTACGGCTGAAGTCGATCTCGTCGGGGCGATCGAACACCGACTCCTGCCGGTTGCCGGAGGACAGCGCGGCGATGACGAACTCGCCCTCCTTGAACACCACGTTGCCCACCGGCAGGTCCTCCACCACCCGGCGGAACACGCCGAACTGCACCACCGACAGGTACCGCAGCATCTCCTCGACCGCGGCGGGGGCGATGGACGGGTCGGCGCGCAGCTCGGCCAGCCGGTCCGGGTGCTGGAGCAGCGCGGCGGCGCTGAGCGCGATCATGTTCGCGGTGGTCTCGTGCCCGGCGATCAGCAGCGAGATGCCGAGGGTGACCAGCTCTTCCACGGTCAGCGGGGTGCCGGAGGCGTTGGCGCGCTGGATCAACCTGCCGAGCAGGTCCTCATCGGTCGGGTCGGCCAGCTTCGTCATGACCAGCTGGGCCATGTAGCCCTGGATCTGACCACTGGCCGCCAGCCGCTGCTCCTGGGTGATGTCGACCTTGAGCAGCACGCCGCTGGCCGCCTGGAACATCTCCCGGTCGGCGTAGGGCACGCCGAGCAGCTCGCAGATCACCAGCGACGGGATCGGCAGTCCGAAGTCGTGGTACAGGTCAGCCTCGGTGCCCTCCAGCATCGCGTCGAGGTGCTGGTCCACCAGCTCGGCGATGTAGGGCCGCATCGCCTGGATGCGCTTCACGGTGAACTCCGGGGTCAGCAGCCTGCGCAGCCGGGAGTGCTCGGGGCCGTCGTGGTGCAGGATCGAGCCGGGGTTGGCCGGGGCGTCGAGGTCGGCCTCGGTGTTGACGTGGTTGGACGGCGAGGCGGCCCGCGAGTTCAGCCGGGGGTCGGCCAGCACGCTGCGCACGTCCTCGTACCGGGTGACCAGCCACGCGTCCACGCCGACCGGGCAGCTGACCTTGCTCACCGGCGCGGTCTCCCGCAGCTCCCGGTACCCCGCGGCGGGGTCGAACGGACAGCCGGGGGGCCGGGTGTCGGGGAAGGCGGCGGTGGCGGGCGCGTCGGCGGTCTCGGTCATGGCCGGGGGAGTCCTCTCGGTGGTGGGAGTCGAGCGGCGGGCACGTGCAGAAAACTGGCAGTTACTGCCACTATGCCAACGCTGCCACTATGCCACGTGTGTCGAACACCTGTCGGGCACGGTCCGTGCTGTTAGCCTCCGGGCGAAGAGGGGCTGGTCAGGAGGTGTGCCGATGGGGCTGCGCGAGGTGAAGATGCAGCGCACCCGGCTGCTGATCGCCGACAAGGCGCTGGAGCTGTTCGCGGCGCAGGGCTTCGAGGCGACCACGATCGAACAGGTCGCCGCCGCGGCCGAGGTCGGCACCCGCACGCTCTACCGCTACTTCCCGACCAAGGAGTCGCTGATCGCGGGCTTCGTCGAGGAGCACCTCACCGACTCCCTCGAGGTCATGCGCGCCCAGCCCGCGGACCGCCCGCTGCCCGAGGCGCTGCACGCGGTGCTGGCCCGGCTGATGCGGGTGGTCGCCGAGGACTCCGACCGGGTCGTCGCGGTGTACGCGCTGGCCAGGCACACCGACTCGCTGCAGGCCAGGCTGGCGGAGCAGACCTGGCGCTGGCGGGACGAGCTGGCCACCGAGATCGCCGCCAGGATC
Organism: Crossiella sp. NPDC003009; assembly: GCF_053591555.1. Taxonomy (NCBI): domain Bacteria; kingdom Bacillati; phylum Actinomycetota; class Actinomycetes; order Pseudonocardiales; family Pseudonocardiaceae; genus Crossiella; species Crossiella sp. NPDC003009. Next base: position 2,859 of record NZ_JBSFUA010000067.1, on the reverse strand, counting down.
GGCGGGCCCTCGGTCCGCCTGGTGGCCGCGCTGGCCGCGGCCACCGCCATGGGGCTGATCGAGGTCGCGCTGCGGGAATGGGTGGACGGCGGCGGCACCCGGCCACTGCCGGAGATCACCCGCGACGCGCTCAAGCTCCTGCACGCGGGCGCGGTCCCGCTACCGGAACAGCAGGGACACTGACACCGTGGACGAGGTCTCCGAGCAGCCGTGTCCGCCGCGGCGGGTGCGCAACCCGTGGGGCCACGGCGACCGCCTGCGGCAGGAGATCCTGTGCGCCACCGAGCGGCTGCTCGGCGAGCTGGACACCGACGACGCGCTGACCATCCGCGGCGTGGCCAGGGCCGCCGGGATCGCGCCGGCCAGCATCTACCCGCACTTCGGCGACCTGACCGAGCTGGTCGGCGCGCTGCTGGCCGACCAGCTGCGGCGGATGGCCGAGGTGATGGCGCGGGCCAGGGACGAGGCGGAGCCGGGCGACCCGCTGGGCAGGCTGGGCGCGATCATGCGCGCCTACTTGCGCTTCGCCACCGGCAACCCGGCGCACCAGCGCGTGCTGCTGAGCTTCCCCAAGGGCGTCGGCGTCTCCTGGAGCGACAGCGCGACCACCCGCCCCGGCGGGGAGATCGGCCTGATCGTCATCGAGGCGCTGGAGGCCTGCGCCGCCGCCGGCCATCCGCTGCGGGTCCCGCCACAGCTGGCCTGCCAGCTCATCCTGGTCGGCGCCTTCGGCCGGGTGGTGCTGGCGCAGGCCAGCCGGGGGCTCTACAACGGGGCGAGCGTGCCGGAGTTCGTCACCGAGCTGATGTCACTGGTGTTCGAGCGCGGCGTGCCGCCGAGCGCGTTCGACGCCTGAGGTGACCTGCGCCACAAACCAGCCTGGGGTAGGTAACCGCTTGCCTAGCATCGGCGCGGCAACTTACTGAACAAGCGTTCGCCAACGCTGGGGATCAAGTCTCCCCGGCCGGTGTGGCGGCGGGGTTCCCAGGGCGGGCAGTGTCAGTCCTTTCTCCGTCGGCGAGTCCGGTCCGGGTCGAGGAAGGGAGAGCCTCCGGAGGCCGTCGTGGAGTTTCGCCACGCCCGTCGGCCACACCCGCCCGGAGGCTCTCCCGGCCCCTTCTGGTCGCATATGTGAAAGCCTTGTCGGACTACGTTCCGTGTCCTAATGTGACGTCACCCCGCCAACCTGGTAAGCGCTTTCGAACTCTGATACCGGCCCCTGCAAACGTCGGTATTCGTCGTTCGAACGCGCCTTTTCTTGGAGGTTGGAATGCCGAGAAAACGCCGTGTCCTTGCCGTGCTCGCGGTCCTGGGTGGGCTTGTGCTGACCGCCCCTGCCGCGCAGGCCCAGGTCGAGGGCGGTGGCTGGTCCTCCCGTTCCCCTGGCTTCAACGTCCAGCAGCGCGGCTGCGGCCAGGTGAACAACCTGACCTTCACCCTGACCTGCTCCACCGCGAGCGGGGACCAGCGCGCGGAACGCAGATATGACACCTACGGAGGTGGCACCTACCAGTTCGAGGGATCCTTCCGGGTCCAGAGCCTGGGCGGCACCCGGATCTCGCTGAAGCAGACCTTCCGCGAAGGTCCCACCGCCGGACCGTTCTTCATGCTCGCGGTGGAGCGCGGCGGGCGGATGTACGCGGTGCACGGCGGCGCGACCATCGCCTCCGGGGCCACCGTCGGCGCGACCGTGCGGGTCAACACCGTGCACCAGGTCGGCAGCGAGCACCGCACCTACATCAACGGTTCCCTGCGGCACAGCTACGCCAGCTCGGGCAGCCAGTTCTACGACAAGTTCGGCGCCTACCGCACCAGCAGCGGTCAGGGTCCGGCCACCGTGGTGTGGAGCGGAATCCGCTTCTGGCGCAAGTGATCCCGCGCTGACACCCCAGTCCTGACCCGCGCGGTCGTCCCGGTTTCACCCGCCGGGACGACCGCGTGCCCTTCGACGTCTCGAGGCCCGCCGTGACCAAGCTCCGCGCCGTGCTGCCCGCGCTCGCTCTGCTGCTCTGTGCTTGCGCCCCAACGGAATCCGCGCCCCCGGCCGATCAGCTCACCGGCCGGCTGGACACTCCGGTGGACATCACGCTGCGCTGGACGAACTCCGGGCCGCCGGTGGCTGGGCGGGTGATCGAGTACTCGCACGAGCCCAACGGGGACTACACCGTGCTGAAGTTCCTCGCCCCGGAGGAGACCAGCTACCGGCACGCCGACCTGATCCCGGAAACCCGGTTCTACTACCGGCTCCGGCCCTACTACGGCGCCGCCTCACCGGAGCAGTCGGTGACCATGCCCGAGCCGAAGCCGGGGGACAAGCCGGAGGAGGACTCGCACGAGTGGGCCGTGCCGCAGACCCTGCCCGGCGCGCCCGCGGCCACCCAGTCCTTGCGCGCCAACGCTTCCGCCTCGGCGCCGACCGAGATCAAGGCGACCGTGATGACCAGCCAGGGCATCCGGTTCACCTGGCGGGACAACGCCATCGACGAGGACCACTACGCGATCGAGTCGAAGGCGGCGGGCGCGGCGCAGTGGGGGACCGCGGCGCTGCTGGACCCCAACATCAACTCCTTCGGCCTGGTGACGCTGCCGGAGGAGCGCACCGCGGCCTACCGGGTGCGCGCGTTCTACTACGGGCCCGCGTCCAACCTAGTGGACCTGCGGACCGGGCGCGGGAAGTCCTAGGGGGCGTTTTCAAAGCGGCTGGTGTGATCTGCTTTGATCACGTTCGTGGTGCGTCGTCATGAGCTGACCGATGAGCAGTGGACTGCCCTGCAACCGTTGCTGCCCCAGCCCGGCACCGGTCGTCCGCGTGTGGACGACCGGCGGGTGATCAACGCGATGGTGTTCAAAGCCCGCACC
>NZ_JBSFUA010000066.1:0-35988 GCF_053591555.1 Crossiella sp. NPDC003009 | reverse complement strand
ATTCTGCATACGTGATAGAGGTGTAAGTGATTGGATTTAAGTAGTGTGGTCTTCCGGTGCGCTCAGCACGGGGGTCAGGCCTCCGGCCCGGTGGGCTCCAGCACCGAGGCGGCGGCGAACTGGGTGGCCGCCAGCTGGCGGTACAGGTCGTCGTCGCTGATCAGCTCGCGGTGCGTGCCGCTGGCCCGCACCTTTCCGCCGTCCAGCACCAGGATCTGGCTCGCACTGGCCACAGTGGACAGACGATGCGCGATCACCAGCACCGTGGTGGTGCCCGCGATGTCGGCGACCACCTCGCGCAGCGCCGCCTCGTTCACCGAGTCCAGCTGCGAGGTCGCCTCGTCCAGCAACAGCAGCCGGGGGTAGCGCAGCAGCGCCCGCGCGATCGCGATGCGCTGCCGCTCGCCGCCGGAGAGCGTGGTGCCCCGGTGGCCGACCGCGGTGTCCAGGCCCTCCGGCAGCCGCCGCAGCAGGCTGTCCAGCCGGGTGCGCTCCAGCACCTGGCGGATCTGCTCGTCGGTGGCCTCCGGCGCGGCGAAGCGCAGGTTGTCCCGCAGCGTGCCGTGCAGCACCGGGGCGTCCTGCTCCACGTAGCCGATGGTGCGGCGCAGCTCGTGCAGCGGCCAGTCCCGGACATCCCTGCCGTCGATGGTCACCGAGCCGCGGTCGGCCTCGTAGAACCGTTCCAGCAGCGCGAACACCGTGGACTTGCCCGCGCCGGAGGACCCGACCAGCGCGGTCATGCTGCCGGCAGGCGCCAGGAAGCTCAGGTCGTTGTGCACCAACTCGGTGTCCTCGCGGTAGCGGAAGCTCACCCCGGCGAACTCCACCGTGGCCGCGCCCGGCTCACCCCGGGGGACCGCCGGGGTCACCGGCGCGGGCTCCTCCACCTTCAGCTGCTCGACGTCGCGGACCCGGTGCACCGCGGCCAGGCCCACCTGCAGCTGGGTGGCGCCTACGGTCAGCCAGTCGATTGGCCGGTTCAGGTAGTACAGGTAGAGCAGGAAGGCCACCAGCGAGCTGATCGGCAGGTCGCCGGAGAGCACCCGCGCGCCGCCCACGCCGAGCACGGCCAGGAAGGCCAGCTGGATGGCCAGGCCCGCGGTCATGGTGGCCACCGCGTGCCAGGCGGCCACGGTGTACCCGGCCCGCCGGGCGATGTCCACGTGCCCGGCGATCAGGCCGGTCTCCCGCGCCTCCGCGCCGCTGGCCTTGACCGTGCGGAAGGCGCCGAGGGTGCGCTCCAGGTCGGAGCCGATCTCGCCGAGCGCGGCCTGCGCCTGCCCGGTGGCCTTGCCGATGCGCGGCAGCACCAGCGCCTCGCACACCATCATCAGCAGCACCACGCCCGCGGTGACCAGCAGCAGCACCAGGTCCATGAAGACCATCACCACCAGCGCGCCGATCAGCAGCAGCACGCCGTTGACCGTGTTGGCCAGTGACTCCGCGGAGACCTGGCGCAGCAGGGTGGTGTCGGAGGTGACCCTGGCCATCAGGTCACCCGGCCGGTTCTGGTCCAGCTCGCGCACCCGCAGCCGCATGATCCGGCCGACCAGGGACACCCGGACGCCGCGCACCACGTTCTCCCCGGTGCGCTCCAGCAGGTAGGTGCCGCCCGCGTGCAGCGCGGCGGCGAGCACGAACAGCACGGCCATCAGCAGCACCGGCCCGGTCAGGTCGCCACCGGCGCTGAGGGTGTCCAGCACCTCCTTGGTCGCCAGCGGGGCGGCCAGGCCGAGGATGCCGCCGAGGAAGCTGACCACGCCGCCCGCGATGAGCGTCCCGCGGTACGGCCGGACATAGCCGAAAAGGGTGCGCAGGGCGGACAGCGGTTTCTCCGGCCCTGCCGCGGCTGGGGCTGAATGCACGTGAGTTCCTCTCCGGACGATCAGGATGAAGTGGGGAGTGGCGAACGGCCCCCCGCGGACACTACCGGCGCGGCGAACCGATGTCGGCTCAATTCGAAAACCGGCGGAGTGACAATCGGGGAAACTTGGAAATCAATGAACCGGCCTTGACATCGAGTCCGGTTGTGCAAGCCTGGATGGGCGAGAACGATTCCTGGGGGCATTGGGCTGACGACACTCCGCTCGTGGCTGTCCGGCACCCGCAGAACTTTGACTGGAGTGGCATCTGCATGTATCAGACTGCCCTGGTCACCGGTGCGTCCAGCGGTATTGGCGAAAGCTTCGCCCGAATACTCGCGGCACGCGGCGCTGACCTTGTCGTGGTGGCCCGCAGGACCGATCGGCTGGCCGCGCTGGCGAGTGAGCTGACTCACGAATTCAATATCCGGGTCGAGGTGCTCACCGCCGATCTCGGGCGGCCCGAGGGAATAGCCAAGGTGTGCGCCCGGCTGGCCGATCCGGCGAACCCGGTGGACCTGGTGGTCAACAACGCCGGCGCTCCCGGTGCCAGCGCGCCCCTGCACGAGTGCGAGGCCGAGGACGAGGAGCTGACCACGGTGGTCAACTCGGTGGCTCCGCTGCGGCTGATGCACGCGGTGCTGCCGGGCATGGTGGCCCGCGGCCGCGGGGGGATCGTGAACGTGGTCTCCAGCGCGGCGCTGCTGCCGTACTTCCTCACCAGCGCCAGCTACGGCGCCAGCAAGGCCTACCTGCTCTCGCTCAGCGAGGCGGTCGCGATGCAGGTCAAGCCGCACGGGGTACGGGTGACCGCGGTGCTGCCCGGCTACGTGCGCACTGAGATGACCGAGGACACCGAGGACGTGCCGAACTTCCTCTGGATCCCCAAGGAGAAGATCGTCGGCGACGCGCTCAAGGCGCTGGCCGCCGGCCGGTCGATGGTGGTGCCCGGCGCCTTCTACCGCGTGGTGGACGTGGTGTTCCGGTTGATGCCGCGCCCGCTGTCGCGGGTGCTGGCCAAGCTGTTGGTGTGAGGAAGGGTGATGGAGATGGTGTGGGACGCCCGGTTCGAGGCCCTGCTGCGTGACGCGCTGGACGGCCTGCCCGAGGACGCGCCGCTGACCGGGCAGGCCGAGCTGGCCGCGCTGGGCCTGAGCTCGATCAGGGCGATGGCCCTGCTGGTCGCGCTGGAACGCGAGTTCGACGTGGAGTTCGACGTCGAGGAGCTGGACGCGGACATGTTCACCAGCCCGGACAGCCTGTGGCACGCGCTGTCCGGGCTGATGAGCACTGCTAGTCACTGAGTCCACCCGCGGTGGCGGCCAGCGCGGATCCGTACAGCAGCTGGTCCGCCTCCGCCAGCGAGCCGAGCACCGCCTCCGCGCCGGGGAAGGCCGACCCCCTGGTCACCGGCCCCGGCACGGCCAGGCAGCGGATACCCGCGGCCACCGCGGCCAGCACGCCGACCAGCGAGTCCTCCAGCGCCACCGCCTCCGCAGGCGCCACCCCCAACCGGGCCAGCGCCTCCAGGTAGACCTCCGGGCTGGGTTTCGGCCGGGTCACCATGTCCCGGCAGACCACCACCTCCAGCGCCTCCCACAGTCCCAGCCTGCGCAGCTGCGGCTCCACCCAGGAGGACGGCGAGCTGGAGGCCACCGCCAGCCGCACCTGGCCGCGGCGGGCCATGATCGCGGCCACCCCCGGCATCGCGGGCATCCGCTGCACCGTGTCCCGGTGCCGCGGATGCACCCTGGCCAGCACCGCGGCCGGATCCGCCGTCCCGCCGGGCAGGCCGGCCAGCAGCGCCTCGCGCGCGCCGACCTGGCCGACCAGCTCCCGGTAGGCGTGCTCGTCCAGGCTCAGCCCGTGCCGGGCGTACTCGGCCCGCCAGGCCTCGCGCAGGCTGCTCTCGGTGTCCAGGATCAGCCCGTCGAAGTCCAGGATGATCACCTTCGGCAGCATCAGGCACCCGCCCGCGCATAGCCGGTGACCTGCTCGGACAACTCCGCCAGCGGGGCCGCCTCGGTGCCGAAGAACGGGGCGAGCAACGCGTGCTGGGAGAGGAACGGCTTGCCGCGCAACTGCCCGAAGAGCAGGTCGGTGAGGAAGATGACGGTGCCCTCCAGGATCGGCTCGTAGTCCAGGCTCAGCCAGGCGCCCAGCCCGATGCCGGTGCGTTCGCGCAGCTGGGCACTGGTCCGGGCGTTGGCGATGAGCAGCTCGGCGGAGAGCTCGGCGGGCTGGCCCCGCTCGGCGAGCACACCCAGCACCGCGGCCAGTGTGTGGCCGGACATGAGCACGTCGTCGAGCACCCTGACCCGCTCCGCGCGCAGACCGGTCAGCAGCTCGGCCTCGGGCACCACCGCCTGCGTGGTCTGGCCGCGCTCGTTGAGCACCCGCCGCGGCCGGACCGCGACCACCTGGCCGGGTTCGGTCCGCAGCGGGGCCAGCTCGTGCAGCAGCGCGGGCCGCGCGCCGACCAGCACGCAGGCCTGCCCGGCCGCCACCTCGCGCTGCCGCTCCCACCAGTCGCGGAAGTCGGTGAAGGAGACGTAGCCGGTGCGGGCGGGGTTGGTCAGGGCCAGCCGGTTCACCGCCGCCCGCACGTGCTCGTCCGCGGCCACCTCGGCGCTGAGGTGGCCGAACAGCGGCAGATCGTTGACCAGGTGCAGGATCACGAGGAGGCCCGCACCGGGGTGAGGTCCAGGCGCAGCCGCTCCAGCCTCGGCTCGAAGACGTCCTCGAAGTCGACGTTGCGGTGCTTGTAGCACTGGAAGCAGGCGCTGTACCTGGGGTCCTCGGTCTGGTGGCCGGAGGCGTGCCACTCGCGCAGGCTGCGCCACGGGTCGCCGTTCCAGATGCGGTGGAACTCGTCCTTGGTGATGTCGCCCATGCAGGAGAACTTCATCATCGGGCCGATCAGGTGGTCGCAGTAGCCGACGCTGCCGTCGTAGCCGACCGCGGCGTAGGACCACGGGTGGATGCAGAACGGCACCTCCTTCTTCAGCCCGACCGAGCGGCCGAAGGTGGTGCCCGCGTACAGCCGCACGCCCAGCTCACCGGCCCGCCTGCTGGCCCGGCCGACCCAGAGGTCCACCTCGTCCTCCATGCCGACCAGCGCCTTGGGGTCGCCGGGGCCGAGGGTGACCTCGTTGAGCACGATCTGCGGCACGCCGACCTCGGCGGCGTACTCGACCAACTCCACCAGGCTGTCCAGGGTGACCCGCTGCACGGTGGCCACCAGGCGCAGCGCCTCGGCCGAGCCGTGCCGATCGATCATCCCGGCCACCAGGCGGCGCAGGTTCTTGTCGATGACCTTCATGTTCGCCCCGGAGCGGGCCTGGTCGACCACCTCCTGGCGGACCGCGTCCAGCGAGATGTCGATCATCGCGTTGTTCTCCACCAGCAGGTCGAACAGGCGGGGCCGGTTCAGCGAGAGGTTGGTGACGATGCGGCAGCGCGCCTGGTAGCGGATGACCGATTCCAGGATTTCCTCGAAGTCCGGCGCGAGCAGGCTTTCCCCCCAGCCCCGGACGTCGACCATCTCGGCCGCCGGGAACAGCAGGTCCGCGGTCCGCCGGAAGATTTCCCGGTCCATCTCCTTCTCGGCATAGCGAATCGACCGGGAACGGCACATGGAGCATTTCAGGTTGCAACCCTGGGTGAGCTCGACCATCACGTACCGGGGCATGCTGTGGAGTTCGGCGCTGCCCAGCCGGATCTCCTCCAGGTTGAGCGCCGCGTTCTCCTTCTTCAGCGCCAGGTAGTCCACGACGGTGGTGTCCGACATTGTTCTCCTCGAATTCATGACTCAGGGCTGGCTGTCCCGGCCGGTTCTGTGCGGAACGGGCCGGATAGACTGCGCCCGTGACCGATCAGGATGGGGTGCAGCCGGAGTTGACGCGGATTTTGTTCTCGGCGTCGCAGGAATACTTCATGCCCGCCTCGCGCGGCCTGCGCGAGCTGGCGCCGGAGGGCAAGGTCGAGCGGCTCGGCCCCGATCTGGGCTGCCTGAGCACCACGGCCTCGCTGGCCGAGATCGCGCAGGCGGCCAGGGACAAGCCGGTGGTGTTCGTGCGGCACCTCACCGAGGAGCTGCGCCGCCTGCCCGCCGCCGAGGCCGGGCTGGACACGGTGGCCGCGGCGGCCCGCGAACTGCTGGCCGACCGGCTGGCGCCGGGCGCCGAGATCGCGGTGCAGGCCTGGGCCAGCGGGCAGCGGCCGGTGGCCTACGGCTCGCAGGAGCTCTACGCCGCGCTGGCCGAGGAGCTGACCGGGCTGGGCCACCAGGTGTGCCGCTCGGGCGCGCCGCTGGTGCTCTCCGCGGTGATCTCCGACGCGGACGTCTCCCTCGGCCTGGCCGCCCCCGAGCACGCGCTCAGCGACTGGGCCGGCGGCCGGGTGCGGCTGGCCAAGCCGAAGGGCCAGATCTCCCGCGCGGAGTTCAAGCTGGAGGAGCTGTTCAAGCTGGTCGACCTGCCGCTGCCCCAGGGCGGCGCGGCGGTGGACCTGGGCGCCAGCCCCGGCGGCTGGACCCGGATCCTGCGCGAGCGCGGCCTGGAGGTCTGGGCGGTCGACCCCGGCGACCTGGACCCGAGTCTGCTGGCCGACCCGCTGGTGCACCACGAGCGGACCACGGCCGGGCGGTTCTTCGAGCGCACCCGCACCCGGTTCGCCTTGGCGGTCAACGACATGCGGATGGACGCGGTGCTCTCCGCCGAGGTCATGCTGGACGCCGCCGAGCACCTGCTGCCCGGCGCGCTGTGTGTGGTCACCTTCAAGGTGGGCACCTACAAGCCCTACGACACCGTGCGCGTGGTGCTCGACCGGCTGCGCCGCCGGTACGAGATCGTGGAAGCGCGTCAACTTCAGCACAACCGGCACGAGATCACCGTGGTGGGGCGGAAACGAGGCTGAGCCCGCGCGGGCGCAGCGCTTCCCGGTAGACCGCCAGCTGGCGGGCGAGGAACTCCGACGGGGCGTTGGCATGGGCTTGCTCCGCGCTCGGGGTGATCAGGGGGATCCGGTTGGCCGGGTCGGCCAGCCGCCGGATGGCCGCGGCCAGGCCGGCCGGGTCGCCGGGCTCGACGATCAGGCCGGTCCGGCCGTGCCGCACGGTCTCCGGCAGCGCGCCGACGCTGGTGCCGATGACCGGCATGGCCGCGGCGAAGGCCTCGGCCGCGGCCAGGCAGTAGGTCTCGGTCCAGGTGCTGGGGCAGACCATCACGTCGGCCCGCCGGAACAGCTCCAGCCTGGCCTGGCCGCGCACCGGCCCGTGGTAGGTGAGCCGAGGGTCCAGCGCGGCCCGCTCGCGCACCAGGTCCGCCTTGACGCCCTCGCCGGCGATGTCCACCGCGATGTCCAGCTCCGGCACCCGGGCCAGCGCGTCCAGCAGCACCTCGACGCCCTTGTAGTGGTCCAGCCTGGCCACGAACAGGAACCGCGGCCGGGCGACGGGCGGTGCGGCCAGCCTGCGCGCGGCCAGCTCCCTCGGCGGCCCCCACTCGTGCGGCGCGGAGTTGGGCAGCACCGTGGCGGGCACCCCGGTGAAGTAGCCGCGCGAGGTGTAGGCGTTGAGCGCGAAGGCCGAGGGCGCGCACACGTGGTCCACCCCGGCGCTGATCCGCTTGTGCCGCTTGGTGATCGGCGCGATCACCCGGGGCGGCCGGGAGTAGATCTTGTGCGGCAGGTCGGGCAGGAACGGGTCGAAGTCCCACAGCGAGAACAGCTCGTGCGTGGTCTGCACCACCGCGAGGCCGGGATGTGCGGTGAGCACCCGCAGCGCGCTCGGGGTGAGCGTGCGCAGCATCTGCACGTGGCACAGCTGCGGCCGGAACCGGGCCAGCACCGCGGCCACCCGGCGGGCGATCCACGGGTTCTGCATGGCCAGCAACTGGTTCAGCATGCGCACCGGCGCGCGGCCGGCCGGCCCGGTCAGCCGTGGCGGGCGGATACGGAAGACGGTGACGCCCTCGTGCCGTTCCACCGCGTCGGACTCGCCGAGGCAGAGCACACCCACGGTGCGCCCGTCCTCGTGCAGCTGCCGGGCCAGCCGTTCGGTGAAGGACTGCGTGCCGCCGACGGTGCCGTCCTGGTAGTTGCCGTTGACCAGCAACACCCTGGACGGCCCGTCGGGGACGCGCGCCGCCTCAGTCACCGGCGGACACCGCGGCCCCCGGCAGGCTGAACCGGTAGTCCCAGGTGAGGATCTTCCGGTCGGTCTCCAGCAGCGCGGCAGGCCAGTGCCAGTGCCGCAGCACGAGTTCGCCGTCCACCGCGGAGAGGAAGGCGTGCTCGCACCGGGCGCTGAGGATCAGCAGGTCGCCCGCCTTGACCGCGCGCTCGTCACCGTCCAGCGAGATGAACCCGCTGCCCTCCTGCACGAAGGTCAGCTGCCCCATCACCTCGTGCACCACCAGCGGGTGCGGGCTGTCCCTGGTGAGCACCTGGGGCGGCTCACCCAGCTCGTCGAACATCTCGCGCAGCGAGGGCCACATCGGCTCTTCGATCGAAACCACCTGGTACATAGGCTTATCCCATCTCCAAAGTTCCGCACACGTTGAAGGCCTGGCCGGTCACTGGGCGGTCGTGCCCCTCGGCCAGCCAGCACACGACCTCGGCGACCTCGTCCGCGCTGAGCAGCCGGGACAGGCCGGTGGCCTTGGCCATCCGCTGCTGGTAGTCGGCGAGCTCCAGGCCGTGCAGCCGGGAGAGCTGGGCGCGGCCGGTCTCGGCTAGCTCGGTGTGCGCCGCGCCGGGGCACACCGCGTTGACCCGGATGCCGTCGGCGACCACCTCGGCGGCCAGGCTCTGGGTGAAGTTGAGCAGCCCGGCCTTGGCCGAGCCGTAGCCGTGCAGGTAGGCCACGCCCCGCCGCCCCGCGGTGGAGGCGACGTTGACCACCACCCCCCGCCCGGCCGCCCGCATGCCGGGCAACACGGTGGCGCACAACAGCATTGGCGCGATCAGGTTGAGCGTGAGGTCGGCCCGCAGCGTCTCGGCACTCAGCTCCTCGGCCGGGCAGGGCAGGCCGCCACCGGCGTTGTTGATCAGCACCTCGGCGTGCGTGTCCCGCTCGCCGAGGTAGGCCAGCACCGCCGCCCGCGCCGCCGCGACACCGTCCTCTGTAGACAGGTCGCAGGGCAGGAAGTCGGCGTCCTGCTTGGCCTGTGGCGCGGAGCGGCCCAGCACCAGCACCCGCCGCCCGGCGGCGAGAAGCCGGGTGAGCACGGCCGCGCCGATGCCGGTGGAGCCGCCGGTGAGGATGGTGACCGGGCTCATGCCACGTCCTCGATCCAGTTCCGCAGGCAGGCGGGCACCTCGTCGGGGTGGCACTCGATCTCCACGCCGACCGTGCCCGGGGTGGCGAAGGCCTCGCGCAGCACCGGGTCCACGTCCTCGGGGCGGCTGATCCGGAAGGAGCGCACGCCCATCGCGGACATCCACTGGGTGAAGTCGATCCGGGGCAGGCCGGTGCCGATCAGGTCGCCGTCGAAGTCCAGCTTCTGCCCCAGCCGGACCCGGCCGTGCGAGCGGTTGTTGAACACCAGCGCGACCAGGTTCGCCCCGTGCTCGGCGGCCACGGACAGCTCGGTGCCGTGCATCAGCATCGAGCCGTCCCCGGTGACCAGCACGGTGCGCCCGACCTGGCCGGAGAGCGCGAGGCCGACCGAGGCGCCGATGGCCCAGCCCATCGCGCCGAGCCCGACGTTGAGCCGCAGCCCGCCCGCGACTGGTGGCCGGTGCAGGGACAGCGTGTCCAGCCAGTGGTTCCCGGCATCCGGCACCACCACCGCCTCCGGTGGCAGGTACTCGCCGATCCGGCTGAGCACCCCGGACATGGACACGGTGTCGGCGTACGGCAGCTCCTGCGCCGCCGCGGCCCGCGCCCAGCGTGCCCGGAACTCGGCGAGCCGTTGCGGCACAACGGGTTCCCGCGTGGCCGGGACGGCGTCCAGCGCGGCGCGCAGCTCCGGCAGCAGGGTGCGCAGGTCCGCCTGCACCGCGACATCCGGCTGGTGCCGCAGGAAGAGCTGGTCGGGGTCCACGTCCACCCGCACCGTGCGGGCCTTGGCCAGCAGCCCGGCCAGCGGGGCGGCGTAGAAGGCGGACAGGCTGGCGCCCAGGATCAGCACCAGGTCCGGGTCGTAACCGGTGACGAAGGGCAGCAGGTCCGAGCGCTGCCCGGGGCCGAGGTGGCCGAGGGAGTGCGCGCTGGCCGGGGACACCGCGGCGACCGCCTTGGTGGAGGAGAGCACCGGCGCGTCCAGCCGCCGGGCCAGCAGCTCGACCTCGGGCCCGACCCCGGCCAGCTCCGCGCCCCAGCCGAGCAGCACCAGCGGGCGGGCGGCCGCGGCCAGCTCCTCGGCCAGCCGGGCCACCCCGTCCTGGGCCTGCCCGCGGAAGGCGCTGGTCACCGCCAGCGGGGGCGCGCTCGCGGCCCGCTCCGGCAGTGCGGCGGCCTGCAGGTCGATCGGGATGCTCAGGTGCACCGGACCCCGGCGGCCGGAGAGGGCCAGCGAGATCGCGGTGTCGATCAGGAAGTCCGCGTTGGCCGCGTCCACGATCTCCAGTGACGCCTTGGTGATCGGGCGGAACAGCTCGGTCGGCGCGACGCTGCGGTCCAGCGAGTAGGACTCCAGGAACGCGCCCCGGCCCAGGCTCGCGGTGGGCGCCTGGCCGGTGACCACCAGCAGCGGGATGGAGTCGCGGTAGGCGCTGGCCACCCCCGGCACGCAGTTCACCAGGCCGGGGCCGATGGTGGCCAGCACCACGCCCAGGTTGCCGGTGGCCCGGCTCCAGCCGTCGGCCATGAACACCGCGCCGGTCTCGTGCCGGGACAGGATGATGTCCGGCTTGCCCTTGAAGGTCTGCCAGATCGGCATCACGAACGAACCGGGCACGCCGAAGGCACGCGCGACGCCGGCCTCAGCGAGCCGCCGGTAGAGGTAGGAGTTGAGTTCCATGGCCACCCCTTTCCTGTGTGGTGGTGCGCGTGTCCAGCCGGGCCAGCTCGGTGCTGATGCCCTGGTAGCGGCCGAACCGGGTGATCTCGTGGTAGACCTCCCGGCCACGGGCGATGAGCTCGCGCGCCCGGCCGAGGCTGGGGCCGCGGCGCAGCATGGTCAGTTGGCGTTCGATCCAGGCCGCCTCGCGCAGCAGCCGGTCGATGTCGAAGACCGGCGGGAAGGCCAGCACTCCGTCCAGGGTGTCGCGCACGCCCAGCGGCAGGGTGTCCTCCAGGTCGGGGTGCCGCCGCACGAAGTGCACGGCCGAGCGGCCCAGCTGCTGCGCGCGGGCGTGCACCGCGGTGGGCCCGAGCTGCTTGTGGTGGGCCACCTTGGCCCCGCCCAGGTGGAACGGGATGCTCGCCTTCTCCGCGCGCCAGGCGAACTCCACGTCCTCGTAGCCGTAGTGGGTGAAGCCCTCGTCGAACCCGCCCAGCGCCAGGAACTCCTCGCGGGACATTGCGAAGGAGCAGGAGACGAAGTCCCGGAAGGACAGCCCGGTGCGCGCCCTGGCCCGGTAGGTGGTGCGGAAGTAGGCGGGCACGTCGTAGAGGTGGGTGGCCAGGCTGACCTTGGTGCGGGCCGGGAAGACCACGTCGGCCATCACCACGCCCGGCCGCTCGCCGTCGCTGAGCGCGGCCACGGTGTTCGGGCCGGGGTCGATGTCGGAGTCCAGGAACAGCAGCCGGGGCGCGGCGGCCAGCGCGGCCCCGACGTTGCGCGCCTTGGCCTGCGCGCCGTCGGCGACGTACTCGTAGCGCACCGGGAACGGCCACTCGCGCTGGCGCAGCCACCGGTAGTTGAGCCTGCGGCCGTTCTCCACCACCACGACCTCGAACTCCGGCGCGCCGGTCTGCTCGCCCAGCGCGCCGAGCAGCCTGGCCAGGTCGTGGCGGCGGGCGTAGACCGGCACCACCACCGAGCAGGCGGGGCGGGCGCTCACGGCTTGCCCAGTTCGGTCGCGATCTCGGTCAGCGCCGCCACGAGCTGGTCCAGCTCCTCCTCGGTGCCGACGGAAACCCTGATGTGGCGCGGGAAACCCATGTCCGCGCAGGGCCGCACCAGCACGCTGCGCTGTTGCAGCTCCTGGCTGACCAGCAGCGCGTCCCAGTCCAGCTCGCAGTGCAGGAAGTTGGTCACGGTGGCCTGCGCGCGGATCCACGGCAGGTCCTCGATGGCGGTCAGGAAGTGCGCCATCGCGGCCCTGGTGCGTGCGCGCACGGTGTCGGCGAAGGCGGTGTCGCCCAGGCTGGCCTCGGCCGCGGCCAGTGCGTAGCGGTTGACGTTGTAGACGGTGACGTGCTTGACCCTGCGCAGCCGGTCGGCCAGTCCAGGCGAGGCCAGCGCGTAGCCGCAGCGCAGCCCGGCCAGGCCGTGCAGCTTGGAGAAGGTGCGCAGCACGATCACCGGCGCGCCCTTGCGCACGTGCTCGGCGGCGCTGCGGGCCTGGTCCGGTTCGGCGAAGTCCATGTAGGCCTCGTCCAGCACCAGCAGCGAGCCGCCGCGTTCGGCGGCCTCCACCAGCACGGCCACCTCCTCGGCGGTGAGCACGGTGCCGGTCGGGTTGTGCGGGTTGCACAGGAACGCGGTGATCGGCCTGCCGCGCAGCGCGGCGGCCACCGCGGGCACGTCGATCCGGTTGCCGCGCAACGGAACGGTCAGCCGCCGCGCGCCGACGGAGTCCACCGCGGACCAGTGGCCGGGGTAGGTGTTGCCGGTGACCATGCCGATCGCGTCGCCGGTGAGGAAGGTGACCGCGCAGAACAGCAGCAGCTCGTCGACCCCGTTGCCCACCACCACCTGCTCGGGCCGCAGCCCGTAGGTCTCGGCCACCCGGCCGGCCAGCGTGGCCGCGGTGGCGTCGGGGTAGCGGTGCGCCCGGCCGGCCTCGGCGGCGATCGCGGCCACCGCGGCGGGGGAGGGGCCGTGGATGCTCTCGTTCTGCGCCAGGCGGATCACCCCGGGCAGGTCGAAGGTCTGGCTGCCGGGGGTGAACGGCGGCAGCGCAGAGCGTTCGAGCATGGCGGTCGAGCCCGGTGCGGGCAGCTGCTGGTCGGTGCTGGTCATCGGTGGAACCCCTCAGCGTCGATGGTTCAGGTGCCGGATGCGCCCGCGCGTGCCCCCGGCACGGCGGCGGGCCACCAGGCCTCGGCGGTGCCCAGGTCCGCCCGCCAGTCCGTGCCCTGCGGGAACAGCACGGGCAGCTGGGACCGGTAGTGCGCGGCGGCGGCGAGCTTGCGGGCCAGGTGCGCCGGTTCCGGCGTGGCGCTCGCGGCCGGGTGCGGGTCTGCCTCGGTGAGCGCGTAGGGCAGGTCGGCCCACAGCGTCAGCGGCAGGCCCGCGCGGTCGCATTCCTGGCGTACCAACGTGGTGGTGTGCCGGTGGTCGACGTGCCCGCCGATGCCCGCGCAGGTCCAGACCTCCGCCGGGGCCAGCTCCTCGAGCAGTCCGGCGATGGCCGCGCCCAGCTCGGCCCGCAGGGCTTCCTCAGCCGGCAGGCCGGGATCGAGCACCGCGCCCGGCCGATCGTGCAGCGGGCGGCCGTCGACCCACCGGTAGACCGCGTCCGGGAAACCGAGGTGCCGGGGCACCGCGCCGAGCTCGGCCAGTGCGGCGCGGTCCTCCAGCCTGCGCTGGGCGACGGCGTCCTGGCCGAGGCCGCAGTGCCGGTGGAAGGCCGCCGCCCCCGGTGGCACCGGGAGGTCCGGGTCACCGGCGAACAGCGTGCAGACCACGACCTGCCAGCCCTGCTCGATCCGCGCGGCAATTGCCGCGCCGACGGAGAGAACGGCGTCATCCAGATGCGGTGAGAACGCAAGCAGCAAACGATGTCTTGGTAGCACTCAGTGACCCCCCAGAGGACACGATTGCCATTCACTCTTACTCGGCCCCGGCGGGTTGTCCAGTTCCCGATCAGGTCCGCTTTGCCTCTTTCACCCTGAGCTGAACCCGGTAAGGGTGCGATTCCGGCCACAAACCACGCACAAATGCGGTTAATTCACGGCGTTGTTAAAGGGGGATACCTGCCCGGACTGCCTTCCGTAGCGCGGTCTTGCACGGATCGTGACCGGGACCGGCTAGCAGAAGAAGGAACTTCTGGCTAGTTCTGCATTGTCAGCGCCGGTCTGTGTGTAGTAATGGCGCGGCGCGCGAGCGGTGCCGTGGCAGTCCTGCAAGGCAGTGGCAATAGCCCTTTGGGGCAGGTATCCTCTGATCCGACGGGTACGGACCACTGGGGGTTTCTGCTGGTCACACTGGGGTTTGGCTAGAGCAGCGCTTGCGTCCGAGTGGCGCACGACTGGGGTAATTGAATCTGCAACCGCCTATCGGAGCGCCCGCGAGACGGGCGTGGTTCCGGCATGCCCGCGGACAATGACCCCGGTATTGAGCTGACGTCCTGCGTGCGGAGAGACGGCGCGCGTATTTCGCGCCGCTATCGAGAATATGTATTCGCGGTGAATCCGGTGACTGCCGGATGATGGCCAGTGCACGGCTGAGCGAGGAGATTTCCGTTGAGTGCCGAATTTCGGTCGGGGCCGCTGAGCTGGGCCCAGCAGTACCACTGGCTTGAGCAGCAGCTCGATCCGAGTGAGCGGTTCCTGTCTTTGTCCCTTTCGCTGTACCAGCACGTTCCGGTGCCCGAGGGCCTGGACCGGGCGGCGGTGCTGGCGGCGTTGCGCGAACTGGTCACCAGGCACGAGGTGCTGCGCAGCCTGTTCCCCAGCGCCGAGCCGGTGCAGCGGGTGTGCGCGCCGGACGTGCCGCCCGTGCTGGAGTCCACTGTGGACGGTGACAGAACGGCCATCGCGGCCGAGCTGACCGGCGATGAGTTCGACCTGGACACCTCCTGGCCGTGCAAGGCCGTGCTGTTCGGCCCCACCGACCATCCGAGTGGCGTGGTGCTGGCCCTGCACCACATCGCGGTGGACGGCTGGGGCGCGCAGCTGGCCGCCACCGAGCTGGCCGAGCTGCTGGCCGCCGCCGCGGCAGGCCGCCCCGCCGAGCTGGCCGAACCGCGCTGGCACCCGCTGGACCAGGCCGAACGCGAGACCACCGGCAATCAGAAGAGCGCACAGCGGGTGCATGAGCACTGGCTGGAGCTGATCGCCTCGATCCCGGCCAACACCCTCGCCCCGTTCTGCGGCGGGATTCCGGCCGGCCACAGCCACCTGGTCACCCTGCGCTCGGCCTCGCTGGCCACCGCGCTGCGCACGCTCGCCGAGCAGCACCGGGTGAGCCCGGCGACCGTGCTGACCGCGGCACTGGCCCGGCTGGTCGCGGCCCGCACCGGCGAGCACCGGGTGGCCATGGACACCGTGGTGGCCAACCGGTTCGACCAGGCGACCGAGCACAGCGTCGGCTGCTACGCCCTGCTCGGCCAGGCGGTGCTGGAGATCGACCCGGCGCAGGACCTGCCCGCGCTGTTCCGGCCCGCCTACTCGGCCAGCCTGCGCGCCTACAAGCACGGCAACTACGACTCGATCGCGCTGCTGGCCGCGGAAGCCCGCGCGACCTTCGACCGGGGCGTCTCGGCGCGCGCGCCGCTGGAGGTCAACTACCACCCGTACCACGAGGACGACGAGGCCGAGGTGCCCGCGGCGGACGAGCTGACCGAGCAGACGGTGCCCGAGCCGGCCGAACAGCTCTACCTCAACATCCACCCCGGCAAGCAGGTCGTGGAGATCTCGCTGCGCGCGGCGGACCACCTGCTCACCCTGGCCGAGTCCAGCCGGCTGCTGCACGCGCTGGCCGAGGACGTCCGGGCCGCCGCGGGCCTGACCCCGCCACGCGCGCCCGAGCCGGCGCCGCAGGCCCAGCCGGGCTGGACCAGGGCGGGCCGGGACTGGGTCAACACCGAGGCCACCGCCGAGGCCCTGCTGGCCGTGCCCGGCGTGCTGGCCGCCGAGGCGCACGTGGCGGGGGAGCAGCTGGTCGCGGAGGTGCTGACCGCCGACCCCGAGCTGGACCCGGCCGACCTGCACGGCCACCTGATGGCCGAACTCCTGGTCAACCCGCTGGTCGCGGCCCCGCGCCGCTACCGGCTGCGCCTGGCCGGGGAACACATCCCCGGCTGGCGCGAGCTGCCGGTGACCAAGGACGGCGACGGCCGCCGCAGCCCCGCCGGTCGCGAGCTGACCCCGGAGGAGGCCATCCTGACCAAGGTCCTGGAGGCCAGGTACCCGGACCGCACCTTCGACCTGGCGAACTGCTTCGCGGGCAACGGCGGCAACCTGGCCGACGCGCCGGCCCTGGCCGAGCAGCTGCGCGCGGCCGGACTTGAGGTCTCCACCGCCCAGTTCCTGCTGCCGCTACCGCTGAACGCGATCGGAGTGTCCGGCTAGACCAGGAACCGGTAGGCCGTGCTGCCCGGCGCGACGTGCTGGATCCGCAGCGGGGACTCCTTCATCCGGCCCCACAGCCGGTCGTAGTCCTCGGCGCGGCTGATCTCGATGCCGACCAGCGCGGCCCCGGTCTCCCGGTTGTCCCGCTTCTGGTACTCGAACAGCACGATGTCGTCGTCGGGCCCCAGCACGCCGTCCAGGAAACGGCGCAGCGCACCGGGTTCCTGCGGGAACTCCACCAGGAAGTAGTGCTTGAGGCCGCGGTGCACCAGCGAGCGCTCCACCACCTCGGCGTAGCGGCAGACATCGTTGTTGCCACCGGAGAGCAGGCACACCACCGTCTCGTCGGGGCCGATCGCCAGCTCGCTGCACAACGCGGCGGAGGCCAGCGCCCCCGCGGGCTCGGCGATGATGCCGTCCACCTGGTACAGGTCCAGCATCTCGGTGCACACCGCGCCCTCGGCCACCGTCACCAGCTCGGCGCCGCTGTCCCGGACCATCGGGAAGGTCACCTCGCCCACCCGGCGCACCGCCGCGCCGTCGACGAAGGAGTCCACCTCCGGCAGCGTCACCGGCCCGCCACTGGCCAGCGCCGCCGTCATGCTGGCCGCACC
Organism: Crossiella sp. NPDC003009; assembly: GCF_053591555.1. Lineage (NCBI taxonomy): Bacteria > Bacillati > Actinomycetota > Actinomycetes > Pseudonocardiales > Pseudonocardiaceae > Crossiella > Crossiella sp. NPDC003009. The sequence goes on along the minus strand of NZ_JBSFUA010000066.1, from coordinate 19,159 downwards.
CGAGGGCTCGACCCCGACCACCCTGGTCTCCGGGCAGTGCTCGCGCAGCCAGGCCCCCACCCCCGCGAGCAGCCCGCCGCCACCGACCGGCACCACCACGACATCCGGCGCGCCACCCAGCTGCCGCACGATCTCCATGCCCACGGTGCCCTGCCCCGCGATGGTCCGCCGATCGTCGAAAGCGGGCACCAGCACCGCGCCGGTGGCCGCCGCGTGCTCCTGGGCCAGCGCGGCCGCGTCGTCGTAGGTGTCCCCGTCCACGACCAGCCGCACCCTGCCCTGCCCGAGCGCGGCGATGCGGTCCCGCTTCTGCCGCGGCGTGGTCCTCGGCACGTGCACCTGCCCGTCGATGCCGAGCCGCCGGCACGCGTAGGCCACGCCCTGCCCGTGGTTGCCTGCCGAGGCGCACACCGCCCCCGCCCCGGCGAACTCGGTCTGGGCCAACAGGTTGTACGCCCCGCGCAGCTTGTAGGACCGGCCGACCTGCAAGTCCTCCCGCTTGAACCACACCCGCGCGCCGGTCCGCTCGGACAGCCGCTGGTTGACCTCCAGCGGCGTGCTGCGCGCGACGTTCGCCAGTCGCGCGGCGGCCGAGGAAACCTCATCGACGAAGGACATGGACGCATTCTTCCGTGCGCTGGCTGGCGGGTGATGGTGGGGCATCGTCCATTGTGCACCCATGCCTGGCGGCCCCATGACAGACTCCGCACCGTGGAGCTGTTCGCCTGCGCAGGCTGCGACACCCCGCTCACCACCGCGGTGACCCAGGTGGCGCTGCCCGGCCACACCCATCAGCGGTGGGGAAACGGCGTGGCGCTCGGGAACCTGCTGGAAGCCGGGACCTACATCGTCGACCCGGAGCCCACCGGCCCGCCGTGGCGTCCCTGGGCCGAGGTCGGCGCGGCCGAAGCCGCTGCCCGTGGTGTGTTCGCGCCCGTGTACGCCCTGTCCTTCGGCACGCCGGGTGCGATCGGCCTGGCGCCGGGCGACACCAGGAACACCGTGCTGGTCCCCGACCCTTCCGGTGGCGCCTGCTGCGGCCAGGACGGCCGCGACGGCCCGAACCTGCGCTGCGCCGGCTGCCGTCGGCCGGTGGCGACCCGCATCGACGACTGCTCGATGTGGCAGGTGGTCTGGCTGGCCCCGGACGCGGTGCGCCGCCTGCCCGCGACCGGCCCCGCCGAGCCGCCCGCGGACTGGCCTGCCCTGCTTGACCGCGAAGGCATCCCGCCGGTCGAGCCGTCCGGGATGTGGGACCGGCGCTGGGAGGCGGAGCTGGGCGTGACGCTGGCCCACCTGCTGGCCGCCTGCGCCGGTGCCGCGGTGACCGTGCCGGAGGGCCTCATCGAGGACACCCTCGGCCGCGTGCTCACCGTGTTGCTGCCACCGGGTCCACCGGAACAGACGCTGGCTCTGGCCGGACCTGGCCTGCCGGCCCCGGACGCCGACCTCGTGCTGGTCCCACGCCATCCACGGACCGGCGAGATCTGGTCGCCGCCCAGCGCGGCCGCCCCCGTGCCGCTGGCCGCCGAGGTGTGGATCCACCTGGCGTTCCAGCACACCCGGCCGCTGGTGCCCACGATCAAGGGAGACCTCCCCGAGGCCGAGCCGCCGCGACTGCCGCACTCGTTCTTCCTGCCGGACACGCGCGTGTTCCTGCGCACGCTGGCCCGCTTGCCCGCCGTGCGCGAACCCTGGCTGCGCGCGATCTACGACCGGGTGAGTAGCGTCCCGTGCTGGCGTCCCTGGTAGGCCCGAGCAGTGCGGTCGCGGGCACTTCTCACGCCCCGTCACGAACCGACCTCGGACCGTACTGAGAAGATGTGCCCAGCACGAGCACGCACGAGCACCAGGAGCACAGATGGGCGCAGTCGCACCGGGCACCCCGGGCTGGATCGACGTTCGGTCCCCGGACCTCGCCCAGACCCGGTCCTTCTACATGAGCCTGTTCGACTGGTCCGCGCGAGTGTCATCCGAGGAGTCCGGCGGCTACACCGTCTTCACCAAGGGCGGCAAGGCGGTCGCCGGGGCCGGTCAGCTGCTGGCTCCCGGCCAGGCCACGGCCTGGCGCACCTTCGTGCTCGTCGCCGACGCCGAGGCCACCACCGCCAGGGTCGAGCCCGCCGGGGGACAGGTGCTCTTCCCGGCCGGTGACCTGGCCGACACCGGGCGGATCGGCGTGTTCACCGACCGGGCCGGGGCCGAGGTCGGGGTGTGGGAGCCGGGCGGGATGCCCGGCTGCGAGCTGTTCAACGAGTCCGGCACGCTCTGCTGGAACGAGCTGACCACCGGCGACTCGGCCGGTTCCAAGGCCTTCTACGGCGAGGTGTTCGGCTGGGAGGCCAGGGACCGGCGGCTCGGTGACGCCGAGTACTCGCAGTGGCGGAGCGAGGGCCGCACGGTGGCCGGCATGCGACCCGGCCACCCCGAGGTCACCACGCCGCACTGGATGGCCTACTTCGCCGTCCGCGACTGCGACGAGTCCGCCGACCGCGCCGAACAGCTCGGCGGCCGGATCACCACGCCGCCGACGGACACGGTGCTCGGGCGCTCCGCGGTGCTCACCGACCCGCACGGCGCGGTGTTCACCATCATCACCATGTGACCGGTCAGGCCAGGCCCTGGGGGAAGGCGAACACCCGGTCCGGGTCGTACCGGTCCGGCGAAGGTCAGGTGCGCCAGGCGCCCTGCGTGGCGGCCGCCGTGGCGTACCCGGCGAAGTCACGGGGGGCTCGGTCGAGCACCTGCCGTACGTGGCCGGTGAGCGTGGCGAGTCCGCCGGAACGAATGTGCTCGTACAGGTCGGCGGAGAGTTGCGCCCAGTCTTCGGGCACGCCGTGAGCGCGCTGCTCATCCACATACGCCTCGCGGGTCAGCGGCACGTAACGGATGTCGCGTCCGGTCGCCGCCGAGAGCTCCTCGGCCACGTCCGCGAAGGTCATCAGCCGGGGACCGGTCAGTTCGTAGTGCTGCCCGCCGTGCCCGTCCTCGGTGAGAGCGGCGACAGCCACCTCAGCGATGTCCTCGGCGTCGATGAACGCCTCCCTGCCATCCCCCGCCGGCAGCCGCAGCTCGCCACTGAGCACGGCGTCCCGCAGGAAGTCCTCGCTGAAGTTCTGGAAGAACCACCGCGGCTGAAGCACGGTCCATGCCAAGCCCGCTCCGCCCAGCTCGTCCTCGATCCCTGGTGCGGACAGCAGCACCGCACGCCGCACCCCGGCCGCCGCGGCCTGCTTGGCGAACTCGGCGATGGGACTGCCGAAGTCGGGGGCGACCAGATAGACCGCCGACACCTCCCGCAGCGCCGGCTCCCACGTGCCGCGGTCGGTCCAGTCGAAGCGGGTCGCGCTCGAACGGGACGCTGCCCGCACCGGCGCGCCCCGCTCTGCCAACAGCCGCACCACCCGGCGGCCGGTCTTGCCCGTGGCGCCGGTCACCAGAATCCTGTCCTCGCTCATAGGGACCAGAAAACCATTGACCGGCGCCGTCCGCCATGGCGCACACACTCATCTTCATACGCGTTCGTCTACAGTGTCCGTCCACTGTGGTCAGAGTGAATCCGCGGTGCGGACCTATTCGCGCGTGCTCCAGCCACCGCAGACCGACCACACCTGGCCGCTGACGTAGGCCGCGTCGTCGGAGAGCAGGAAGGCCGCGACGGCGGCGAGGTCCTCGGGTTCGCCGAGCCGGGTGGATTTAAGTCCCCGCATGGCGCGGGCCTTGAGCTCCTCGACGTCGTGCCGTTTCAGCGTCTCGGTCAGCACGATGCCGGGGGCGATGCCGTTGCACCGGATGCCTTCCTTGCCCCAGCGGCCCGCGATGTGGCGGGTCAGGGCGCTGACGCCGGCCTTGGACGCGGCGTAGGCGGGGCGGCTGGGGTCGGCTCCCCACGCCGCGCCGGAGCTGGTGTTGACGATGACTCCGCCGCCCTGGCGCAGGAAGTGCGGGATGACCTCGCGGCAGGTGAGCGCGTAGCCGAGGAGGTTGATGTCGTGGTTGCGGCGCCAGACGGCCGGATCCATGCCCAGCAGGTCGGTGTCGCGGTTCATGGTGTCCAGGGAAAGGTCGGCTCCGACGTTGAAGAGCCCGTCGATCCCGCCGAGTTCGGCGACGGCCCGCTCGACCAGGGCCGTGATCGAGCCTTCGTCGCCGAGGTCGAACCCGGCGGCGATCGCGGTGCCACCGGCGTCGCCGATGCCCTTGGCGGTGGCCTGCGCGCCGCCGAGGTCGATGTCGCCGACGAGGACCGCGGCCCCCTCGGCGGCCAGACGTCCGGCGGTGGCGGCGCCGATTCCGGTGGCACCACCGGCGATGACGATTCGTTTGCCCCGCAGTCCACGCAAGTTCCGCTCCCATTCTCGTTCAGATCCGGTGCACGGAAACGGTCGAGTGCCAGCCGGATGTGAACGGTGATCTTGCCGTCGCGTACCGGGGTTCAGGCAACCATTCACCGGTGACAACCACCATGGCGGACAGACTCGTATCCATACGCATTCGTCTATGCTCATCAGATGGATCCCCTGACGGACCTGCTGAGCAGGGTGCGGACCAGTGGAGCGATCTTCAACCAGTCATTCCTCTCCGGCTCATGGGCGGTGCGCTTCGAAGCCGGCTCGCCGATGGAGCTGGCCGTGCCGTTGCGCGGCTTCGTCTGGGTGATGGCGCAGGGCGTCGCCCCGGTGCGACTCGGACCCGGTGATGTCGCGGTGCTGTGCGGCGGCATTCCCTATGTGGTCGCGGACGACCCGGCCACCGAGCCAACCGTGGTGATCCGGGCCGGCGGCCGCTGCACGACCGTGCAAGGCGATGACCTCATCCCGCCGGTGTCCGGGGTGAGCGTATGGGGCACGGCGCAGCCGGACAGCACACTGCTGCTGAGTGGTCTGTACACAGTGGACAGTGGCATGGCCCGTCCGCTGCTGGCGGCACTGCCGCCGCTGGCCGTCGTCGAGGCGAAGCTGGGCCAGTGTCCGGTGGGCCTGTTCGAGGAGATCAGCCGCGCGGAACCAGGGCAGCAGGCATTGCTGGACCGCACGCTGGACCTGCTGCTCATCATCGCCCTGCGCGCCTGGTTCACTCGGCCCGGCGCCCAGGTCCCCGCCTGGTATCGGGCCCACGGCGATCCTGTGGTGGGACCGGCCCTGCGGCTGCTGCACGCCAACCCCGCCCATCCGTGGACGCTGGCCGCGCTGGCGTCCGCCACCGAGGTGTCCAGGGCGAACCTGGCCCGTCGCTTCACCGCCCTGGTGGGACAGCCACCCATGACCTACCTGCGGGAGTGGCGCCTTACCGTGGCCGCCGACCTGCTGCGCGAGCCCGATGCCACACTCGCCGCCGTGGCGAGCCAGGTCGGGTTCGCCAACCCCTTCGCCCTGAGCGCGGCGTTCAAGCGGGAACGCGGTATCAGCCCGAAGGAGTACCGGACAATGACGGCCCAGGCGGACACCTGAGGAGCTGACCTCGGTTTCCTGGACGTTATGATGATTGTCCGTGCTAAATGGACATACGACTTCACGGGGGCAAGGGTGGAGGAAGACACGGGTCAACGTCGCCGACGCTCAGCGGACCCCGGGCGGCGCAGGGATCCGGAGGGAACCCGAAGGGCGATTCTGGACGCGGCGCGCGAGGAGTTCGGCCGGCACGGCCTCGCGGGCGCCCGGGTAGCGCGCATCGCCGCCGCCGCCGGGGTGAACCACCAGTTGATCACGTATCACTTCGGCGGCAAGCAGGGTCTCTATGACACGCTTGCGGAGGGCTGGCGCCAGAAGAGCACGGAAATGATCGGCGGATCAGAACCGTACGCCGAGCTCATCCGGACCTATGTGCACGACGCGTTCCGGGAGCGGGCCTGGGCGCAGGTCCTGGTCCGCCAGGAGCTGGACGGTGGCCCGTCCACCACTGTGCAGCGCTTGGCCGAGTTCGTGGAGCAGACAAGGCAACGGCAGGCCAGCGGTGAGATCCGGGACGACCTGGACGCCGGTGCGCTCACGCTGGCCTTCTTCGCCGCCTCGATCGCCCCGGTCATCCTGCCCAGCCTGACCCGTGCGATCACCAAGTCAGACCCCGCCTCGGCGGCGTTCATCGACCATTACGCCGATCAGCTCGCGCAGATCATGTCCGCACTCTCCCCGTCGCGCCCGCCGGACCAGCCGGGCGCCTGACGCGCCGGACCGGCCGGTTACAGGTCGAGCTCCAGGACCCGCGACCGTGCCCGGGACGAGCAGGTCGTGAAGAGTCCATCGGCTTGTTCGTCCGCGGTGAGCACGTCATCGCGGTGATCGGGTTCGCCCGCCAGGACCTTCACCACGCACTCACCGCAAATGCCCAGCTGGCACGAGGACGGCGCGTCGATGCCGTTCTCCACCAGGACATCGAGCACGCTGCGGCCCTCAGGGACGTGGTACTCCACGCCGTTGGAGGCCAGCCGCACGGTGAACCCCGCCGATCCAGACCCCGCTGTTCCGGGGTCGGTGACGCTGCTGGTGAACCGTTCCTGGTACAGCGCGGTGGGCGGCCACCCCATCGCCTCGGCTCGGCCGAGCACGTAGTCCATGAAGCCGCCGGGACCGCAGACGTAGACCGCGGTGTCCGGCGAGGGCGTCCCCAAAGCACGGGTGAGGTCGAGCAGACCTGGCTCTGTGTCGTCGAAGTGGAAGGCGACCCGGGGGTCATCCGCCAGGTCGGCCGCGAACGCCGCGTCGGCACGGCTGCGGGCGCAGTAGTGCAGCGCGTAGTCCCCGCCCGCCGCGGCCAGGGTCCTCGCCATGGCCAGCAGCGGCGTGATACCGATACCCCCGGCCAGCAGCACATGCCGGCGCGCCGGGACAAGCGGGAATCGGTTTCGCGGTGCGGAGATCGCCACCGTGTCACCCACCCGGAGCGCGTGCATCGCCCGTGAACCACCACGGGAGTCCGGGGCGTTCAGCACGGCCAGCCGGTAACGCCCACCACCGGGCGGGCCGCACAAGGAGTACTGGCGAACGAGCCCAGGCGGGTCAAGCAGCACATCGATGTGCGCACCGGCGGTGTAGGCGGGAAGATCGGCGCCGTCGGCCCTGGCGAGGTCGAACACGGCGATGCTGGGGGTAGCGGCCGTCCGGGAAACGACGACCGCATCCAGCCAGGTCCTGGCCACCTCTCACGCCCCGGCCGCGGTCGCGGTCGTCTTCGCCGCCGTTCCTCCTCGCGGGAGAGCGCCGTCGCCGGTGGGCAGAGTGAACACACCGGCGGTGACGTGCCGGGCAGGGCCGTCGACCAGGCTCACGCCCACCGGATCCCGGCCCGCTTCGACATCGTCAACCATGGTGCGCAGCATCCGGCGCAGCATCACAATGCCGCGGTCGGAGGTGGCCAGCGTCTCCTCCGAATGCAGGGTGATCGGACCCTGAGACCCCTGGGCCTCGTTGTCGCTGGGGTACTTCTGCAGCTCCTCCTCAGTCATCTCCCAGAAGGACTTGCCGTTCATTTTGATGCCGTTGACCAGCCGGTACAGGCGGCTGGGGTCGCTGGCGCGGATGGAGAAGAACACCTTGTGGTTGGTGTCGTCGCTGGGCACGATCCAGATCATCAGGTTGTGCCGCGTGTCGGGCGCGACGATGGTGAAGTCGGGCAGCGCGAGCATGTTGGGCAGCGACGCCTCCAGACGCCACTCCATGTCGACCGGTTTCCCATCCGGGGTGGTCGCTTCGTAGCGCTGGTGGTACGCGGCCCCGAACTCGGTCCGGTGGTAGGAGATCTTCTCCGCGGCGGTGTGCGGATCATAGAAGCTCAACGGCAGGCCTCCGGGCTCGCCGGTACCCGAGAGCTGGACTCCGCTGTGATGGGTGTGCAGCCAGGTGGTGTGCACGCCGTCGAGCGCGTTCTCCCAGATCTGCAACCAGTTGAAGTCCTGGCCCATGCCCGTCACCTCCGCCCCGGGAACAGGCCACGCGGCGTAGTACTGCTCGCCCTCCTCCAGGGGTTCCAGGGCGTCAAAGCGCGGCAGGGCGGGCTTGCGGTCCGGCGGTCCCATGTAGACGAAGACGAGACCGTAGCGCTCCTCGACCGGGTACCACGGCTGCCGTGCCACCTCGCGGCGGAGCCCGAGCCCAGGCTCGCATGCCTGTTCGAGGCAGTGGCCTTGGACGTCGAACTTCCAGCCGTGGTAGCAGCAGCGGATGCCGTCGTCCTCGATGCGGCCGTAGAACAGGCTGCTGCCGCGGTGGGCGCACCGCTCGAACACCACGCCTGCGCGGCCCTGCCCGTCCCGGAAAACGATCAAGTTCTCGCCCAGCACGCTGATGCGGTGCGGCGCTTCGCTGGTCAGCGTCGCCGAGGTCGCGACAGGGTGCCAGTAGCGGCGCATCGCCTCCCCCATCGGTGTGCCGGGGCCGACCTCGGTGATGCGCGCGTCATGGAACGGCCGCTTGCGGCCGTAACCAGTTCCAGTGTCCACCGTCGTGGATTCGGTCACGATCTCTGACTCCTCGTGTGGGGATGGCTCAGTGCGGGGAAGGGATGCCGCGGCGCCTGCGGGAGGTGGCTGATGTAGCGCCCGAGGCCGCCACGTACTGCGACTCAGGCCTCGGTGCGTGCACGAACAGTAGTAACAAGTTTGCTGGAGATTTGTCAATGAATATTCATCAAACCTGGTCAGCAGGTCGAAGCTGCTCAAGGCCTAGTCTCGGAGGAGATCTTCATAACATAGAGTGACGGTCAAGCTATACCTTCCGGAAGGTATAGTTTGGGTGCGTTACGCACAGTGCCGCTTCGAAGGGATGGACTCCATGGCGTTGAGCAAGGCTCGCCGATGGACCCTGCTGGTGACCGTCGCGGCGGGACTCCTGCTGATCATGCTGGACAACTCGATCCTGTACACCGCCCTGCCGACACTGACCAAGGAGCTCGGCGCCAGCAGCTCGGAAACCTTGTGGATCATCAACGCCTATCCCCTGGTGATGGTGGGACTCCTGCTCGGCGCGGGAACTCTTGGTGACCGGGTGGGCCACCGCCGGATGTTCCTGATTGGACTGACCCTGTTCGGCTTGGCGTCCCTCGTGGCGGCGTTCTCACCCACGCCTCTGGTGCTGATCGCCGCCAGGGCGTTTCTGGCCGTGGGCGCCGCCGCGATGATGCCCGCGACCCTCGCGCTCATCCGGATCGCCTTCACCGACGAACGGGAACGCAACATCGCGATCGCGGTGTGGGGCAGCCTGTCGGTCATCGGCAGCGCCCTGGGGCCCATCGTGGGCGGGACCCTGCTGGCCCACTTCTGGTGGGGCTCGATGTTCCTGGTCAACATCCCCGTGGTCATCGCCGCCTTCGCCGCCACCGTGATCGTCGCCCCGGCGAGCGTGGCGGACCCGTCCAAGCGCTGGGACTTCGTCTCGTCGTTGCAGGTGATGGTCGGCCTGGTCGGACTCGTCGTGGCCATCAAGGAGATCGCGAAGGTGAGTCCTTCGTGGACCGTGGTCGTTGTCGCCGTGCTTGCCGCCGCGACCGGATTCTCGGCCTTCGCACGCCGCCAGCGCCGTCTGCCCTACCCGCTGCTCGACTTCTCGATCTTCCGCAACCCCGCCTTCCTGTCCGGAGTCCTCGCCGCCGGGCTGTCGATGTTCGTCATCAGTGGCGTCCAGCTGGTCACCACACAGCGCTTCCAGCTGGTCGCGGGTTTCACGCCGCTGGAGGCCGGGCTCCTGGTCGCCGCGGTCGCCATGGGATCGGTGCCCACCGGGCTGATCGGCGGCGCGATCCTGCACCGGGTCGGCCTGTTCCCGCTGATCTCCGGCGGCCTGACGCTCAGCCTGGCCGGAGTCGTCTGGACGATCGTGGGCCTGCAGGCCGGTCTCGGCTGGATGATCGCCGGCCTCGTGGTGACCGGGGCAGGCCTCGGCTTCGCGATGTCCGTTGCCTCGACCGCGATCATCGGCAACGCCCCGGTCGAACGGGCGGGAATGGCGTCCTCGGTCGAAGAGGTCTCCTACGAGTTCGGCAGCCTCACCGCGGTGGCACTGCTCGGGAGCCTGCTCACCGCCGTCTACTCCACCACGATCCAGCTCCCCGGCGGAGCGCCGGAGGCCGCTCGCGAAAGCCTCGGCACGGCGATGTCAGTGGCAGGTCAGGGCGATCAAGCCAACACGGCGCTGATCAACGCGGCAGCCAGCGCCTTCGACACCGGCTACGTCGTCGTGATGGTGGTCGTGGCAGTCATCCTCGCGATCGGCGCGGGTGTCACCGGTGTGCTTCTTCGCCGTCGCGATACCCGGTTCGCGGCATCCTCCAGTGCGTCCCACTGACACCAGACCCGCCGGAGCCGTCATGCGTCAGAGCAACCGCGCGAAGATCCTGGAAGCGGCAGTCGACATCGTTCAGCGTGCGGGGGTCACGAGCGTCACCCTGGAGTCCGTCGCGGCGGAAGCGGGCTTGACCAAGGGCGGACTCATGTACCACTTCCCGACCAGGGACGCGCTTCTGCTGGCCGTCCACAACCACCTCGCCCAGCAGTGGGAAACCAGCATGATCGATACCGCGGGCAAGTCCGCCGAAGAGGCCACCATCGAGGAACGACTCGTCGCCTATGCCCACGTGGCCACCCGAAGCGCAACCCGCGCCGAACTGCTGCTGACCATCGAGGCATCCACCCACCCGGACTACATCCGGGCGTGGACCGACGTGCTCGCCCGGTGGACCCCACCCGCCGCCGAGGCGGCGGACAACCCGGCCGCGCTCGCCCGGTTCGTCGCCCGCCTGGCGGCCGACGGCCTCTGGATGTACGAGTCACTGACCAGCGAACCGCTCCCGGCCGAGCTCCGGCAACTGGTCGCCGAACACATCGCACAGGCCATCGTCAGCGCACGCCCGGCCGCGCGGCGCAGGTGATGCTCATCAGGACGCGGCTCCGGCGCGCCTGTCCCAGGTGGCGGCGCTGTGACGCCGCGATCGGGAACGATCACGGTGCTCGGGCGCTCCGTGACACCCGGTCCGGATCGTACCGGCGCACCACTGACTGGAGCCGGGACAGGTTGCCGCCGTAGTAGGTGCGCTGCCAGTTCGGCATCTGCGGGTCGAGGTAGTTGACGTAGCCGTGCTCGCCGTACATCCGGCCCAGCTCGTCGGGCGCGGCGCCCATCGCCCTGCGCGCGGCGGCCTCGCCGTCGGTCAGGAAGCACTCGACCTGGATGCTGGCGATCGCCTGGCGGTGTGGGTAGGCCGAGGTGGGGCCCTTGGCGATGGCGCTGCCGACCGAGTCGATCATGTTGTAGGAGTTCGGGGTGTTCCGGAAGACCGCGGCCAGCGCCTCCGCATCGGCGACTGGGCGGAACAGCATGCGGGAGGTCGCCACGCACTCACCGCGCTTCCGCCCGCCACCGCCGCCGCCCCAGCCGGGCTTGCCGGAGTTGTTCGCGGTGGAGCACCAGGCGCACTCCTTCATCGCGGCCAGGTAGGTCTCGGCCTGCCCCGGACAGCGCGGTGGCGCGGCTGCGAGCGCCGGACGGGCACCAGGTCGAGCTGTGGGTCGACGACTCGCACAGGTACCTGCTGGTCTACTCCGACGACTACGCCCAGGGCCGTCCCGCACGCGGCGGCATCGCCATCGAACCGGTCACCTCCGCGCCGCACGCGTTCAACAGCGGCGACGGGCTGATCGTGCTCGAACCGGGCCGGTCCTACACCGGATTCTGGGGCCTGCGCACCAACTCGCTCTGACCGCGGTGGTTGGCGACAGGGCCTAGCGGCGGTGCTGGATCAGCATGAACTTGCCGTCGTAGCGCACCGATCGCGCATTGGCGATGTCCGCTGCCAGCTCACCCTGCCTGCCCACCTCCGCGAGTGTCCACTCTGGACGGTGGTCGGGCTCGATCGGGCACACCAGTGTCCGTCCGGCCAGCTGCGGCATGAGGTTGTTCTCCGTGCCGACTGACACCCCGTCCGGGATGAGCTCCAGCAACCGGTGTGCCGCGGCGGTCTCCTCGGTCTGCGTGCCGAACCCGGGTGTCAGCAGTTCGCGCAGCGGGAACCGCGCGGCCAGCACGAGCGCGGTGGTCAGCAGCAGGGCCGCGGCCGCGGTGGTGAGCGAGCGCCGCTGACGCCACCGGTGCACGGCCGGTCGCAGGCGGACCACCGCGTCGACCAGGGCGAGGAACAGGATGGGCATCAGGACCGCGTCGTAGTGGAAGTCCGGCAGCCAGTACGCCTCGTTCGTGCCTGCCAGCCGCCAGGCCAGCGTGGGCAGGGCGAGCAGGACGAGGGGGGAGCGCAGCGCGAGGAACAGGGTGGGCGCGAGCAGCAGACCGAGCAGTTCCAGCTTGCGCGGGTCGAACACCTCGCCGCGGTGGACCTCCATGGTCGGCGCCAGGCCGCCGGTGCCGAGGTAACGGTAGGCGCCGTCCACGCTGAACTGGGGGATCAGCACGAACACGGTGAGCACCGCGGCCGCCAGCCCGGCCGCCGCGGTGACCAGGCCGAGCCCGCGGTGGCCTGGCCGGGTGGCGATGAGCAGGCCGAGCACGGCGACGGTGAGGCCGAGGTCCTCCTTGACCAGCACCAGCGGGGCGGCCCAGGCCACGGCTCGCCGGTAGCGGCCGGACAGGTAGGCGTCCAGGGCCAGGGCGATCAGGGGCACGGCGAAGGCGATCTCGTGGAAGTCGAAGGCCAATGCCGTCTGCAGGCCCCAGGACAGCCCGTAGCTGGTTCCGATGACCACTCCGGCGACCGGACTCAGCAGCCGGGTGGCGACCCGGGCGACCGTGAACACGGAAAGACCGAACAGCGCGGCCTGGACCACGAGCAGGGTTTCCGCGGTGGGGAAAAGGCGGAACACCGGCGCGACCAGCGCGATGATGGGGCTGAAGTGGTCGCCGAGGAGGATGAGACCGGGGTCGCGGATGTCGGAGACCGGGAGCCGGCCCTCCGCGTAGCTCCGCACGGCCTGCACGAAGATGCCGAGGTCAAAACCGTAGGTCCGCAGCGTGGCGTGCCTGCCGAGGGCGAACAGGGTGTACGCCGTGGTGAACACCGTCGCGACCAGGAACGGAAGCCAGATTTTCCGGTGCGGAACGAGAATCGGTTTTTCCCTTCGGCGGAAAAGTGGTGTCCGTGGATGGTCGCAGCCGCGCCGTCAACGCGCCAAGCACTCGTTCCGGGACTGTCGAAGCGGTTGCCACGCCTTGATAATCCGGCCATGCCCTTACCCAGAGTGGTGGTCGTCGGAGCCGGAATCGCCGGGCTCACCGCGGCCAAGTCGCTGCGCGAGCTCGGCCACCCCGTCACCGTGCGGGAGGCAAGGGATCGGGTCGGCGGGCGGATCTGGACCGATGAGGACGGGGTCGACCTCGGCGCGCACTGGATCCACGGCACCGACGGCGACCCGATCACCGAACTGGTGGAGGAGCTGGGCGTCCCGTTCAGCTACGTCGGCGGGGACAGCGCTTACACCGGGGGGTTTCGACAACCTCGACCTCTACGGCGCGGGCAACCGGCTGTCCGGGCACCGCTGGACGGGCCGCACGCTGGAGCTGGCCGATGAGGTGCTGCACGAGCTGGAACAGCGCGCCGAGCACGCGCGCACGCGGCAAGAGCCGGACATCTCGCTGGGCCAGGCGATCCGGCAGATCCTCACCGGGCGCGGGCTGCCGCCGGAGGACGAACGGGCGGTGCGCTACCACCTGAACGTGATCCTGCGGACAAGGTCTCGGTCACCGTGCCGTTGGGGTGCTCAAGAGCGGGGCGGTGCGCTTCGAGCCGCCGCTGCCCGAGGCCAAGCGCTCAGCGATCGAACGGCTCGGCTTCGGCACCCTCAACAAGATCGCCTTGCACTACCGGGAACCGTTCTGGCCCACCGAGCAGTACATCTTCGGCTACCTGTGCCGGGACACCGACCGCCACCCCACGGTGGTGATCAGCATGTGGAAGTCGCACGGCAAGCCGGTCCTGGTGATGCTGCTGGGCGCCTCGCTCGGCCGGGAGCTGGAGACCTGGTCCAGCGACCCGTTCGCCAGGGGCTCCTACACCTGCATCGGTGTCGACGCCTCGCCCCAGGACCTCGCCACCCTCGCCGAACCGGTGGACGAGCGGCTGTTCTTCGCCGGAGGGGGCACCAACCCCTACCACTGGGGCTGCGTGCACAGCGCGTACGAGACCGGCAGGCGGGAAGCCGCCCGGATCAGCGGGCACGCCACCCTCTACGCCCCGCCCAGCACCGGGTCCTCGCGCCGCCAGTCCCGCGACATCGACCGGCTCAAGCGCTTCGCCCGGATCCGGATGACGCACATCACCGAGCGGGAGCTCACCGAACGGGTGGCCTGCCTGCGCGGCAGCGTGGACACCCACGGGGTCAAGCTGTTCGAGCCGCTGTCCCAGGCCGAGCTGGAGACGCTGGCCTCGATGTTCGACGAGATTCCTTATGCCGCAGGCGATGTGCTCTGTCGGGAGGACGAGGTCGCCAATGGGGTGTTCCTGCTCGCCAGCGGTCAGGTCGAGGTGGACTCCGGTGGCATCTACGACCGCGCAGTGCTCGGCCACTACGACCTGTTCTTCAACGCCCGCACCACCTCCGTCACCGCGGTCAGCGAGGAGGTCCTGTCGTGCCCGCGGCCACTCGGGCCAGGTGCGCGCGCAGCCACGTGACCACCCTGCCGCACCACCACCTGGGCTGGGCGGCCGCGGCGAGGTCGTGGTGCGCGAGGTCCGGGTCAACGACGGCACCCACTATCCGCTGTCCCTGGTGGCCCGCCAGGAAGGCACGGAACTCGCCCCCCGCGTGGACTACCGCCCAGATGTGATCACCTCCGCGGAAGCGGCCAAGATCGCCAGCCGCCTCCGCTATTACCTCATGCACTCTAATGAGTTCAGTGTCGACTGAAAGCGGCTGCTGCTGATCAAGAACCCGAAGAACGCCTGGGCGGGTGGTGTCGGTGCCGGGAGTGGGCGGTAGTCACTACGAGGGCGGGGGAGTCGGGCACGGGGCGGCGCGGATCCACCCTCCGCGCGTCCTGCCCGGCTTCCTCAGCGGCCCCGCCCGGTCTCCTCTTGCAACTGGTCGATCAACTGCGAGGCCTCGGCCTTGGTCAGCTCCTCCGGCACTTCCTTTCCGGCCTCCTGGGCCAGCGTGTGCAGGTAGGACTCCTGTGGCCCGGTCATCTCCTCGTCGCCGGTCGTCCAGTCCCCGGGGTCCTTCTCCGGTGTGCGGCTCACGGCAGTCCCCTTCCTTCTCGAACGTGTGTTCGACATGCCCGCGCACGCGCAGAGTCAAACCCCGCGGCTGACGACCAAGCGACTTTCCCGGTCGCTGCGCCACTCCACGAGCAGCACGCTGGCGTCGTCCTGCAGGCGGTCGTTCTGCTGGGCGAGCACGGTGCGAATGAGCCTGCGCAGCGTTTCCGGCGCCGAGTACCCGTCGGCCTCGCGGCGGATGATGAAGTCGGTGAAGCGGCGCAGGCCGAACTCCACGCCCTTGCCGTCCCTGGCCTCGACGATGCCGTCGGTGTAGAACAGCAGCCGGTCGCCGGGTTCCAGCTGTTGCCGGCACAGGCGGGGCTGGATGGGGAACCCGAAACCCATGGGCGGCGTGGGTTTGCACTGGAGCTCGGAGAGCCAGCGGCCCCGCCGGATCAGCAGTGGCGGTGGATGGCCGCGGTTGACCCAGGTGAGCAGACCGCTCCGGACGTCGAGGTCGGCCAGCACACCGGTGGTGAACCGGCTGCCGCCGAACTGGTCGTGCACCACCGAGTCGATGTTGACGCTGGTCTCGACCAGCCCGACGCCCCCGCGGCGGGAGTTGCGGCAGGTTCCGGTGGCCAGCGCCACGGTCAGCCCGGCCGACTGGTCGTGGCCCATGGCGTCGAAGACCGACACGTGCAGGGTGTCCCCGGTCAGCGCGTAGTCTAGCGCGTCGCCGCCGACCTCGTAGGCGGGTTCCAGCACCCCGGCGACCACGATGTCCTTGTTGGCGAAGCACAGCGGTGGCATCAGCGGCCGCACCACCTCAGCGGCCAGCGCCATCGGCCGGGAACGGACCAGCCGGGCGTGGGTGTCGCTGTGCGGCCGCTTGCTGACCACCAGCAGCGCGACCAGCGCGGCCAAGGCCTGCAACTGGTCCAGCGTCACCCGGTCCTTCACCGGAGCCCACGCGCCCAGCATCCCCACCCGTTCGGTGCCGTCCAGCAGCGGCAGCCAGAAGTGGTGGCTGCCAGGACCGTCGTCGGTGACCACCAGTTCGATGTGCCGGAACGCCCGGCCCGCGAGACTGCCATCTACCGAGAAGCGGCCCTTCCCGGTGGTCGAGACCAGCGTCTCCTGCCGCAGATCGGCCAGCAGGATCGTGATCCCGGTGAACCCCGCGGTGCCGCCGTGCTCCTCGACCAGCCCGGTCAACTGCTCGAAACCGGCGAGATGGCTCGCTTCGAGGAGACCCGCCAGCATCCTGAAGCCGTCCACCGCACACCTCCCAGGCAGTGGCTGGCCTACCCGGTGACCGGTGGGGTCAAACGGCCCAGCGGCGGCTAGCCGGGATGCGGGCCGCGTGTACGGTGTGGCCGCATGGGCACCCGAACGGCCGTGAAGATCTGTGGCCTGACCAGGCCGCAGGACGTGGACGCCGCGGTCGAGGCCGGTGCCGACGCCATCGGCTTCGTGCTCTACCCGCCAAGCCCGCGGCACGTGACCCCGCAACGCGCCGCCGAGCTGGCCGCGCGGCTGCCCGCGTTCGTGACCCCGGTGCTGCTGTTCGTGAACAGCCCCGCCGACGAGGTGGTCGCCGCCGCCTCGGCCGTGCCCGGCGCGCTGCTGCAGTTCCACGGCGACGAGACGCCGGCGGACTGCTGGGCCGCTTCGCAACAGGGGCAGCGCGCCTTCCTGCGGGCCGCGCGCATCCCGCTCGACCCCGGCACGCCACCGTTCGACCTGGCCGGTTTCGCGGTGCGGTTCGACCGGGCGCGGGCGATCCTGCTCGACGCGCACGTCCCCGGCTACGGCGGCGGTGGCCGCACCTTCGACTGGTCGCTGCTGCCCGCCGCCCCGGGGACGCACCTGGTGCTCAGTGGCGGGCTGACCCCCGGCAACGTGGCCGAGGGCATCGCCGCGCTGCGGCCGCTGTGCCGGACGCTGTCGGTCGACGTCAGCTCCGGGGTCGAGGCCACCAAGGGGATCAAGGACGTGGCCAAGATCCGCGACTTCATCGAGGCCGTCCGGAGCGCCTCCTAGCGGCCCAGTGCCTCCTGCACCTTCTTCTTCAGCTCGGGCAAGGGAAGCGAGACCACGGGGGTGATGAGCTGCTGGCGGATGCGGGTCAGCTTGGAGGTCTTGATGCGCCACTGGCCGTTGGTCTTGACGTAGGTCTCGTGGTAGTGGCCGTGCCCGTGCATGCCGAGCACGGGGGTGAAGTCGACGTAGTCCTCCAGCGCCCAGATCCCGTTGGCCGTGGCGGCCGAGGTCAGCTCGATCTCGGGCATGTGCACCTGGTGTGAGGTGGTCTGGGACGGCTGGCCGATCTGCTTGCGCACGAAGGCGATGAACGCGTCCGCCCCCTTGACGACCTGGCCGCCTGCCTCCGAGGTGTCGCTGACGAAGTCATCGGCGAAGACCTCGCGCCAGGCCTGCCACTGCTTGGTGTCCAGCAGGCGGCAGTAGCGGGCCTTGAGCTCCTGGATCGCCTCGACGTCCTCGAGTGCCACGGTGTCGGACACGCTGTAGTTCGCCGGCGCGAGGCCGCCCAGCGTGCCGTTGCCTGCCAGGGCCGTGCCGCCGTCTCTGCCGCACGCGGTCAGCAGCAGCGCACCGGTCAGCGCGCCAGCCACCACAGGACGAATCCTCATCGCATTTCTCCTGATCGGAAAAGGACTGACTCGACTGAGTCCACTGTGGACACAAGGTAACGCAGCGGTCGCGCACAGTCCCGCTGAGCGCGTGCGACAAATCTCACCGACCGGATCGGTTGGAAAACCTACCGGATCGGTCGGTGGTGGCGTAGTATCGCGCGCATGGCACGAGTGCACCGGCAGCAGGCCGACGAGGGCATCCTCGACCAGGCGGCGGCCTTGTT
Source organism: Crossiella sp. NPDC003009 (assembly GCF_053591555.1). Classification (NCBI taxonomy): domain Bacteria; kingdom Bacillati; phylum Actinomycetota; class Actinomycetes; order Pseudonocardiales; family Pseudonocardiaceae; genus Crossiella; species Crossiella sp. NPDC003009. The sequence continues at coordinate 1,143 of NZ_JBSFUA010000066.1, read as the reverse complement.
CGCCCAGCACGGCTTCGCGCACACCTCGCTGAAGTCCGTGGCCGACGCCGTTGGCCTGTCCAAAGCCGGTCTGCTGCACCACTTCCCGAGCAAGGAGGCGCTTTTTGTGGCGGCCCGCGAGGTCGTCGGCGCGCTCGGGCAGCGGATCCTCGACCAGGTGGAGCAGTTGCCGCCCGGACCCATGCGGGACCGCCGTGCCCTGGAACTGCTGACCGAGGTGGCGCTGGACCGGCCCGGCCTGGTGTCCCTGGCGTTCCGCGTGACGAACGGGCCCGGCCCGGACGGGATCACCGGGGACGCCATGGAGGACCAGGCGCGCGTGTTCGACATCTTCGCCCTGGACCCCATCGACGGCGACACCGCGCGGCTGGTCCGGGTCATCGGCGCGCTGAGCGCACTGGCCATGCTCTGTCTGATCGCCAACCAGCGGGGCGACAAGGCCGGCTGGCGGCCGCTGATCATCGCGACCTGCTTCGACGCGCTCGGCCACGGCCAGGCATTCGTACCGGCGGAGGACTGACCGACCGAGGTCGTTGGCCGCCATGGGTTTGAGCAGCCGAGCCAGGAGGCACCACCAAGACAGCGGGCTTGGGCGGAACGACTGGGGTGGATGCGGTGACGTTCCTGGATTTCGCGATCATCGTGGTGTTCGGCGGGTACGGCGTCCTGTGCTGGTCGCTCGTGCCGCGTACCTGGCGCGGCGAGATCCCGGCAGCCGAACAGGTCCGGGCGGCCAGCGGCTTGCGCGGGGCGTGGCTGCGGTACCGGTACCTGTTCGGCTGGAGCCGGACCGGTGTGGTGCACCTGCTGGTGGTCACCGGGATGCTGCTGACCTACCTGGCGGTCCGGCTGCACGACGTGGTCCCCACCCCTGCGGTGTACCGCGTCGCCGGTGTGATCGGGTTGGTGACGGTGGGGTTGCTGGTGCTGTGGGGCATGGTCGCGGCTTTTCACCGGCCCAAGTTCCTCGTGCCGCCGCATCTGCGTGCGCACGAGGAGGGCTGATCACCCGCGTCGCAGCTGGCCCCGTACCGCGCCGGCCGGGTATTCCGCGTTGTGCACGTTGACGTAGAACTGGCTCGGTGAGCGCCTCAGCTCACGGGCCAGGCCCGGGTCGACATCAGTGCACGTGCGGCTGCGGCC
>NZ_JBSFUA010000065.1:0-36667 GCF_053591555.1 Crossiella sp. NPDC003009 | reverse complement strand
GCCCGGCAAGTTCCGCCCCCGCCGACGCCCCCGCCGACGCCTCCGCCGCCCCACCTCGCGCGCTCGCCGCCACCGGCTTCGGATGCCGCCCGGCCACCACCCTGGCCCGCCGCACCGCCTTCTTCCCCGCCCGCCCCCGCGTCACGGCCCGCCCACCCCCATCGTCTGCAACCGCCCCACCCGCCACCCCTGCGCCGTCCGCACCAGCTCCGCCGACAACCGGCTCCGCTGCGTGCTCGCCTGCGCCCCCTCGCGCGCCACCGTGACCTCCACCGCCGCGATCAGCGTCGCCGCCCCCGCCCGACCGTCCACAGTGGTCAGTGCGGCGGACAGCAGCTTCGCGGTGGTCGTCGTGCGGGCGGTCTTGATGTCCCTGGCGTGCTGTTCCTTGTGCTGGCTCAGCTCCTCCAGCAGCGTCCCGGTGGCCACCGCGCGCCACCGCGCCAGCCCGGCCTCCACATCCCGGTGGTCCAGGGTGTTCAGCTCGACCACCGCCGCCTGTCCCGCCGCCAGCGCCGCGTCCCGCTCGACCGCCTGCCGCAACCCGGGATCACCGCTGGCCGACCACCAGCCCCACCCGAACCAGCCCGCGGCGGCCACCGCCAGCACCACCAGCACACCCAGCACGGCCTTCACCGGTTCTCCAGCCCGAGCAGTTGTCCCAGCGTCCGCGGACCGGGCTGCGGTCCGAGCAGACCCAGCGGGCCGGGCAGGTCCGGCGTCTGCTGGCGGGGTGCGGAGGGTGTCGCGGGGCGGCCGCCGTAGGGGGCGTTCTGGGAGCCGCGGACGCCGGTGGGGCTGTTCGGGGGTTCGGCGCAGTAGGCCTTGTTGTTCAGCGGGGCGTCGCTGGTTTCCTTGCCTGGGCGTTGTTTGGTGCCCTCGTAGCCCTTGGTGCAGCTGAACGGGTCGAAGAAGTTCAGCACCAGGCCCAGGTGGCCGGTGCCGTCACCGGAGGCGGTCGGCGAGGTCGCGGTGATCACCGGGAAGGCGACCAGCAGCTGTTCCAGTCCCGCGGTGCGGGCGCTGGTGATCCGGCTGGTGGTCAACAGGTTCGCCAGCAGCACCGACAGTCCGGTGCCGGAGCGGCGGAGCAGGTCGTCGGTGCGCGCGGCGACCTCGGGGACCTGTTCCGCCAGGGTGCGCAGGTGCGGGTCCGAGCGGCGGAGCTGGTCGGCCAGCTCGCGCAGGCTGCGGCTGTAGTCGGTGATCTGGCGACTCTGCTCCTGCTGGGTGCCGAGCACGGTCCTGGCGTTGGCGAGCAGCTCCTTGGTCTGCGGCAGGTGCTGGGCGGCGGTGCGGGTGAGGCTGTCCGCGCTCTCCAGCAGGCGGCGCAGGTCAGGGCCCGCGTCGGCGAAGGCGGTGTGCAGCTCGCCGACCACGGTGCGCAGCGAGTCCACCGGCACGCTCTTGACCAGCCGGTGCGCGTCGGCCAGCACCGAGGACACCTCCGCGGGAATGGCGGTGCGCTGCTGCTCGATCACCGACCCCTCGGCCAGGTAGGGACCGTTGGTGTGCTTGGGCCGCAGGTCCACGTACTGCTCGCCGACCGCGGACCGGGTGGCCACCACCGCCTCGGTGTCGGCCGGGATGGGCGGTGCGGAGTGCTCGATGTCCAGGTCCACGTCGAGTCCGCGCTCGGTCAGGTGCAGCTGGCCGACCCGGCCGACCGCGACGCCCCGGTAGGTGACCTCGGCGTTGGTGAAGATGCCGCCGGAGTCAGCCAGTCGCAGCGTGACCAGGTAGCCGCGCGCGCCGAAGAGCCGGTCCAGTCCGGCGTACCGCGCACCGACGTAGCTGAGACCGAGCGCGGCGATGGCCAGGAACACGCCGATCCGGATGATCACCGCGCGGTTCATCGGGGGCCACCCAGGAGGCTGTTCAGCAGCCCGCCGAGCCCGCCCAGCAGACCGGGATCGCCCGAGCCGCCAGGCATTCCGGGCGTACTGGGTGGCGCGGGCGCACCGGGCAGGAGCGGGGCGGCGGGCGGCTGCCCCGGGTTTCGCGGCGCGCCGCCTGGCGGCTGGATGATCGGCTGGTTGGCGCGGGTGAGGTTGTCCAGCACGGAGCTCAGGTCCAGGTCCAGCTTGACGTCGGCGTTGACGTAGTCGCCGCGCAGGGTTTGCAGGGTCTGGTCGGTGAACGGGAAGGTCACCAGGATCTCCAGCGACTTGGGCAGGTTCTCCCCCGCTTCGGCGATCTTGCGCAGCACCGGTTCCAGCAGCTTGAGGTCGGCGACCAGGTTGGCCGAGCTGCGGCGCACCGTGTCGGTGGCGGTCACCGCGAGCTTGTCCAGCGCCCGCAGCATCTCCACCAGCTGGTCCCGCTGGGTGTTGAGCACCGCGAGCCCCGGCGCGAGGTGTTCCAGCGCGGTGGTCAGGTTGTGCCGCTGAGCGAGGAGGGTCGCCGACAACCGGCTGAGCGAGTCGATCGCCCTGGTGATGTCGAGCCGCTGCCCGTCCAGGTCGGCCACCACCTTGTCCACTGTGGACAACAGCCCGCGCAGCCTGGCCTCGTTCCCGGCCAGCGCCGCGTCCAGCTCAGTGGTGATGGTCCGCAGCTGCCCGACCCCGCCGCCGTTGAGCAGCAGGGACAGCGCGCCGAGCACCTCCTCGATCTCGGTGCTGCGGTTGGTCCGCGCCACCGGGATCACCGCCCCCGCCGCCAGCTGGCCCGCCGGCTCCTTGGGCGCGGCCAGCTCCACGAACTTCTCCCCCAGCAGGCTCGACTGCCGCAACCGCGCGATCGCGTTGCCCGGCAACCGGACCGCCCCGTTCACCGCGAGCCGCACCTCCGCGCTCGCGTAGTCCGCGCCGAGCCGGATCTCCTCCACCCGCCCCACCGCGACGTCGTTCACCTTCACCCCGGCCTGCGGCACCAGGTCCAGCACGTCCGCGAAGTGCACGGTCACCCGGTACGGCGCCTCCCCCAGATCCGCCCCGCCCGGCAGCGGCACCCCGTACATCCCGGTGCACCCGGCGAGCAGCAGCACCGGCGCGAGCAACAGCCTGCGCATCATCGGCCTCCCAGCAGCGGCAGCTTGGGCAGGCGGCCCTGTTGCAGACCGGCCAGGATCTCCGCCGGGCTGGGCAGTTTCAGCACCCCGTCGAGCAGGGGGGCGAGCTGGGCGCAGGCGTCGCCGAGGAGCTTGGGCAGCTGTTTCGGGGTGCCGGCCTGGATGACCCGGCACAGCAGCAGGACCGGCGGATAGGTCAGTTCGTTGATCGCGCCGCGGACGGCGAAGGTGCCGGAGGCGGCGTCGTAGCTGTTGAGGTAGTTGGTGGCGGCCAGCGGGGCCACGTCGAGCACCTCGGCCAGTGCGGCCCGCTGGTCCACCAGCACCTTGGTCACGCTGGCCAGTTTGTCCACTGTGGACTTGAGGCGGTCCTGGTTGGCGGTGATGAACTCCTTGACGTCCACCATCGCCCCGGCCAGCGCCTCCAGTGCGCCGCCGAGCTGCTCGCGTTCGGCGGCCAGGTGTCCGCTGACCGAGGCCAGCCGGTTGTTGAAGGCGCGCAGCTGGCCGTCGGAGGCGACCAGCGCGGCGGTGAACTTGCGCAGGCCGTCGACGGTGCCGAACAGGTCCTTGCGGGAGCGGTTCAGGGTTTCCGCGGCGGCGGCGAGGTCCTTGACGGTGGCGTTGACCTTGGCGCCGTTGCCTTTGAGGTTGGCCGCGGCGGTGTCCAGCAGGCCGGAGAGCGCGCCGCCGCGGTTGGCGCCCTCGGGGCCGAGGGCCCGGCTGAGCTCACCGACGTTGCCGAGCAGCTCGTCCAGCTCGACCGGGATCGCGGTGCGCGCCAGCGGGATCTCCGCGCCGGCAGCCAGCTCCGGGCCCTGCTCGTAGGCGGGGGTGAGCTGGAGGTAGCGGTCGCTGACCAGGCTGGGCGCGATCACCACGGCTCTGGCCTCGGCCGGGACCCGGATGCCGCGGTCGAGCTCGAAGCGCACCCGCACCCGCTCGCCCTCCGGGGTCACCGCGCGAACCCGGCCGACCGGCACGCCGAGCACCCGCACCTCCGAACCCGGGTACAGCCCGACGGTGCGGGTGAAGAACGCGGTGGCCGTGGTGCCGCCGGAACCGCCCTGGAGCCAGACCAGGGAGGCGCTGAGCAGCAGCGCGATGACACAGGCGAAGACGAGGGCGCGGTGGATCATCGGCCGCCTCCGGTCAGCGGCGGGGTGCAGATGTTCTCGTTGATCTCGAACACGCCGATTTTGGCGTAGGGCGGGACCAGGCCGCAGAAGTAGCCGTCGAACCAGCGGCCGTTGCCGATGGTGTTGTTGAACAGCCGCACGTACGGGGCCAGGTCGCGCAGTCCGGCGCTGAGCTTGTCCTGGTTCTGTTGCAGGATCCCGGTGACCTTGTCCAGTTCGGCCAGCGCCGGGCCGAGCTGGGCCCGGTTGTCCGCGACCAGGCCCTTGAGCTGCTGGGCGAGCTCCTTGGTGCCGCGCAGCAGCGCGCTGATCGCGGCCTTGCGCCGGTCCAGCTCACCGAGCAACTGGCCGGCGTCGGCGATCAGTCGCCGGAGCTGTTCATCTCGACCGGCCAGGGTGCCGCTGAGCTGGGAGGTGTTGGCCAGTAACGCCGCCAGCTGGTCGTCGCGACTGGCGATGGTGCGGGAGAGCGCGGACAGGCCGTCCAGTGCGGACTTGGTCTTCTCCGGGGTGTTGCGGAAGGTGTCGGTGAGCACCCGGAAGCTGTCCGCCAGCTGCTGAGTGTCCACTTTGGACACGGTGTCGCCGAGCTGGTTGACCGCGTCGGTGACGTCGAAGGGCGTGGTGGTGCGGGCCAGCGGGATCGGCCGGTCCGGCGGCTGCGGTTGCGCGCCGTCGGGGACCAGGGACAGGTACTTGTCGCCGAGCAGGGTCTTGATCTCGATGGCCGCGGTGGTGCGCTCGCCGAGGCGGACCTCGGTGAGCCGGAAGCCGACCAGGACCTTGTTGCCCGCCAGGCTGATCGTGGTCACCCGGCCGACCTTGACCCCGGCCACCCGGACCTCGTTGCCGGTGCGCAGCCCGCCCGCTTCGGCGAACTCGGCGGTGTAGGTGGTGCCGCCGCCGATGATCGGCAGGTCTTCGGCGTGGAAGGCGGCCACGGTGCCCAGCAGCAGGCCGATCACGGTGACCGCGCCGATCCTGGTCTGCGCGCTCGCGCTCACCCGCCTCACTGGCTGCACCGTGGCGGCATCGGGGTGCCGGCCAGCGGCAGCACCGGCAGGTCCACGGTCAGGCCGAGCGCGCCGACGCCGACCTTGCCGGAGATGCGGCAGGCGAAGAAGTTGAACCAGCCGCCGTAGCTGGCCACCCTGGCGATCGAGCGGACCTTGGTGGGGAAGCGGTCCAGGAAGTTCTCCAGCAGGTCGCTGCGGTTGCCGAGCTGTCCGGCGATCTGGCCGAGCGCGCCGATGTCGGCCTTGAGCGCCGGCCGGGCCTGGTCCAACAGGTTCGCGGTGACCTCGGTGAGCTCGCCGAGCGCGGTGATGGCCGAGCCGATCGGCTGGCGCTGCGCGGCCAGGCCGCTGGCCAGTCGTTGCAGCTGGTCGAGCAGGCCGGTAAGCTCGCCGGTGCGGTCGTTGACGGTGTCCAGCACCGTGTTCAGGTTGGCCACCACCTCGCCGATCACCTTGTCCTTGGCCGCGATCGCGGAGGTGAGCGAGGCGGTGTGGCCGAGGATGCTCTCGATGGTGCCGCCCTCGCCCTGGAACACCTGGATGATCTCCCCGGCCAGCTTGTTCACCTGCTCCGGGTTGAGCGCCTGGAACAGCGGGCGGAACCCGTTGAACAGCACGGTGAGGTTGAGCGCGGGCCGGGTGCGGGACAGCGGGATCTCCGCGCCCCAGGGCAGTTTCTCCCGCACGTCGCCGTCCAGGGCAAGGGCGAGGTAGCGCTGGCCGACCAGGTTGCGGTACTTGACGGTGAGGGTGACCGCGGCAGGCAGCGGCACCGCACTGTCCACTTCGAACTCGACCCTGGCCTGTTTCTGGTCTGCCACCGCGATCTGGGTGACGCTGCCCAGGCGCACGCCGGACATGCGGACCTCGTCGCCGACGTTGAGGCCGGTGACGTCGGTGAACCTGGCCGAGTACGCCGACTTCGGGCCCGCGGTGGAGTTGGCGATGGTCAGCGCCAGCAACGCGGTCAGCGTCACGGTCACCGCGGTGAACACGGTGAGCTTGGCCAGTGGGGAGAACACGGTCATCGCAGGGTCACCTCCGCACCCCGGAACATCGGTCCGAGCATGAGCCCCGCCCACTCGGGCACCTCGGACACCGGTTTGCCCAGCAGGGGCGCGGCCAGCGCGCCGATCAGCTCGCGTTCCGGCCGGGAGCCGGCCAGCGCGGGCGCGGCGGCCGGGTGGGTGGAGCCGTCCTGCACCGGGCCGCCCGGCGGGTACTGCGGGAACCGGCCGGGCGGCACCGCGGGCGGATAACAGCGGGGGCCGCGCTTGTCCAGGTACTTGGGCACGTCCACGCCGGGCTGGTACTTGCCGCGGCTGGCGGTGATCTCCAGGGTGAACTTGGCGATGTGCGGGTTCTTGCTGCCCTTGCCGAAGGCGCGGTCCGCGTTGGGGATCATCGCGACCAGCTGCTCCAGCAGGCACGGGTACTCCGGCGCGTACTTCGCCAGCACCTCCAGGGTTGGCTTGCCCTCGGCGACCAGCGCGATCAGGTTGTCCCGGTTGACCTTCAGGAAGGCTTCCAGGTCCACCGCGGCCAGGGTGACGTTGCCGAACAGGGCGCGCAGGTTGTGCTGCTGGTCCAGCACGGTCCTGGTCGTGGTGGTGGCGTCGGCCAGCGCCTGCAACAGCTCCGGGGCGGCGGTGGTGTAGGTGTCGGCGACCGCGGCCAGGGCCTTGAGGTCGGCGCGCAGGTCCGGCAGCGAGCCGGAAAGGCCGTCCAGGTAGTCGCCGAGCCGGACCAGGGTGTCGCCGAGCTGCTTTCCCCTGCCCTGCAAGGCGTTGGCCATCGCGGTGAGGGTGGCGGAGAGCTGGTCGGGGCGGACCGCGGTGAGCACCGGGAGCAGGTCGTTGAGCACGTTCTCGATCTCCACCGCGGCCTGGCTGCGGTCCAGGCCGATGGTCTGACCGTCCACAAGGGACTTACCGCTGCGCTGGGCCGGTGGTTGCAGGGCCACGTAGCGCTCGCCGAAGAGGGTCTTGGGCAGCAGCCGGGCGGTGACCTCGGCCGGGATCAGCGAGATCCGCTCCGGTTGCAGGGCCAGTGCCAGCACCGCGCGGTCCGCGCCCGCCCTGATCTCCCTGACCTCGCCGACGATCAGCCCGCGCACCTTGACATCCGCGCCTGCCCGCAGCTGCGTGCCCGCCCGGTCCACCTCCAGCAGCACGGTGGCCACCGGGGTGAACGCCTTGCGGTACACCGCGATCGAGCCCGCCACGAACAGCGCGACCACCAGCAGGAACACCAGCCCGAGGAGCTGGCAGCGCAGAGGTGAGAGGCGATCGTTCATCCGGCGATCCGCACCGTGGTGGTGGAGCCCCAGATGGCCAGGCTGAGGAACAGGTCGAGGAACATCTGCGCCACGATCGCCGCGCGCACCGCCCGGCCCACCGCCACGCCGACCCCGGCCGGTCCGCCGCTGGCGGTGTAGCCGTAGTAGCAGTGCACCAGGATGATCACCACGGCGAACACGATCACCTTGAGGAAGGACCACAGCACGTCGGCCGGTGGCAGGAACAGGCCGAAGTAGTGGTCGTAGGTGCCCGCGGACTGGCCGTAGAACAGCACCGTGACCACCCGGGAGGCCAGGTAGGAGCAGAGCAGGCCGACCACGTACAGCGGGACCACCGCGCCGAGCCCGGCCAGGATGCGGGTGGTGACCAGGTAGGGCAGGCTCGGCACGCCCATCACCTCCAGCGCGTCGATCTCCTCGGAGATGCGCATCGCGCCGAGCTGGGCGGTGAACCCGCAGCCGACCGTGGCCGAGAGCGCCAGCCCGGCGGAGAGCGGGGCCACCTCGCGGGTGTTGAAGTAGGCCGAGATGAACCCGGTGAGGGTGGAGGTGCCGAGCTGGTTGAGCGCGGAGTAGCCTTGCAGGCCGACGACCGCGCCGGTGAACACGGTCATGCCGATCATCACGCCGAGGGTGCCGCCGATCAGCGCGAGCGCGCCGCTGCCGAAGCTGACCTCGGTGAGCAGCCGCAGGATCTCCTTGGTGTAGCGGCGGATCGCGAGCGGGATCAGGCCGAGGGCGCGCAGGCAGAACCAGAGCTGGCGGCCCAGTGCCTCCAGCCCGGGGACCGGCAACCGGGGTTTGCGCGCCAGCACGACCACCGGCTCACCCGCCCTTGGCCGGGACGAGTTGCAGGTACACGCCGGTGATCACCATGTTGATCAGGAACAGCAGCAGGAAGGTGATCACCACGGCCTGGTTCACCGCGTCCCCGACGCCTTTGGGCCCCGCGGAGGGGTTGAGGCCGCGGTAGGCGGCCACGATCCCGGCCACGAAGCCGTAGAGGAAGGCCTTGAACTCGCTGATCCACAGGTCGGAGAGCTGGGCCAGTGCGGAGAAGCTGGACAGGTAGGCGCCGGGCGTGCCGCCCTGCAGCACCACGTTGAAGAAGAACCCGCCGAGCACGCCGACCACGCTGACGACCCCGTTGAGCAGCACCGCGATCAGCATCGCGCCGAGCACGCGGGGCAGGATCAGCCGGTGCACCGGGGAGACCCCGAGCACCTCCATCGCGTCGATCTCCTCGCGGATGGTGCGCGCCCCGATGTCCGCGCACATCGCCGATCCGCCCGCCCCCGCGACGAGTAACGCGGTGATCAGCGGGCTGGCCTGCTGGATGATGGCCAGCGCGCCGGCCGCGCCGGTGAAGGACTGCGCGCCGATCTGCTGGGTCAGCGAGCCCAGCTGCAGCGAGATGACCGCGCCGAAGGGGATCGCGACCAGCGCGGTGGGCAGGATGGTGACGCTGGCGAAGAACCAGGCCTGCCGGATCGACTCGGCCAGCGGGAAGGGCCTGCGCGGCAGGCAGACCAGCACCTCCCAGGAGAGCACGGCCATCCGCCCGACCTGGCGCAACGCCGCCAGGCCCGGAAAGCCCTGCCCCACCGGGGAAGCCGTCACCCGACCACCCCGAACGCGTGCGTCGCGGTGGCCCCGCCGTCGGCGGCGAACTCCCCGCCGGTGCAGTAGGAGCTCTCGTCGCTAGCCAGGAACAGCACCACGTTGGCCACCTCCGCGGGCTGGCCGATCCGCTTCATCGGCACCAGCTTGCCCATCGCGCCCCGGTCCAGCTCGATGCCGCCCAGCGCCTCACCGGCCATGCTGGTGTCCATCGCGCCGGGGTGCACCGAGTTGACCCGGACCCCCTGCGCGGCCAGTTCCAGCGCGGCCACCTTGGTCATGCCGCGGATGGCGAACTTGGTGGCGGTGTAGGCGGACAGGGTCGGCATGCCGGCCAGACCCTCCACAGAGGACAGGTTGACGATCGAGCCGCGCCTGGCCCCGGTCATCACCGGGATCACCGAGCGCATGCCGAGGAAGCAGCCGACCTGGTTGACCCGCACCACCCGCTGGTAGTCGGCCAGCGTGGTCTGGGCCAGCGGCGCGAAGTGCAGCACGGCGGCGTTGTTGACCAGCACGTCGATCCGGCCGAAGTCGGCGACGGTCTCGGCCACCACCCCGGCCCAGTCGTCCTCGGCACCCACGTCCAGGTGCCGATATCTGGCCTGGGGACCGAGCTCGGCGGCCAGGCCGGTGCCGGTGTCATCGGCGATGTCGGCCAGCACCACCCGGGCGCCCTCGGCGACGAACCGGCGGGCGACGGCCTCGCCGAGGCCCCTGGCGGCGCCGGTGACCAGTGCGACCTTGCCCTCCAGCCTCACATCAGCTCCTCGGTCAGCGGTAGCAGCACGGTCTTCAGCTCGGTGTAGGCCTCGAAGGCGCTGCGCCCGCCCTCGCGGCCCAGCCCGGACTGCTTGAAGCCGCCGAAGGGCAGGTGCGGTTCGACGGTGAAGCCGTTGATGCCGATGGTTCCGGCGCGCAGCTTGCGGGCGAGGCGGAAGGCACGCTGGGCGTTGGCGGTGTAGATCCCGGCGCCCAGGCCGTACTCGGTGTCGTTGGCCAGCCGGATCGCCTCGTCCTCGTCGGTGAACGGGACCACCGCGAGCACCGGGCCGAAGATCTCCTCCCGCGCGATGGCCATCTCGTTGTGCACGTCGGCGAAGATGGTGGGCTGCACGAAGTTGCCCGTGCTCAGCTCACCGTCCACCCTGGACCCGCCGGTGACCAGCCGAGCGCCCTCTTGCTGGCCGCGGTCGATGTAGCCGAGCACTCGTGCCAGCTGGCGTTCGTTGATCAGCGGGCTGGCCAGGGTGGCGGCGTCGAACGGGTCGCCGTAGGTGATCGCGGCGGCCATCATCTGCGCGCCGGCCAGGAACTCCTCGTAGACCTCCCGGTGCACCAGGGCCCGGCTGTGCGCCACACAGGCCTGGCCGGACAGGCCCATGGTGACCGTGCCCATCGAGGTCATCCCGGCCAGGCCGACGTTGGGCGCGTCCGGGAACACCAGGCTGGGGCTCTTCCCGCCCAGCTCGAGGGAAACTCGTTTGAGGGTCCCGGCGGAGGCTTCCACGATCCGCTTGCCGACCGCGCGGCTGCCGGTGAAACTGATCTTGTCCACCGCCGGGTGGGTGATCAGCGCCTCGCCGACCGACTCACCGGGTCCGGTGACCACCGAGACCACCCCGTCGGGCAGCCCGGCCTCGGCGAACAGTTCGACCATGCGCAGCACGGAGAAGGTCGCGTACTCCGAGGGCTTGAGCACCACCGTGCACCCGGCGGCCAGCGCGGGCGCGAGCTTCTGCGCGAACAGCAGGAACGGCGCGTTCCAGGGCAGGATCGCGGCCACCACGCCGATCGGCTCGCGGAAGGTCATCGCCAGGTGGTCGCCGCCCTGGTACGGCGGCAGGGTGTCGCCGCCGAGCTTGTCGATCCAGCCCGCGTGGTGGTCGAAGACGTCAGCGGCCGCGCCGACCGAGGTGGTGTAGATCCCGCCGAAGGACAGCGGCACGCTGTTGTCCAGCGCCTGCAACCGTTGCAGCTCGTCGGTGTGCTCGCGCAGCAGGTTGGCGTAGCGGTGCAGGGTGCTGATCCGCACCCCGGCGCGGGCGTTGGGCCACGGCCCGTCGTCGAAGGCGCGGCGCGCGGTGCGCACGGCTTCGTCCACATCGGACCCGGCAGCCACCGCGAAGGTGCCGATCTCCTCACCGGTGGCCGGGTGCCGGTGCCGCCACACCGCGCCGTCGGCCGCGGCCCGCCACTTGCCGTCGATCAGCAGGTGACCCTCGGACAGGCCCGCGGTGTCCCGGTGCGGCAACACGGTGAGCGGCATGGCTACTCCTTTGCAGACGGTCAGGGGCGGGCCTGGAGCGCGTTCAGCTCGATGCAGGCGAAGCCGCGGTCGGCCGGGCGGCCGGTGAAGTACTCGCCGACGGTGGCGTCCAGCTCGGCCAGGCTCCAGGTCTCGCCCGCGCTGACGAACCGCTGTTCCACGCTGGGCGGGGCGAGCAGCGCGACCATGCCGCCGTGCACCACGAACACCTGCCCGTTGATCGACTCGGCCACGGGCGCGGCGAGGTAGGCCACGAACGGCGCGACGTGTTGCGGGTCAAGGGGATCGAGTCCCTCGGCGGGGGCCTCGCCGAAGACGTGCCGGGTCATGCCGGTGCGGGCGCGCGGGCAGATCGCGTTGGCGCGCACGCCGTAGTGCGCCAACGCCCTGGCGGTGGAGATGGTCAGCGCGGCGATCCCCGCTTTCGCCGCGGCGTAGTTGGCCTGGCCGGGTGAGCCGAGCAGGAAGGACTCCGAGGCGGTGTTCACGATCCGGCCGTACACCGGCGCGCCGGTGTGCTTGGCCTGCTGCCGCCAGTAGGCGCTGGCGTTACGGGACAACAGGAAGTGCCCGCGCAGGTGCACCCGCACCACCAGGTCCCAGTCCTCGTCGGAGAGGTTGAACAGCATCCGGTCGCGCAGCACCCCGGCGTTGTTGACCACCACGTGCAGCCCGCCGTACTCGGCCAGCGCGGCGGCCAGCAGCGCGTCCGCGGTGGCCCGCTCGGCGATGTCCCCGGCGACCACGGTGGCCGCTCCCCCGGCTTCCTGGATCAGTGCCAGGGTCTCCTCGGCCGCGCCGGGCAGGTCGTTGAGCACCACGCTCGCCCCGGCTTTCGCCAGGGCCAGCGCTTCGGCCTGCCCCAGTCCGGCGCCGGCGCCGGTCACCACGGCGACCTTGCCGGACAGGCTCACCCCGTTGTCCACAAGCGACACCCGCCTAGTCGAAGGTCACGATCTGCCGGATCACCGTGCCGCCGGGCAGGGTGGACAGGCCGTCGTTGATGTCATCCAGGGGCAGCCGGCGGCTGATCATGCCGTCCAGGTCGAGCAGCCCCGCCCGCCAGAAGTCGATCATCTTGGCCGAGTCGCGGCGGACGTCGGCCGATCCGTAGAAGGAGCCCAGCAACCGCTTCTCGTGCAGGAAGAGCTCCTGGGCGGAGAAGGTGACCTGGGCGTCGGCCCGGCCCGCGCCGACCACGACCACGGTGCCGCCGCGGCGGGCGGAGTCCCAGGCGGAGCGGATGGTGGCGGGCAGGCCGACCACCTCGAAGGCGTAGTCCACGCCCTCCCCGCCGGTCAGCTCGCCGAGCAGGCCGGGCAGCTCCTCCGGGGTGCCGGTGTGCGTGGCGCCGAACTTGAGCGCGGCCTCGTGCTTGTCCCGCACCGGATCCACCGCGATGATCGTGCTGGCCCCGGCGATCCGCGCGCCCTGCAAGGTGGACACGCCGACCCCGCCGCAGCCGATCACCACCACGGTCGAGCCGGGTTCCACCCTGGCGGTGTTGAGCGCCGCGCCCGCGCCGGTGAGCACACCGCAGCCGATCAGCGCGGCGATCTCGAACGGCACGTCCTCGGGCACCTTGATCGCCGCGGGCGCGGGCACCACCAGCTCCTCGGCGAAGGTGCCGCAGCCGGCGAAGCCGAACAGCGGCTGGTCGCGTGAGGTGAAGCGGGGGTGGGTGAAGGACTCGATCGCGTACACCGCGCACAGGTGTGGCTGGCCGCGCAGGCAGTTCTTGCAGCGCAGGCAGGCAGGCACGAAGGTGATCAGCACGTGGTCGCCGACCGCGAGGTCGGTCACCGCGGAGCCGATCTCCACCACCTCGCCCGCGCCCTCGTGGCCGAGCACGCCGGGCGCGAGCGCGGGCAGGGTGCCGTCCATGGCGTGCAGGTCGCTGTGGCAGATGCCGGAGGCGCGCACCGCGACCCGCACCTCCTGGGGGCCCGGCGGGACCGTGGCCACATCGGAGCGCAGCTCCAGCCGGTCGTCCCCCACCTGGTTCAGCACGGCAGCCTTCACCGGTCCACCCCTCGACGAGTAGTGCGGCCTCGGATGGGGACCGACAGTAGAATGTGTTCTCACTCCGAGCAAGGGCCAACTGAGTGGCACGGGTGTTTCTTCGAAAGAACGTGTTCTAGTATCGGGATATGCGGATCGCGTACTCGCGGGAACAGCAGCAGCTGCGCGCGGAACTGCGGGCCTACTTCGCCGAGCTGATGACGCCGGATCGCCGCGCGGCGCTGACCTCCGGCGGCGGGGACTACGGCGACCGCGCCACCTATCTGGAGGTGGTGCGGCAGATGGGCCGGGACGGCTGGCTCGCGCTGGGCTGGCCGCGCGAGTACGGCGGGCAGGCCAGGCCGCTGCTGGACCAGCTGATCTTCACCGACGAGGCGGCCACCGCGGGCGCGCCGGTGCCGTTCCTGACCCTCAACAGCGTGGCGCCGACCATCATGCGCTTCGGCACCGAGGAGCAGAAGTCCTTCTTCCTGCCCAGGATCGCCGCGGGCGAGCTGCACTTCGCCATCGGCTACTCCGAGCCGGAGGCGGGCACCGACCTGGCCTCGTTGCGCACCAGGGCGGTGCGGGACGGGGACGAGTGGGTGGTCAACGGGCAGAAGATGTGGACCAGCCTGATCCAGTACGCCGACTACGTGTGGCTGGCCTGCCGCACCGATCCGGACGCGCCCAAGCACAAGGGGCTCAGCGTGCTGATCGTGCCGACCGACGTGCCGGGGTTCTCCTGGACGCCGGTGCGCACCATGGCCGGTCCTGGCACGAGCGCCACCTACTACAGCGATGTGCGGGTGCCGGCCGGGGCGCTGGTGGGCGAGCAGAACAAGGGCTGGCCGCTGATCACCAACCAGCTCAACCACGAACGCGTCGCGCTCACCTCGGCCGCACCGCTGCGCACCGCGTTGCAGGAGGTGCTGGACTGGGCGAAGGCGGCCAAGCTGCCCGACGGCGGGCTGGTGGCCGACCAGGAATGGGTGCGGATCCACCTGGCCAGGGTGCACGCGAAGGTGGAGTACCTGAAGCTGTTGAACTGGCGGATCGCCTGGGGCGCGGCGCACACCCCGACCCCGGCGGACGCCTCGGCGACCAAGGTGTACGGCACCGAGCTGGCCACCGAGGCCTACCGGCTGCTGATGGAGGTGCTCGGCCCGGCCGCGACGCTGCGCGCGGGCGCGCCGGGGGCCGTGCTGCACGGAAAGATCGAGCGGCTGCACCGCTCCTGCCTGATCCTGACCTTCGGCGGCGGCACCAACGAGGTGCAGCGGGACATCGTGGCCGCCACCGCCCTCGGCCTGCCCATCCGCCGCTGACTCGTGTCCCAGGGAGACTCCGTGGACTTCAGCATGACCGAGGCCCAGCAGGCACTGTCCACTGTGGCCGGTGAGATCCTGGCGCGTGAGGTGACCCAGGAGCGACTGCGCGCGGCGGAGTCCGGGCCGGACCGGTTCGACCGTCCACTGTGGAATAATCTTGGCGCGTCCGGGCTGCTCGGGGCCGGTATCCCTGAGCAGCTGGGCGGTTCCGGCTACGGCGTGCTGGAGCAATGCTCGGTGCTCATCGCGCTGGGCCGGGCGGTGGCTCCGGTGCCCTATCTGGCCTCGACCGTGCTGGCCGCCTCCGCGATCGCGGAGTTCGGTGACCCGGCGGTGCGGGAGCGCTGGCTGCCGGGCGCGCTGAGCGGGGAGTCGGTGCTGACCGCGGCGCTGACCGACGAGTCGGCCACCACCGCCGAACGCACCGCCGAGGGCTGGCTGCTCAACGGCGCCAAGACCGCGGTGCCCGCGGGCGGGATCGCCGCACTGTTCCTGGTGTCCGCGGACACCCCGGACGGCCGCCGGGTCTTCCTGGTGACTCCAGAGGATTCGCGGGTGTCGGTGCGGCGGCAGGAGGTCGTCGACGGCGCGGGCACGGCCTGGCTGGAGCTGAGCGGCACTCCGCTGTCCGCCGACCGGGTGCTGGACGGCGCGGCGGTGGAGTTCCTGCACACCAGGGGCGTGCTCGGCTGGTGCGCGCTGCAGCTGGGCGTCACCGAGCGGGCGCTGGAGCTGACCGCGGCCTACGCCCGCGAGCGGGTCCAGTTCGGCAGGCCGATCGGTCAGTTCCAGGCGGTGGCCCAGCGCCTGGCCGACGCCTACGTCGACGTCGAGGGCATCCGGCTCACCCTGTGGCAGGCGGCCTGGCGGGTCAGCGAGGGCCTGCCCAGCTCGGAGTCCCTGGCCACGGCCAAGTTCTGGGCCGCCGACGCAGGCCACCGGGTGGCGCACACTGCGGTGCACGTGCACGGCGGCGTCGGCATCGACCTGGACCACCAGCTGCACCGCTACTTCACCGCCGCCAAGCACGCCGAGTTCGCACTGGGCAGCGCCACCCCCCAGCTCCGCACCCTGGGGGCCGAGCTGCTGCGCCGCCCCTAGCGGAGCTTGGACAGGCGTGCCACGGTCTCGTCGAACTCCTGGACCAGGTCGGCCATCAGGTCGGCGACCGGGCGGATCTGGTTCATCCGGCCGACGATCTGGCCGACCGGCATGGCCACCACCTCCGGGTCGTCGGCCGCGGCGAGGCGGTGGTGGGCCTCGTTCACCAGGAGGTTCTGCAGCGGCATGGGCAGGGGTTCAGGCGCGTCGGGGGCGGACCAGGCCTCGGTCCAGCGGGTGCGCAGCAGGCGCGCGGGTTTGCCGGTGTAGATGCGCGAGCGCACGGTGTCGCTGGAGCGGGCGGCCAACAGGGCCCGCTGGGTGGCCGAGTTCGGGCCGCCGAGGGTGTACTCGGCGCTGGTCAGCCAGCAGGACCCCATCCAGACCCCTTGCGCGCCAAGGGCAAGCGCGGCCGCGGCCTGGCAACCGGAACCGATCCCGCCCGCGGCTAGCACCGGGACCCGGCCGCCGACCGCGTCCACGATCTCCGGCAGCAGCACCATGGTGGCGATCTCCCCGGTGTGCCCACCGGCCTCATAGCCTTGGGAGACCACGATGTCCACCCCGCCGAGCATGTGGCGGACCGCGTGTTCGGCCCGACCGGCGAGCGCGGCGACCAGGACGTCGTGCTGGTGCGCGCGGTCGATGACGTCGATCGGCGGCGGGCCGAGGGCGTTGGCGATCAGGCGGATCGGGTGGCCGAGGGCGACGTCCACATGGGACCGGGCGACCGAGTGCAGCCAGCCGAGCACCCCGCCGGGCTCGCCCGCTTCGGCCTCCGGCACGCCCAGTTCGGCCAGGGTGCGCTGGACGAACTCGCGGTGTGCCGGCGGGATCAGCGCGTCCAGGTCGACCGCGGTGCCCTCCTTCGGGGCGGCGGCAGGCATGACGATGTCCACGCCGTAGGGCCGGCCGCCGGTGTTGGCGTCCATCCAGTCCAGCGCGGCGTCCAGGTCCTCGGCGCGGTTGTAGCGCACGCAACCCAGCACGCCGAGGCCGCCGGCGCGGCTGATCGCGGCGGCCACGTGCTCGGACGGGGTGAAGCCGAGCACCGGGTACTCGATGCCCAGCACCTCACACAGCGACGTTCGCATCCGGGTGCTCCTCGACGTAGCGTTGGGCCCAGCGGTAGTCCGGTTTCCCGCTGACGGATCGGCCGATCTCCTCGACCAGCCACAGGCTGCGCGGCACCTTGTACCCGGCGATCAGCTCGCGCACGTGCCGGTCCAGCGCGGCGAAGGTCGGCGCGGCCCCTGGTCTTGGCTGCACCAGGGCGGCCACCCGCTGGCCGAGGCGCTGGTCGGGGATGCCGACCACGAGCGCGTCCAGCACGTCCGGGTGGGACTTGAGCGCGCCCTCCACCTCCTCCGGGTAGACCTTCTCGCCGCCGGTGTTGACGCAGGTGTTGCCGCGCCCCAGCAGGGTCACCGTGCCGTCGATCTCGACCCTGGCGTAGTCGCCGGGGATGGCGTAGCGGCGGCCGTCGATCTCGGTGAGCATGGTCGCGGTCTTGGCCGGGTCCTTGTAGTAGCCCAGCGGCAGGTGCCCCGACCGGGCCAGGCGGCCGACAACCCCTGGGGCGACTGGCTTCCCGGCCTCGTCGATCACCACGGTGTCCGCGTCCACCTTGACCCTGGGCCCGTCGTTGGGCTGGCCGTCCCGGCCGACCACGCCGATGCCGCTGAACCCGGTCTCGGAGGAGCCGATCGTGTCGGTGAGCATGAGGTTGGGCAGGGCTTCGAGGTACTGCTGCTTGACGCTGGGCGAGAACAGCGCGGCGCTGCTGGAGATGGCGAACAGCGAGGAGGCGTCGTAGCCGCCCCGGTGGTATGCCTCGATCAGCGGGCGGGCCATCGCGTCACCGACGATGGTGAGCACGTTGACCTTGTGCCGCTGGATCGCCTGCCACACCTCGTCGGCGTCGAAGTGCGGCACCAGCACCACGGTGCCGCCGCCGAACAGGCTCTGGAAGGTGGCCCACTGCGCCGCGCCGTGGATCAGCGGCGCGACCGGCAGCCGCACCAGCGCGAAGTCCTTGCCCGCGCGGCATTGCTGCCATTCGTCCGGCAGCCGGGCGCCGCTGAAGAAGTCGATGCCGCCGCCGAGCACCCGCCACACGTCCTCGTGCCGCCACACCACGCCCTTGGGATGCCCGGTGGTGCCGCCGGTGTAGAGGATGTAGCGGTCGTCGGGGCTGCGCTCGGCGAAGTCGCGGTCCGGTTCGCCGTCGGCGAGCGCGTCCCGGTAGGGCACCCCGGCGAACTCGGCTCCGGACTCGTCCGGGATCACCACGGTGTGCCGCAACCGGGGCACCTGCGGCAGGATCTCGGTCACCAGTGGGCCGTGCCGCTGTTCGTGGACCAGCGCGACCAGGTCGGCGTTGTCGTAGAGGTACTGCAACTCGTTCTTGAGATAGCGGTAGTTGACGTTGATGGCGACCGCGCGCAGCTTGTACGCGGCGATCATCGCCTCCACCGCCTCGATGGAGTTGCGCGCGTGCACCCCGATGTGCGAACCGGGTACGACCCCGTTTTTTCGCAGGTGGTGGGCGAGTCTGTTGGACCGCTCCTCCAGCTCCGCGTAGCTGACCTGACGGCCGCCGCAGATCACGGCGACGCGCTCGGGGACGAGATCGACGGCATGTTCGACGAGATCCGCTATGTTGACGGCCACGCTTCGAAAGTAGAACGTGTTATCGTTGTCCGGCAATAGCCCATGGAGAGGAGAAAAGCTCCATGTCCGCTGACGCTCCGCACTGCCTGGTGGAACAACGAGACGCCGTGCTCGTGGTGACGATGAACCGCCCGGAGGCCCGCAACGCCCTTACCGGCCCGATGCTGGCGATCATGCGCGAGGCCTGGGACGAGGTGGACCGCAACCCGGCCATCCGGGCCTGCGTGCTCACCGGCGCGGGCGGCGCGTTCTGCGCGGGCGCGGACCTCAAGGCGATGGCCCAGTCCCACCCGAGCGAGCAGTTCCGCGAGGGGTTCGACCTGTCGGTGATCCCGGCCCTGCTGAAAGGCCGCCGGTTGAGCAAACCGCTGCTGGCCGCGGTGGAGGGACCGGCGATCGCCGGCGGCACGGAGATCTTGCAGGCGACGGACATCCGGGTGGCCGGCGCGAGCGCGCGGTTCGGGGTGTCGGAGGCGCGGTGGGGCCTGTTTCCGTTGGGGGGCAGCGCGGTGCGGCTGCCCAGGCAGATCCCGTACACGGTGGCGGCTGACCTGTTGCTGACCGGTCGGCACATCGGCGCGGCCGAGGCCAGGGAGATCGGCCTGATCGGGCACGTGGTGCCGGACGGTCTGGCGCTGGCGAAGGCCCTGGAGCTGGCGGAGGCGATCGCGGCGAACGGACCGCTTGCGGTGCAGGCGATCCTGCGCACGATGCGGGAGACGGAGGGGATGGCGGAGGAGGAGGCGTTCCCGGTGGAGGCGAAGCTGGGGGCGGCGGTGTTCGCGAGCAAGGACGCGCGGGAAGGGCCGAGGGCGTTCAAGGAGAAGCGGAAGCCGGAGTTCCGGGGGGAGTAGGCGGGCGGGGCAAGCGGGGCCGGGCGGGCGGCGAACGCGCGGGCGGGCGGCGGCGCTGGCGCTGCGGATGAGCGCGCGGACTGTGGCGGCGGGCCTGCGGACTGGGGCGGCGAGCCTGCGGGCGGTGGCGGCGAATCCGCTGTCGGTGCGGGCGGTCAGCGGGCGCGCAAGTGCCGCACGATCTGCCCTAGGTCCTCCTCCGCCGCCGGACACTCCGCCAAACGCTGGGCCACCAGCGACGCCAGCGGCAGCTCCGCCGCGTCCGCCGCCAGTCGGGAGTCCTTGGCCGCCAACCGGATCGGGTAGTGCGCCCCGGTCGCGAAGGCCCGCGCCACCAAGCCACCCAGCGCCGACCCGGCGAGCGCCTCCCGCACCAGCTCTTCCGGCAACCCGAACGCCTCGGCCAGGGTCAGCGCCTCGGCGATCGCGGCGACGCCGGTGACCGTGGCGTTGATCAGCACCAGTTTCAGCGCGGCGCCGGTGCCGGTCAGCCCGGTGCGCACCACCTTGCCGAACACCTCCAGCACCGGCAGCACCGGCTCCGCCGGGCCGCCCACCAGCAGGGTCAGTTCACCCGCCGCGGCCTTGTCCGCGCTGCCCATCACCGGCGCGTCGATCAGCGTGACGCCCGCGGGCAGCAGGGCGGCGACCTCGCGCAGGGCGTCCGGGCCGATGGTGGACATCTCGATCAGCGTGCTGCCCGGACGCAGGTCCAGTTCGGCGACGACACTGAGCACCGCGGCCGGGTCGGCGAGCATGGTCACCACGATCTCGGCGTCCCTGGCTGCCCCGGCCGGGGTGCTCGCGACCCGGGTGCCGAGGGCCGTGGCGCGTTCCGGGGAACGGTTCCACCCGGTCAGCGGGTAGCCCGCCTCGAGCAGGCGGCGAGCCATCGGCAGGCCCATGGTGCCCAGTCCCAGGAAAGCGATCCGTGTGTTCACGACGCTGACGCTAGGTCGCCGGGAGGTCTGCTACCAGCGAATGGTTCGCATGCCATCCATGCTAGGCAGGCATGCGTTCGACCGGGTAGCCGTTCTTCCAGATGGTGTGGATCTCGCGCAGGGCGGTGATGTCGGTGGTCGGGTCGCCCTCGACCAGCAGCAGGTCGGCGCGCTGGCCACGGGCGATGCGGCCCCGGTCGTGCAGCGCGAAGTGCTTGGCGGGCACGGAGGTCGCCGCGGCCAGGGCTTGGACCTGGGTCAGGCCCGCGGTCACCAGGTGGGCGATCTCGGTCAGCATGCTGGGGCCGTGCGCGGCGCCGGGCATGGTGGCGTCGGTGCCCGCGAGCACCGGAACGCCCTCGGCGTGCAGGCGGCGGATGTTGGCCAGGGCGTTGCGCAGGAACGACGGGCGGCAGCGGGTGCTGCGCTTGGTCAGGGACTCCCGTTGCGGCGCCGAGAGGTACGGCGTGATCCGGGGGTCTGCCAGGAGGGAGTCGGCGCTCGCGCCGCAGTCGTAGACGGACAGGGTCGGCACCACGAAGGTGCCCGCGGCGCGCAGGGCGGTGACGAGCTCCGGCGGCGCCTCGGTGTCGGTCCACACGTGCACCAGGGCGTCCGCGCCCGCTTCGAGGGCGATCCGGGTGTTGTGCAGCTGTTCGGCGTGCGCGACCGCGAGCCTGCCCCTGCGGTGCGCGGCCTGGACCACGGCTCGCGCCTGGGCCGGGGTGAGCGTCGGGAAGGGGTGTTCCGGGCTGCCGTCCTCGATCACCAGCTTGATGAAGTCCGAGCCCTCGGCCACCCGCTCGCCGACGAAGGCGTCCGGGTCCGCGCCCGGGGTCAGCCGGGGGAAGCCGGGGCCGCGCGGGTGGCCGTCGGGCACGGTGACGCCGAACCCGGCCGACCACAGGTCCGCCTGGCCGGTGCGGGCGTGGCCCCGGCGCTGGCGGCGGGCCTCGGCGAGTCCGGACGGGTCGCCGAACATGTCCAGCTCGGTGGTCACGCCGAAGCGCAGCGCGTCGGCGCGGGCCGTCTCGTTGAGGTGCACGTGGCAGTCGATGAGGCCGGGCAGCAGGGTCCGGCCGCGACCGTCGTGGACCGGGACGCCGGGCGCGGGCACGTCGCCGACCGCGCGGATCCGGCCGTCGGCCACCAGCACCGAGGCGAGCGGCAGCACCCGCTCGCCGTCGAAGACCCTGGCGTCCCGGATCACGAACGCGCCGGAACCCGTTGCGGCACCGGCTGATCCGCCGAGTGCGACGGTGGCGGCCCCGGCGGCGAACAGTCCCATGGCCTTGCGGCGTGGCATCTCCATGCCGGCTTTCTACCGGCCGGATGGTCCGGAGCAGACCGACGAACGACCAGCAGCACGCCGACTTTCGTTCAGTACACGCCCGGGCCGAGCTTGCGGTGGTCCCAGCTGGCGATCCGGCTGCGGTGGAAGGTGACCGCGACCCGTTTCACCGCCTGCCGGGCGATGTGCTCGCTGGCCGCCTCGTCCACCGGGCCGCCGCCGTAGCGGGTGAGGATCGCGGTCCCCACCCGCAGCACGGCGGCCGGATCGGTCTGCACCTCCGCGGTGCCCTCCATGGACACCCCGCGCAGCTTCTCGTAGCTGTCCCCCGCCTCGACCAGGCAGCTCAGCCGAGGGTCCCGCCGCAGGTTGAGCACCTTCTGCGAGGACGCGTAGGTCCAGAACACGATCTCCCCGTCCAGCAGGGCGAACCACATCGGCACCACGTGCGGATGCCCGGTCGGGCCGAGGCTGGCCACCACCAGCGTGCGCTGCTCGCCGAGGAAGTCCTCCACCTCGGCCGGGGACATGGTGATCTGGTCGCGGCGACTCATCCGGGCTCCCTGGTCAGATGTTGCGGGCGCTGCCCGCCCAGTACGGTTCGCGCAGCCTTCGCTTGTACAGCTTGCCGTTGGGATCCCTCGGCAGCGAGTCGAGGTAGTCGATGCTGCGCGGCAGCTTGAACTTGGCCAGCCTGGTCCCGGCCCAGGCGAGCAGCTCCTCGGTCAGCGCCGCGTCCCCGGCCACCCCGTCGGCGGGCTGCACCACCGCCTTGACCTCCTCGCCCCAGTCCGGGTGCGGGATGCCGAAGACCGCCACGTCAGCCACCTTCGGGTGCACCGCCAGTTCGCCCTCGATCTCGGCGGGGTAGATGTTCACCCCACCGGAGATGATCATGTCGTTGCGCCGGTCGCACAGGAACAGGTAGCCGTCGGCGTCCAGGTAGCCGATGTCGCCCATGGTGAACAGCTCACCCACCCGGTTGGCCGCGGTCTTCTCCGGGTCGCCGTGGTACTCGAAGGTGGTCACCGCGCCGGCCTGCAGGTACACCAGCCCCGGTTGACCGACCGGCACCTCGGCTCCCTGCTCGTCCAGCACCCTGACCTGCGAGCCCGGCCAGGGCAGGCCGACCGAACCGGGTTTGGCCAGCCACTGCGCGGAGTCGATCACCGCGCCGCCGCCCTCGGTGGCCGCGTAGTACTCCACGATCACCGGCCCGAGCCAGTCGATCATCCGGCGCTTGGTCTCCTGCGGGCAGGGCGCGGCCCCGTGCACGAGCTTGCGCAGCGAGGACAGGTCGTACTTGGCGCGGGTCTCCGCAGGCAGCGCGAGCAGCCGGTGGAACTGGGTGGGCACCACGTGGCTGTGCGTGACCCGGTGCCGCTCGATCAGCCGCAGCATCTCCTCGGCGTCCCAGCCGTCCATCAGCACCACCGGATGCCCGTAGAGCACCGAGACGACGGCGCAGCTGAGCACCGCGGCGTGGTAGAGCGGCGAGCCGCACAGGTGCACGTGCCCGTCGTGCGGTTGCAGGTCGAACAGGGCGAAGAACAGCCGGTTGCGCGCGGGCACCTCGTCCACCGGCTCCCCGGTGAGCGGCCGGCGCACGCCCTTGGGCCTGCCGGTGGTGCCGGAGGTGTAGAGCATCGGCGAGCCCAGCACCCGGTCGACCGGCCGGCCGGGAGGCTCACCCGCGCCCAGCTCGGCCAGCGGCCGGAACCCGTCGATCTCCCCCACCGCGAACCGGGCCCGCTCCGGCACCGGGTCGCCCTCGACCGCGGCCCGCGCGGACCCGGCGAAGCGCTCGTGCGCGACGAAGGCCTTGGCCCCGCTGTCGGCGATGATGTAGTTGATCTCCGGGCCGACCAGGTGCCAGTTCACCGGGACGAAGTACAGGCCGGTCTGCAGCGCGGCGAAGAACACCGCGAGCAGCTCGGCGGAGTTGGGCAGCAGCACGACCACGGTGTCCCCCGGCGCCAGGCCCAGCGCCTGGAACCCGCGCCCGTACCGGTTGGCGCGGCTGGTCAGCTCGCCGTAGCTGATCTCAGTGCCGTCGGGTTCGATCACCGCGATCCGGTCCGGTTCGGCCTCGGCGATGGTCCACAGTCCGGTCGGCTCGCTCATCCCGCCACCTCGTTCCCGCTCGACGCCACGGCCGCGCCAACCGCGCGCACCGCCACTGCTTCCCCAGCCCCGCGGCCCGCCGCCACCTCACCGGTCCCGCCCGCCACCACTTCCCCGGCCTCGCGCACGGCCGCTGCCTCCCCGGCCCCGCCCGCCACTGCCTCCCCGACCGCGCGCACCGCCGCGGTGTCCCGGCAGCCGACCACCAGCATGGTCACCCCGGCCGCCGCCCACCTGCCGATCTCCGCGCGCACCCGCTCCCGGTCGCCGACGATGGTCACCTCGGCCACCAGCTCATCCGGCACCGCCCGCGCCGCCTCCTCCTTGCGCCCGGCCCCGAACAGGCGGGTCACCTCCTGGACCACCTCGCCGTATCCCATCCGGGTGAACACGTCGGCGTGGAAGTTCATCGTGGGCGCGCCCATGCCGCCCAGGTAGAGCGCATAGGCCGGTTTCAGCCGGGCCAGCTCCGCCGCCGGGTGCTCGGTGACCACCACCGGCACGCTGACCGCGATCTCGAAGTCGGCCGGGCCGCGCCGGGCGCCCGGCCGGGCGAAGCCCTCCTCCAGGTACTCGCGGTACATCCCGGCCAGTCGCGGGGTGTAGTAGATGGCCAGCCAGCCGTCGGCGATCTCCGCGGTCTGCGCGATGTTGGCCGGGCCCTCCGCGCCGAGCCAGACCGGCAGGTCGGCGCGCAGCGGATGGGTGATCGGCTTGAGCGGGCGGCCAAGGCCCAGCGCGCCGGGGCCGGTGTAGGGCAACGGGTAGTGCGGGCCGTCGTTGCGCACCGGGGCCTGCCTGGCCAGCACCTGGCGGATGATCGAGACGTACTCCCTGGTGCGGGCCAGCGGCTTGCGGAAGGGCTGGCCGTACCAGCCCTCCACCACCTGTGGCCCGGACACGCCGAGGCCGAGGATGGCCCGGCCGCCGGAGAGGTGGTCCAGGGTCAGCGCGTGCATCGCGCAGGCGGCCGGGCTGCGCGCGGAGAGCTGGGCCACCGAGGTGCCCAGCCGGATCCGCTCGGTGTGCGAGCCCCACCAGGCCAGCGGGGTGAAGGCGTCCGAGCCCCAGGACTCGGCGGCGAACACCGCGTCGAACCCGGCTCGCTCCGCCTCGGTAACGAGTTCCAGAGTGTCATCCGGTGGGCCTGCGCCCCAGTAGCCGAGCTGCAACCCAAGTCGCATAGCGCACAACCGTCCTTCCGGGTCAGCTGTCTCCTACCATCTTGCCGCAAAAACGAGAACGTGTTTCACTCAATTCCGTGACCGTGAGCCACGAGCCGCTCAGCGCTGAGCTCCGGGTGGAGTTCGCCTACACCCGTTCGCTCGGACCGACGCTCGGCGCCTTCCTGACCGCCCTGCGCGCCCACCGCGTGCTGGGTGTCCGCGGCGCGGACGGACGGGTGCACGTGCCGCCGGCCGAGTACGACCCGGTGACCGCCGAACCACTCACCGAGCTGGTCGAGGTCGGCAGCACCGGAACCGTGCTGAGCTGGACCTGGCAGCCGGAGCCGCTGGCCGGGCAACCCCTCGACCGGCCGTTCGGCTGGGCACTGATCCGGCTGGACGGCGCGGACACCGCCCTGCTGCACGCGGTGGACGTGCCCGGACCGGAGTCGCTGTCCATCGGCCTGCGGGTACGGGCCCGCTGGGCCGCCGAGCCGGTCGGCGCGATCACCGACCTGGCCTGCTTCGAGCCACTGGACGCGGCCACCCCGGAACCGCCGGTGCGCGAGTTCGCCGAGGACGTGCGCGGCACGGTCAGCCCGATCAGCCTGCACTACCGGCACAGTGCCTCCGCCGCGGAAAGCGAGTTCCTGCGCGGGGTCGCCAGGGGCGAGCTGACCGGGCAGCGCTGTCCGGTGTGCGCGCAGGTCTACATCCCGCCGCGCGGCGCCTGCCCCACCGACGGAGTGCCGCTGACCGACTGGGTGCGACTGTCCGAAGAGGGCACGGTGACCAGCTTCTGCGTGGTCAACGTGCCGTTCCTGGGCCAGCGCATCCCGCCGCCGTACGTGGCCGCGGCCGTGCTGCTCGACGGCGCGGACATCCCGTTCCAGCACCTGGTGCTGGGCATCGCGCCCGAGCAGGTCCGGATGGGCCTGCGGGTGCGCGCGGTGTGGCGGCCCCGCGAGCAGTGGGGCCACACCCTGGAGAACATCGACCACTTCACCCCGTCCGGCGCGCCGGACGCCCCGTTCGACAGCTTCGCCCGTCACCTGTAGCCCACCACCAGCAGAGGAGCAGGCCGTGCCGGAGGTCGCCGTGGTCGCCTTCGCCCAGTCCCCCGCGGTGCGCCGGACCGAGGCATCCGGCAACGGGGTCGAGCTGCTCGTGCCGCTGTTCCAGCAGGTCTACACCGACACCGGACTGTCCAAACAGGACATCGGCTTCTGGTGCTCGGGATCCTCGGACTACCTGGCGGGGCGGGCGTTCTCCTTCGTCTCCGCGGTGGATGCGATCGGGGCGTTCCCGCCGATCAGCGAGTCGCACGTGGAGATGGACGCGGCGTGGGCGCTGTATGAGGCGTGGGTGCGGCTCAAGCTCGGCGAGGTGGACACCGCGCTGGTCTACGGCTTCGGCAAGTCCTCGGCCGGTGAGCTGCGCCGGGTCCTGGCGCTGCAGCTGGACCCGTACCTGATGACCCCGCTGTGGCCGGACTCGGTCAGCATCGCCGGACTCCAGGCCCGCCTCGGCCTGGCGCAGGGGCGGTGGAGCGAGCGGGCGATGGCCGAGGTGGCCGCCCGCTCCCGCGCCGACGCCGTGGGCAACCCCGAGGCGCAACTCTCCGGCACGCCAACGGTTGCCGAGCTCCTGGCGGCGCCCTACCTGGCGGATCCGCTGCGGGCGCACGACTGCGCGCCGATCAGCGACGGCGCCTCGGTGGTGGTGCTGGCCGCGGGCGACCGGGCCCGCGAGCTCTGCGCGCGACCGGCCTGGATCACCGGGCTGGCGCACCGCACCGACAGCGGCCAGCTCGGCTCCCGCGACCTCACCGCCGCCCCCTCCGCCGTCGCGGCGGCACGGGCCGCGGGCGGCGACGGGGTGCAGCTGGCCGAGCTGCACGCGCCGTTCACCCACCAGGAGATCCTGCTGCGCCAAGAACTTGGGCTCGACGAGGCCCGGATCAACCCCTCCGGCGGGGTGCTCGCGGGCAACCCGATGTTCGCCGCCGGACTGTCCCGGATCGGCCTGGCCGCCCGGCACATCCACGCCGGCCAGGCGGACCGGACGCTGGCGCACGCCACCAGCGGCCCGTGCCTGCAACAAAATCTGGTCTGCGTACTGGAAGGCGGCGACTGATGGCCCAGCTCGCGGCCGTGCTCGGCACCGGCCAGACCCACCACGCGGCCAAACGCCTCGACGTGTCCATGGCCGGGCTCTGCCGCGAGGCCATCGACCGCGCCCTCGAGGACGCCGGGGTCGAGATGGCCGACATCGACGCGGTGGTGCTCGGCAAGGCCCCCGACCTGTTCGAGGGCGTCATGATGCCCGAGCTGCACCTCACCGACGCCTTGGGCGCCAACGGGAAACCGCTGCTGCGGGTGCACACCGCCGGATCGGTCGGCGGGTCCACCGGGGTGGTCGCGGCCAGCCTGGTGCAGGCCGGGATCCACCGGCGGGTGCTGGCGGTGGCCTTCGAGAAGCAGTCGGAGTCCAACGCGATGTGGGCGCTGTCGGTGCCCACCCCGTTCGTCATGCCGGTGCACGCCGGGGCAGGCGGCTACTTCGCCCCGCACGTGCGCGCCTACATCCGCCGTGCGGGCGCGCCCGGGCACATCGGCGCGCTGGTCGCGGTCAAGGACCGGCGCAACGGCGCGCTCAACCCGCACGCGCACCTGCGCCAGCCCGGCATCACCCTGGAGTCGGTGCAGGCATCGCCGATGCTGTGGGACCCGATCCGCTACGACGAGACCTGCCCCTCCTCCGACGGCGCCGCCGCGCTGGTGCTCGGCGACGAGACCGCCGCGAAAGCCGCGCCGGGCAAGGTGGCCTGGGTGCACGCCACCGCGATGCGCACCGAGCCGACCAGCTTCGCCGGGCGGGACCAGGTCAACCCGCGCGCCGGCCGGGAAGCCGCGGCCGCGCTGTGGCGACAGGCCGGGATCACCGACCCGTTGCGGCAGGTCGACGTGGCCGAGATCTACGTGCCGTTCTCCTGGTTCGAGCCGATGTGGTTGGAGAACCTCGGTTTCGCCGAGGCCGGACAGGGCTGGAAGCTCACCGAGGCGGGCGAGACCGAGCTGGCGGGCCGCCTCCCGGTGAATCCATCTGGCGGTGTGCTCTCCACCAATCCCATTGGCGCGTCGGGGTTGCTGCGCTTCGCCGAGGCCGCCCGGCAGGTGCAGGGCCGCGCGGGCGCGCACCAGGTCGACGGGGCGCGCCTGGCGGTGGGGCACGCCTACGGCGGTGGATCGCAGTTCTTCGCACTGTGGGTGGTGGGCGCGGACAGACCGGGAGGCTGAGCAATGGGCACACCCGTACGACGACGGACCCTGTTCAAGGTGGCGGCGGCCGGCGCCGGGGCCGCGGTAGCCTCCGGCGCGCTCGGCCGCTTCGGTGCGCTCGCCGCCTACGGCGAGGTGCCCGCGCTGGCCGGGAAGACCGCGATCGTGGTGGGCAGCGGGTTCAGCGGGGCGGTGGCCGCGCTGCGGCTCGGTCAAGCGGGCGTGCACACCACGGTGCTGGAGCGCGGTCGGCGCTGGGAGGTCAAGCCCAGCGGGGACACCTTCTGCACCATCAAGAGCCCGGACTGGCGGTGCGCCTGGTTCAACGACCGGCCGCCACTGGGCCTGGACATCAACAAGAAGATCGAGCGCAAGGCGGGGCTGATCGCCACCCACGAGGGCGAGGGCATCCGGGTGCTCAGCGGCTCCGGCGTGGGCGGCGGATCGCTGGTGATCGGGCTGTACATGCCGCAGCCGCGCCGCGCCGAGTGGGACAAGGTCTACCCGAGCCAGCTGCCCTTCGACGAGATGGACCGCACGTACTGGCCGCGCGCCAGGGAGAACCTCAAGGTCGGCTACCTCCCCGCCGACGTGCAGGCGCACCCGCAGTACCGGGGCGCGCGGGCGTGGCTGGAGTACCTGGCCGAGTTCGGCAAGGAGCCGGTGCCGATCCCGTTCGCGGTGGACTGGAACGCCATCCGCGAGGAGCTGGCAGGCAAGCGGGTCGCCTGCCACAGCATCGGCGAGGGCCCCTTCGGCAGCAACTCCGGCGCCAAGAACAGCGTGGACCGCACCTACCTGGCACGGGCCACCGCCACCGGCAACGTGACCATCCTGGCCCAGCACGAGGTCACCGAGATCCGTGAGGTGGCCGGGCGGTACGAGGTCGTGGTCAAGCTGACCAACGACAACGGGGATGTGTTGTCCACCAAGAAGATGGACGCCGACTACCTGTTCCTGGCCGCCGGTTCGGTGTACTCCTCCGGGCTGATGGTCACCGCCAAGGCCAAGGGCTGGCTGCCCAAGCTCAACGCGGCCACCGGCAAGGGCTGGGGCAACAACGGCGACTTCCTGGTGCTGCGGATGAGCCTGCGCAAGGACGTCGGCTTCGACCAGGGCGGGCCGGGCAACGTCAAGTTCTTCGACGAGGCCAACCCGTTCGCGCCGACCTCGATGGCCTGGGAGGCCGCGCCGGTGCCCAACATCCTCAACCAGGCCAACAGCACACACCTGATCACCTCGGTCACCCCGGAACGCGGCGAGGTGCGCTACGACCCGGCCACCGGCGGCGGCAAGGTGCACTGGCCCTACGGGGTGATGGAAACCCTTGGCGAGAAAGCGGGTCGCGACCTGGCCACCCGGTTCTGGTGGGAGACCGAGGGCAAGAAGGGCTTCCCGTTCAACGGGTTGCCCAACTACGACCGCGGCACCGCGCACGGGCTCGGCGCGCGCAACACCTACCACCCGCTGGGCGGCCTGGTGATGGGGCAGGCCACCGAGTTCTCCGGGCAGGTCAAGGGATATCCCGGCCTGTACTGCGTGGACGGGGCGCTGCTGCCCGGCTCCACCTGCCTGGCCAACCCGTCGCTGACCATCACCGCCAACGCCGAGCGGTGCCTGGATGTGTTCCTGGCCAACGCGATCAGGGGAGAGCAGCGGTGAAGTTCACCTGCGCGGTGGCGATGAGCCCGCTGGAACAGCTGCCGGAGCTGGCGCGCACCGCGGAGGAGTGCGGGTTCGCCAACATCGCGCTGCCGGACTCGCTGTTCTTCTCCGAACAGGTCTCCGCCGACTACCCCTACACCCCCGACGGCAGCCGGTTCTGGCACGAGGACACCCCGTGGGCCGACCCGATGGTGGCCGCCGCCGCGATGGGCGCGGTCACCTCCCGGATCGGCTTCTACACCCAGGTGCTCAAGCTCGGCTCGCGCAACCCGGTGCTGCTGGCCAGACAGGTCGGCTCGGTGGCCGTGCTCACCGGGAACCGGTTCGGGCTCGGCGTCGGACTGGGCTGGTCGCCGGAGGAGTTCGCCTGGTGCGGAACGTCCTATTCGGACAGAGGACCGCGCGCGGACGAGGCGATCGAGGTGCTGCGGCTGATCCTGGGCGGCGGCATGGTGGAGTTCCACGGCGAGCACTACCAGTTCGGCAAGCTGCGGATGAGCCCGGCGCCGAGCAGGCCGGTGCCGATCTACGTCGGCGGGCACAGCGGACCCGGCCTGCGCAGGGCGGCCAGGGCCGGCGACGGCTGGACCTCGGCGATGATGGGCTTCACCGAGCTGAAGACCACCATCGAACGGCTCACCGAGCTGCGCGCGGCCTACGGGCGCGCGGCGGAACCCTTTGAGATCCAGGCGGTCTGCGTGGACCGGTTCGGCCTGGAGGGCTACCGGGAGCAGGCCGCGATCGGGGTCACCGACGCGATCGTGATGCCCTGGGTCTTGGACGGGGTGCCCTTCGACGGGCCGCTGGACGCCAAACAGGACTCGATGCGCAAGTTCGCCGAGACGATCATCACCAAACTGTGAGGAGCGCTGGATGACGGTCACCTGGACCGCCCCCGACGGCGAGCACCCGGCGCGGGCCGCCTCGGTCCGCTCGATGACCGCGGTCGCCGCCGGGGACAAGGAGGGCTGGCTGGCGCTGTGGGCCGAGGACGCCGTGGTGCGGGACCCGGTCGGGCCGTCGATCTTCGACCCGACCGGCAAGGGCCATCACGGCAGAGCGGCCATCGGGGCGTTCTGGGACCTCACCATCGGGCAGATGGCCCGGATGGAGTTCGCCATCACCGACTCCTTCGCCGCCGGGGACGAGGTGGCCAACATCGGCACCATCTCGGCCATCGCCGCTGATGGCACCAGGATCGACACCGAGGGCGTGTTCGTCTACCGGGTCGGCGAGGACGGCTTGCTGACCTCGCTACGGGCCTACTGGGAGTTCGACCGGGCGCTGGCCACCGTCAGCAAACCGTCAGGGTGAGGCCCGCCCATCCTCGATATGATGCGATCGCATGACAACATGCGTTCGCAGATCACCTTGGGGGTGGGCGTGACCCAGATCCACGGCACGGTGACACCGGGCTTCGAGCCGGTGCGCGATGCCTTCGCAGCCAACTTCGGCACCGGCGGCGACATCGGCGCCGCGGTCACCGTGTACCGGCGCGGGGAGAAGATCGTCGACCTGTGGGGCGGCGTGGCCGATGTGGAGACCGGGCGGGAATGGTCGCAGGACACCCTTCAGCTGGTGTTCTCCACCACCAAGGGCGTCACCGCGACGATCGCGCACCTGTTGGCGCAGCGCGGGGTGCTGGACCTGGACGCGCCGGTGGCCAAGTACTGGCCGGAGTTCGCCGCCGAGGGCAAGCAGGACATCCCGGTGCGCTGGCTGCTCTCCCACCAGGCCGGGCTGGCCGTGCCGCCCGAGCGGTTCCCGCTGTCCTGGCTGCGGGAATGGGATCCGATCGTGGAGATGCTGGCCGCGATGGCGCCGAACTGGGAGCCCGGCACCGCGCACGGCTACCACGGCTTGACCTACGGCTGGCTGGTCGGCGAGGTCATCCGCCGCGCCACCGGGCGCACCATCGGCGCCGTCCTGGCCGAGGAGGTGGCCAAGCCGCTGGGCCTGGACCTGTGGATCGGCCTGCCCGAGGAGCAGGAACCACGGGTGGCCAAGTTCATCGAACCCGACCCGATGCCGGAACCGGCGCCCGGCCAGGAGCTGCCGCCGGAGATCGCCAAGATGCAGGCCACCTTCAGCGACCTGAACTCGATGACCATGCGCGCGCTGATCGTGACCAGCGAACCGATACCGGCCAACAGCCGCGAGCTGCGCGCCGCCGAGGTGCCCGCGGTCGGCGCGGTCGGCACCGCGGACTCCTTCGCCAAGCTGTACGCCAGCACCGTCGGCGAGGTGGACGGGTTCCGCCTGCTGGCCCCGGAGACGGTGGACCGGGCGCGGACCGTGCAGACCATCGGACCCGACCAGCTCCTGCTGCTGCCCACCGCGTGGGCGCTGGGCTACATGACCGGGCAGCCCGCGCCCGGTGTGGTGCCGACGATGCCCCTGCTCGGCCCGGACTCCTTCGGCCACGGCGGCTACGGCGGCTCACTGGCCTTCGGCGACGTGCACCACGAGATCGGCTTCGCCTACGTGATGAACAAGATCCACAGCGGCCTGACCGGCGAGGGCGCCAACTCCGCCCGGCTGGTCGACGCGCTGCGTAGCTCGCTGGCCGCCTAGAGGTTGAAGACCGGCGGTGCGAGCTTCTCCTTGCACCGCCGGTCGTTCCAGTCCGGCTGCGCGTCCCGCTGTTGCGCGGTCGGCGGTTTCGGGATGTCGCCGGAAGGGTCCCGGAACACGGTGTGCGGGCGGTTGATCGCGGTGTCGATCACCCGCAGCAGGGTGCGCACCGGGCCGCGCACGTCCCCGGCCAGCGCGCGAAGTCGTTGCGGCGGCACGGTGTCCCTGGTCTGGATGGACACCACGGTGAGCACGTTGCCCTCCTTCATGATGCCCAGCTGCACCACATCCGGCGGGTTCCAGGACTGCACGCAGGCGAAGTCGCCGTAGCGGACCAGCCCGAAGGCGCGGTCCTTGTCGGTGCGCCTGCGGACGAAGTCGGTGAAGGACTCCCTGGCGCTGGCCTCGGCCCGCTCCTCGCCGAGGGCGACCGTCACCCGGATCTCCGCGCCCAGCGGGTTCACCCCCGCCGGCCAGGTGCACTCGTGCCGCCCGATCGGGTCGGCGTCGTTCTGTCGCGGCGGGTGCACGGTGCCGACGATGCCCATGGTCTCCGGGTTGGTGGTCAGCACCTTGCAGATGTTGGGCACCTGGGTGATCACCGGTTTGTCCTCGGCCGCGTCCATCTTCTGCCCCAGGCTGATCAGCCGGGTGCACCCGCCGGTGAGGGTCACCGCGAGCAGGGCGGCGAGCAGGATTCCGTTACGTGCCATCGCCGTACATCCTGGAGAGCAGGAAGCAGCCGGGCACGTCGGCCGGGAACTCGGTGCGGACGCTGGAGACACTGGCCTCGGCGTCGCAGCGCAGGTAGCGGAAGCCGTAGAGCTCGGGGCCGATGGAGCCCACGCCGGTGACGTTGAACAGGAAGAACCCGTTGCCCAGCATCAGCCGGTGCGTTGCCCGGTACCACAGCGCGGAGTCGCGGCGCAGGTCCCGTTGGTAGGACAGCTGGAGGTCCCGCTCCCGGCCCGGCTTGACCATGCCGAGGATGTCACCGAAGCCCTGGTCGCAGACGGCGACCTCGCCGAGCAGCGGCGGCATGTCCTTGGCCAGGTGGAACTTGATCAGCTCCGCGCCGCCGCGCTTGGCCTTCGCCTTGTCGCAGTGCTTGGCCGCGGCGTGGAAGAAGTCGAGCAGCTCATCGAGTGAGCCGAAGGTGCGGCCCAGTGCCGCGACACCCTCGCGTGGTCCGGTGCGGTAGTCCTCGCGCAGGTTGTACTTGCCGATCTCGGAGTCGTCGGCGGCCGGCATGCAGGCGCTGGTGAGCAGCAGCAGCGCGGCCAGCAGGACCCGGCGCACGGGACCACCTCCTCCTCACCCAGCGTAGCGGGAGTGGGCGTTTCCGTGTTGTCCCCGGATCGGGGGCATTCTTCGGCACCGGTTCAGTAGGCGACCGGGAACTCCTTGATGCCGTTGAGCCAGCCGGAGCGCAGCCGCCGGGGCTCGCCGGCCTTGCGGATGTCCGGCAGGTGGTCGGCGATGGCGTTGAAGATGAGGTCGATCTCCAGCCGGGCCAGGCTGGCGCCGAGGCAGAAGTGCGCGCCGCTGCCGCCGAAACCCAGGTGCGGGTTGGGATCGCGGGTGATGTCGAAGCGTTCCGGCTCGGTGAAGACCTCCTCGTCGAAGTTGGCCGAGCTGTAGAACATGCCGACCCGGTCCCCCGCCTTGACCGCCACGCCGCCGATCTCGGTGTCGGCGGTGGCGGTGCGCTGGAAGGAGATCACCGGGGTTGCCCAGCGCACGATCTCATCCGCGGTGGTCTTGGGACGCTCTGCCTTGTAGAGCTCCCACTGCTCGGGGTTGTCCAGGAAGGCCATCATGCCGTGCGTGATCGCGTTGCGGGTGGTCTCGTTCCCGGCCACCGCCAACAGGATCACGAAGAAGCCGAACTCGTCGGCGGAGAGCGAGTCACCGTCCACATCGGCCTGAACCAGCTTGGTCACGATGTCGGGCATCGGACACTTCTTGCGCTCCTCGGCCATGTTCATCGAGTAGGCGAGCAGCTGCGCGGCGGCCATGGCCGAGTCGGTCTGGAACTCCGGGTCGTCGTAGCCGATCATCTCGTTGGACCAGTCGAAGATCTTGCGCCGGTCCTCCTGGGGCACGCCGAGCAGCTCGGCGATGGCCTGCAACGGAAGCTCGCAGGCGATGTCGGTGACGAAGTCGCCCACCCCACCGGTGCGCGCGGACTCCACGATCCGCCGCGCGCGGGCGTCCAGAGCCTCGCGCAGCCCGGCGATGGCTCGCACCGAGAAGCCGCGGGAGACGATGCCGCGGAGCTTGGTGTGCTCGGGCGGGTCCTGGTTGAGCATGATGAGCCGCTGCACGTCCAGCTGCTCCTTGGTGATGTCCGAGCCGAACCGGATGATCGCGGTGTTGGCGTAACTGGAGAACAGCCGACTGTCCAGCGACACCCGCTTCACGTCGGCGTGCCTGCTCACCACCCAGTAGCCCTCGTCGTCGAACCCGTCCCGCCGCGGCGGTTTCGCGTTCCAGAACACCGGGGCGGTGCGCCGCAGCTCGGCGAACTCCTCGATGGGCAGCCGCTGCGCGTACACATCGGGGTCGGTGAAGTCAAACCCCTGGGGAAGTTGGGGTAAAGCCATCGCTACCCTCCATGCTCGCACAGCGATGTGGAACAGGTTCTACTGGATTCAAACACGCGCCAGCCCATGAGTGAAGGGTGTTCACTGAGACTTACCAACCTCAATGAAACATGTTCTACTCATACAAACGGCTACTGATCCACCCGAGGAGTCCCATGGGCGACCCCGTCATCGTCGGCGCCGTCCGCACCCCGATCGGCCGCAGAGGCGGCTGGCTGTCCGGGCTGCACGCGGCGGAACTACTGGGCAGTGCATTGCGCGACCTGTTGACCCGGGCGGCGGTGTCCCCGGCCGAGATCGAGCAGGTAGCCGCGGGATGCGTGACCCAGGCCGGCGAACAAGCAGGCAACATCGCCCGCAACGCCTGGCTGCACGCGGGCCTACCGGAGTCCACGGGCTGCTTCACCCTGGACGCCCAGTGCGGTTCAGCACAGCACGCGGCCCATCTGGTGGCGGCCCAGATCGCAGCCGGCGCGATCACCGCGGGCATCGCCTGCGGGGTGGAGTCGATGAGCCGGGTTCCGTTGCGCAGCAACATGACCGGCGACACCGGTATGCCCAGGCCGGAGACGTGGAAGATCGACCTGCCGAACCAGTTCGAGGCCGCGGAACGAATCGCGGTGCGGCGGGGGTTGTCCCGGCGGGACCTGGACGAGTTCGGGGCCAGGTCCCAGGTATTGGCGCGGAACGCTTGGGATGCGGGGCACTTCGAGCGGGAACTGGTTCCGGTGGCGGTGGGATCCGAGACGGTGCAACGGGATCAGGGGTTGCGGGAGACAAGCCTGGAGGGGCTGGCCGGTTTGCAGGCGGTGCTGCCGGGCGGGTTGCACACGGCGGCCACCGCGTCGCAGATCTCCGATGGGGCCGCAGCGGTACTCATCATGGATGCGGGGCGGGCGGCGGAACTGGGGGTGCCGGGGCGGGCTCGGATCCGGTCACAGTGCTTGGTGGGGGCGGAGACCTACTACCACCTGGACGGCCCAATCCGCGCCACCGAACGGTTGTTGAGTGGTAGCGGTATGCGGTTGGCGGATGTTGACCTGGTGGAGGTGAACGAGGCCTTCGCGGCGGTGCCATTGTCGTGGTTGAGCGTGTATGGCGAGGCGGAGGAGCGGTTGAACGTCAATGGCGGGGCGATCGCGTTGGGGCATCCGGTGGGGAGTACGGGGGCGCGGTTGTTGACCTCGGCGCTGCATGAGTTGGAGCGACGGGATGCGAACACGGCGCTGATCACCATGTGCGCGGGTGGGGCGATGGCAACGGGCACGATCCTGGAACGCATCGGGTAGCTCGGGGTGAAAACCCACAAAGTGGGCCTCTCGTCTTCTCCGTACGGCCTGGAGACTGCTGACCGCGCCTCCCCGCCCGGCCCCTGCAACCTGCCGCCGCCCTAGCCTCGCAACGTGACGGGGGCCGGGTGGGGAGGTGTGGTTTGCTGTCGGAAGGTCGTGCGGAGAAGACGAGAGGCCCGCGAGCACGCTGGGTCTTGAGTCGGCAGCCTGCCCTGCCCCGCAACCTGCTCGTCCCGGCTTTTGACTTGTCAATCCCTCCGGGGGTCTGCCCGTCCGGCGAGGACATTCTTTTGATCTTCGGGGTTTCAAGCGAAGATCAAGAGCGTCCTCGCCGGACGGGCAGAGATCAAAGCATGGGGGGGAAAGTCAAAGGCCAAGACGCAGGCGGGTCTTGAGGTTCCCCATGCCCGT
>NZ_JBSFUA010000064.1:0-36841 GCF_053591555.1 Crossiella sp. NPDC003009 | reverse complement strand
GAACCCGCCGCCGCCGCCGCCACGTCCACTGCCACCGCCGGGCGGCGTCCCGCCACCGGGCGGAAAACCGGGCGGCGGCAGGGGCATCGGCAGCGGCGACGGCCCTGGTCCCGGTATCGGACCCGGTCCGGGAACCGGCTGCGGCAGCGGCGGACCGCCCACCGGCGGCGGGGCCGGGATGTTCCAGTCGTTGCGCACCTGGTCGTTGCCGGTGCCCCCACCGCCGCCCCCGCCGCCACCGCCACCGGTGACGCCGCCGGGCGGGTCGACGCGGCCCGGCTGGCCGGGGAGTCCGCGCGGCGGGTCCACCCGGCCGGGGTCCCGGCGACCGGGATCGACCTCGCCGGGGTTGCCGTTGCCGGTGTCCAGGGTCAGCTCAGGCTGCGGCTGGAACTGGTACTGCGGCAAGGAGTCCACGGTGCCCTGGGTGTTGCCCCGGTAGGACTCGAAGCGCTCCTGGTTGCGCTTGACCGCCTCGCCCTCGGCCTGCTTCGCCTTGTCGAAGTCGGTGTCCATCGGGATGAAGTCGTTCAGCCACGGCTCCGGCGGCACATCCGGCACCTTCTCCATGGCCCGCTGCGCCGCCCGCGCATGATCCCCCTGCGCGGCCACCTGCAGCGCCACGCTGTCACAGACCCCCTTGGCCTGGGTCGCGATGGCCACCACCGGCGCGATCTTGTTCTGCATGGCGTCGCCGCCCTTGCCCTCAAAGGCGATCTTGCCGACGGCCATGGCCTCCTCGATCAGCCGCGCCACCTTGTCGTAGCGCTTGCCGAGCTGGGTCCACTGGTCCTTGTTGGCATCGGTGGTGGGACCGGTGCCTTTGACGTTCTGGTTGAAGTAGTCGTAGATCGTGCGCCCGTCGAAGGCCTGGGCCCTGGGCAGGCTGCCGTCCTTGCTGATCGCGGCATACCGGACAACGTCCCCCATGTCAGCCTCCCGCCCGCAGGTTCTGGACCACGAGAGTCGCCATCTGGTCGGAGACCTTGCACGGCGTCTTGTAGTCCGCGTGGTCCGAACCGAGGTTGACCGACACCTCCATCATGAGGTCCTTGCTCAGACCCAGTTGCGTGGTGCAGCCGCCGCGTTCGGCGGTCTTCTCGTCGTTGGTGTGCACGGCCGGGGTACCGGCCAGCTCACCGGCGGGCTCGAAGAAGGGATTCCGGTCGCGCAGCTCGAAGAACCGGTCCCATTTCACGGCATCGGGCTTGGTGTACAGGGCCGCGGAGACCCGGGCATCCGCGATGACATCTTTGGCGCCCCACACGCAGGCCGGTCCGAGGACCGAGTCCTCGGGCTTCGGCGGCTTGGTCGCCCCGACCGTCGCGAGTTGCGCTGGGGTGAGCAGGTCGCACACCCGATCCTTGAACTTCTCGGCCGAGAGCGGGTTGTTGATCGGCGGCGCCGGGCTCTGCGCGCTGGTGCTGGGCGGTGCACTGGTCGGAGCCGGATCGGGCGTTCCACCGCCACAGCTGGCCAGCACCAGCGTGCTCAGTGAGATGATCGCGGCGAGCTGGACTGCGCGGGTCACGAGCGGTGTCCTCCGATGCCCTTGTTCTTGCCCTCGGCGTTCTCGTGCTCGCGCACCATAGCCCTGATGTTCTTGATCATATTGTTGAGCGTCTGCGCCAGGTCACGGTTGGCCTTGCCGTGGCAACCCTGCTCGTCACTGGCCCGCTGGATGATCGACTTCACCGCGGCCTTGCTGTACGGGTCGTTGTACGGCGGGTCGAGCAGCTGAAGCCGCCGGGCGGCTTCCCCGATCGACACGACCTCTTCCAGGGCCTCTTCGAGCTTGGCCAGGGCCTTGCTGGCGTGCGCCGGGTCGATGCGATACCGGCCCGCCTGGCTCAGCGACCCCTGCACATCCACCGGCCGTGGGCTCGGGTTCGCGCGTTTCTGCTGGTCCAGCAGATGGCGCTGGCTGGGCGTGAGTAGGTGCTCGTCTGGATCCGCCATGGTCCCCCCTTGGCAACGCGGCGATTATCCACTGCGGCTGGCAATTTCCATCCCCCAGGCATCGTAACCATGGACGGATCGGGAACGGCAGCGGATCCACTCGACGGCAGGATCCCTCAAAAGGAGTAGTACTACCCATAAAAAAGTGACGCTCCGCCAGTGCAATTGACTGGCGGAGCGTCACTTGGTCAATAGGTCAGGCTTTTGCCTTTGGTGAGATGTACTCGCCGATCTCCACATTGGACAGCTTGGCGTACACACCGGGGTAACCGGTCGCCGCGCAGCCCTGGCCCCGGCTGACCACGCCGATCTGGATGAAGGTGTTGCGGCTGGGCAGGGAGACGAACAGCGGGCCGCCGGAGTCGCCCTGGCAGGTGTCCTTACCGGTCCGGCCGGCGCACAGGTCGCGGTCGGAGGTCTCGGGGTAGGAGACCGCGCACTCGTCGTTGGAGATCAGCGGCAGCTCGACCTCCTGCAGGCGGTCCGGCCGGTTCACCACGCCGCCGCCGGGGAAGCCGGGCTGGGCCTCCATGTTGCCCCAGCCGATGCCGGTGACCATGCGGCCCGGCCGCTCCAGCGCGTCCGTGCCGGGGGTGACCAGCTGGATGGGCTTGATGGTGGTGATGGGGGTGGCCAAGTACAGCAGCGCCACGTCGTAGCTGCCGTCCTCAAGGTACTTCTCGTGCATCTCGAAGCCGACCACCGGGCGTTCCTCGCCCTGGGCGGCCGAGAGCGCGGTGCGGCCGACGAGCACGGAGACGTTCTTGATGGTCTCCGCGTCGTAGCCCTCCACGCAGTGCGCCGCGGTCAGCACCACCCTCGGGCCCACCAGCGAACCGCCGCAGCGGTGCCGGTTGTACGCGGTCGGGCCGCGCCGTGAGTCCTGCAGGGTGGCCATGAACGGGTACTTGCCGTCCGGCACCGGGGTGCCGCCGACCACGAGCGCGCCCGGGTCGCCCGGCGGCGTGGACGGGGACGCGGCGGAGGTCCCCGTCAGCAGGCCGAGGCTCAGAGCGGCGGTCAGTGCGGCGAAGAGCACGCGTTTGCCACGGTTCACTGGGTGACCCCCAGGGTGGCCAGGGTGGTGGGGGCCTGGATCCAGCCGCCCAGCTCCTCGTTGGACAGCTTGCTGTACACGCCGGGGAAGCCGTGCGCGGCGCAGCCACGACCGCGGCTGACCACACCGATCTGGATGAAGGTGTTGCGGCTGGGCAGCGAGACGAACAGCGGGCCGCCGGAGTCGCCCTGGCAGGTGTCCTTGCCGGTCTTGCCCGCGCACAGGTCGCGGTCGGAGGTCTCCGGGTAGGAGACCGCGCACTCGTCGTTGGAGATCAGCGGGACGTCGACCTCCTGCATGCGGTCCGGGTAGTTGACCACGCCGCCGCCGGGGAAGCCGGGCTGGGCCTCGGTGTTGCCCCAGCCAATGCCGGTGACCAGACGACCCGGTCGCTCCAGCGCGTCGGTGCCCGGGGTGACCAGCTGGATCGGCTTGATCGTGGTGATCGGCTGGTCGATGGACAGCAGCGCGATGTCGTAGCTGCGGTCGGCCTTGTACTTCGGGTGCACCGTGACGAAGCGGACCTTGCGCTCCTCGCCCTGGTTCATCGAGAGCTGGGTGCGCCCGGCGATGACGGTCAGGCTGGGCAGGGTTTCCGGCGTGTAGCCGGCGACGCAGTGCGCCGCGGTCAGCACCACGCGCGGGCCCACCAGGGTGCCGCCGCAGTTGTGCCGGTCGTAGGCGGTCGGCCCGAACCGGGCGTCCTGCAAGGTGACCATGAACGGGTACTTGCCGTCCGGCACCGGAGTGCCGCCGACCACGAGCGCGCCCGGGTCGCCGGGGTTGTTCGGCGGTGCGGCCGCGGCTGCCCCGGCGGTGGCCACCACGCCGAGGGTCGCGGCCAACACGGCCATGAGGAGACGTTTGCCAAGCATGAGTGCCCCTTTTGTCTCTGCGCTGGCAGAAAGGTGTGCAGACCCCGTTCCCGGAAGATCGGAAATGGGGTGCCCGCGACGCTATGCGCAGGTGAGAGGGGGCCACATCAGACGATCGACGGAAGCTCGACCACCCATCGGCGTGGGCCGATCGGACGGTGATCCAGGTCACTTTCACCTGGCGCAACTCGGTTCGCGGCTCGCGCGTCTGGATTTGTGGCCCACTTGTGCGCGCCGGGCAATCGATGGCCCCTGGCACCGACCTTCGTCAGCGTGGCACTCGACGAAAGCTCACTGACCGGCCCTGGTTGAAACACTACTGTCTCTTCTGGAACCAAGTTGCCGCGTTCGGCGTTGGTTCATCGTAAGTTCTCAACTACGGGGCAGACCTGAAGCCCAGCTGAAGCTCGGTTAGGGTCGGTGCCGCGCCAGGGGAACGTCCCTGGTGGCGAGCAGGGGAGGGAATCACCCGATGGACACCGCACCCACCGCGGTCGTCTCGCGTCGGCGCTGGGCCGTGCTCACCGTGTTGTCGGTGAGCCTGCTGCTGGTCGCGGTGGACGCCACCGTGCTGCACACCGCGGTCCCCTCGCTCGCCGCTGATCTGAAGCCGGGCCCGGTCGGGCTGCTCTGGATCATCGACGTCTACTCGCTGCTGGCCGCCCCGCTGCTGATCGCCTTCGGCACCCTCGGCGACCGGTACGGCCGCCGCCGCATCCTGATGTACGGCTACCTGGTCTTCGGCGCGGCCTCGATCGCGGCCGCGCTGTCCACCAGCACCGGCATGCTGATCGCCGCGCGCGCCGGGCTGGGCATCGGCGGCGCGATGATCATGCCGGCCACCCTGTCGGTGCTGCGGCACATCTTCCCCGACCGCAAGGAACGCCAGTTCGCCATCGGCGTGTGGAGCGCGGTGGCCGCCTCCGGCGCGGCGCTGGGCCCGCTGCTGGGCGGGGTGCTGGTGGAGTTCTTCTCCTGGCACGCGGCCTTCCTGATCAACGTGCCGGTCATGGTGGTCGCCATCCCGCTGGCGCTGTGGCTGGTGCCCGAGTCGGCCGACCCGGCCAAGGGCCGCTGGGACATCCTCTCCGCGCTGCTGTCCGCGCTCGGCGTGCTCGGCATCGCCTACGGCGTCAAGCAGGCCGGGCACCACGGTGTGCTCGACCCGGTCGCGATCGGCACCGGCCTCGGCGGCCTGCTGATGCTGGTCTGGTTCGTCCGGCGGCAGCTGAGCATGGAAAAACCGTTGCTGGACATGCGGATGTTCCGCAACGCCACCTTCAGCACCGCGGTCGCCTGCGTGGTGCTGGTGATGAGCTCGCTGGCCGGTCTCGGCCTGACGTTCTCCCAGTACCTCCAGTACGTCCTGCAACTCGGCCCGCTCGAGGCCGGGGTGCGGCTGATGCCCGCGATGGTCGCCGCCATCGCCGGTGGCCTGCTCGCCGCGCCGCTGCTGCAGCGCTTCTCCACCAGCGTGGTCACCGCGGGCGGCTTCGCCGTCACCGCGATCGCGCTGGTGCCAGCCGGGTTCTGGCTGGACACCCAGGACCACCCGTGGCTGCTGGTGCCCTGCCTGCTCGGCGTCGGCCTCGGCGTGTCCGCGGCCTTCACCGCCTCCTCCGACGCGCTGCTCGCCTCGGCGCCACCCGCGCAGGCAGGCGCCGCGGCCGCGGTGGAGGAGACCGGCTACGAGCTGGGCACCGGGCTGGGCACCGCGATCGTGGGCAGCGTGATGACCGCGGTCTACTCCGCGCACCTGGCCGCCGTGCCCGGGGTGCCGCAGGGCAGCCTGGACGTGGCGCGGCAGTCCATGTCCGAGGCCGACCGGGCCGGGCGCGAACTGGGCGGACCGGCCGGTGAGGCGCTGCTCGGCGCCGCCAGGCAGGCCTTCGTGGACGGGCTCACCGTCACCCTGGTGATCGCCGCGGTGGTGCTCACCCTGGCCGCGATCGTCGCCTCCCGACTCCTGCCCCGGCAGGTCATCAAGTCCGCAGGACACGACTGAGAGAGAAGCTGTGACCCCCACCGCTACCGAGTCCGAGCCCCAGGTCCGCAAGGGCTGGCGCACCCCGGCCGTGCTGTACCGGCTGATCAGCCACCCCGTGCTGCGGTTCGTGCTGGGCTGGGACCTGCCCAGCAGGGACGTGCGCAAGTGGGTGCCGAGCAAGCCGGGCAGCACCACCGTGGAGATCGGCAGCGGCGGCGGCTTCTTCACCAAGGCGCTGCGCGAGCACCTCGGCGGCGACGCCCGGCTGATCGGGCTGGACCCGGCCGCGGGCGCGCAGAAGAAGCTCGCCGACAAGCACGCGGGCACGCCGGGCGCGGAGCTGGTGCTGGTGGCGGGGGACGGCTGCAAGCTGCCCTTCGCCGACAACAGCGTGGACACCATCTTCTTCACCTACAGCCTGGAAGAGGTGCCCGACCCGCTGGCCGCGGT
The DNA here is from genome assembly GCF_053591555.1 of Crossiella sp. NPDC003009. Taxonomy (NCBI): domain Bacteria; kingdom Bacillati; phylum Actinomycetota; class Actinomycetes; order Pseudonocardiales; family Pseudonocardiaceae; genus Crossiella; species Crossiella sp. NPDC003009. Next base: position 30,513 of record NZ_JBSFUA010000064.1, on the reverse strand, counting down.
GCGCGAGGCGGTCCGGGTGCTGCGGCCCGGCGGGGAGTTCGTCGCGTTCGTGTGGCGGCCGGTGATCCTGCACAAGCGGCGCAAGCCGGTGCAGCAGCTCATCGACTCGCTGCTGACCAAGCAGAACCTGAGCAAGGGCCCGCAGAATTTGCGCATGGCCTACCGCAAGCCCGCGGCCTGACCTGATGGCGGGCGGCCGGATCCCAGTCGCCCGCCGCTCGGCCCTGCTTTGTCGCGAGCGTTAACGTACTAAGTACGCTAAGCTGGGTGGCATGACCCGTATCGAGGACATCCGCGCCCGGCTCCAGGAGCAGCTGCCCGAGCTGGCCGCCACGCACGGGGTGCCGGGGGCCCAGGCCGCGGTGCTGGTGGACGGCGAGATCGTCACGGCCGCCACCGGGGTGCTCAACCTGGGCACCGGGGTCGCGGCCACCACCGACTCGCTGTTCCAGATCGGCTCGATCACCAAGCTGTGGACCGCGATCCTGGTGCTCCAGCTCCTCGAGGACGGCCTGCTGGAGCTGGACCGGCCGGTGCGCGAGTACCTGCCGGAGCTGACCCTGGCCGATGAGGGCGCGGCCGCGGTGATCACCACCCGGCAGCTGCTCGCGCACAACGCTGGGTTCGCCGGGGACCTCTTCCGGGACACCGGCCACGGCGCGGACGCGATCGAGAAGTTCGTGGCCACCCTCGGCGACGCGGCGCAGCTGTTCCCGCCCGGCGAGATGTTCTCCTACAACAACGCGGGCTACATCGTGCTCGGCCGCCTGGTCGAGGTGCTGCGCGGCAAGCCCTTCAGCCAGGCCCTGCGCGAGCACCTGATCACCCCGCTCGGCCTGACGCACACCGCGACCGACGCCACCGAGGCCATCCGCTACCGCGCCGCCCTCGGCCACCTGCCCGGCCCGGACGGCGAGCTGGTCCCGGCCCCGGTGTGGTCGCTGGCCGCCTCCTCCGCGCCCGCCGGCGCGCTGCTGTCCATGCGCGCGGCCGACCTGCTGGAGTTCGCCAGGCTGGCGCTGGACGGCGGCCGCGAGGGCGTGCTGTCCGCCGAGTTGGCCAAGGCGATGCTGGAGCCGCGGGTGGCCGTGCCCGAGGTTGGCCTGCTGCCTGGCCACTACGGCCTGGGCTGGGGTGTGTGGGACCTCCCGGGCAACCGGTCGGTCGGGCACGACGGCGGCACCATCGGCCAGAGCGCGTTCCTCCGCGTGGTGCCCGCCGCCGGCGTGGCGGTGGCGTTGCTGACCAACGGCGGCGACACGTTCGGCCTCTACCAGGACCTGGTGCGCCCCTTGGTCGCCGAGCTGGGCGGGGCCCAGCTGCCCGGCGCGCTGGTCCCGCCTGCCGAACCGGTCGCGGTGGACCCCGGCCGAGCGGTCGGCAGGTACGACGCGGTCCTGGCCAGCCAGGAGATCACCGTCGACGAGCAGGGCCGGTTCTGGCTGACGATGCGGCCGCTGACCGAGGAGGCGAAGATGATGCTGCCGTCGGAGGAACCGGTGGAACTGCTCGGGCTCACCGCGAACTCGTTGATCGCCACGGCGCCGAGGATGGGGCTGTACCCGGTGTACGTGCTGGTGGGGGAGCCTGGTCAGCCCGCGCGGTTCCTGCACAGCAGCCGGGCGGCGGCGCGGATCCCTGGCAGCTGAGCGGGCGGCCTGACCTCAACCGGCCACCGGGCCGCCCACCCGGGCAAGACTGGCCGGGTCGTCATCTCGCAGACTGTGCCGGTGACCTCCGATCTGCTCCGGCGCGCGACCCAAGCCCTGCCCGCTCTGCTCGACGACCTCGGCGAGCTGATCTCCTGCGAGTCGCCCTCGGCCGACCTGGCCGCGGTGGCGCGCAGCGCGGACCTGGTGGCCGAGCAGGGTGCCCGGCTGCTCGGCGCGGCCCCGGAACGCCTGGAGCGTGGCGGGGTCAGCCACCTGCGCTGGCGCTTCGGCGACCGGCCCAGGGTGCTGGTGCTGGCCCACCACGACACGGTGTGGCCGATCGGCACCCTGGCCCGGCTGCCGTTCTCGGTCACCGACGGCGTGCTGCGCGGGCCCGGCTGCTTCGACATGAAGACCGGGCTGGCCCAGGCCCTGCACGCGTTGTCCTGGCTGCCCAGTCTGGACGGGGTGAGCGTGCTGGTCAGCGGGGACGAGGAGGTCGGCTCGCTGACCTCCCGGGAGCTGATCGAGGACACCGCGCGGGGCTGCGCCGCGGTGTTCGTGCTGGAGGGCAGCGGCGAGCACGGCGCGCTCAAGACCGAGCGCAAGGGCACCAGCATGTACCAGCTGGCCATCACCGGCCGCGCCGCGCACGCCGGGCTGGAGCCGGAGCTGGGCGCCAACGCGGGCATCGAGCTCGCCCACCAGGTGCTGGCGCTGACCGCGCTCGGCGATCCGGCACTGGGCACCACGGTCACCCCGACCGTGCTGTCCGCGGGCACCACCACCAACACCGTGCCCGCCGCGGCCGTGGTGCACTGCGATGTGCGTGCCCGCACCGCCGCCGAACAGCAGCGCGTGCACCAGGCCATCCGCGCCTTCGCCCCGGTGCTGCCGGGGGTGCGGCTTGATCCGCTGGGCGGCCCAAACCGGCCGCCGATGGAGGCCGCGTCCTCGGCGGAGCTCTACGCCCGCGCGGTCGCGCTGGCCGCCGGGCTGGGACTGCCGCCGCTGAGCTCGGTCGCGGTCGGCGGGGCCTCCGACGGCAACTTCACCGCCGGGATCGGCGTGCCCACCCTGGACGGGCTCGGCGCGGTCGGCGGCGGCGCGCACGCCGAGCACGAACACGTGCTCACCGCGCACATCCCGCCCCGCGCCGCGCTGCTGGCCGCGCTGGTCGACGACGTGCGGAGCCGTGGATGAGCGCCGAAGCAGCCCTGGTGGAGACCGCCAAGCGGGACGCGCTGGCCGCCGCGCACGCCGCCGGGGTGGAGCTGGCCGAGCTGGCCGAGCTCAGCGACCTGCAACGTGCTTTCCGGCTGTTCCAGGACATCTGGCTGCCCAAGCCGGGCAGCGAGCCGATCACCGTCGAGCTGATGCGGGTGCTGGAGCACACCGGCGGCTACGTGGCCGGCGCGTTCAGCGCCGACGAGCTGGTGGGCGCGGGCGCCGGGTTCCTGGCCGCGCCGATCGGCCGCGGCCTGCACTCGCACGTGGCCGGGGTGTCCGGCCAGGCCCAGGGCCGTTCGGTCGGTTACGCGCTCAAGCTGCACCAGCGGGCCTGGGCGCTGGTGCGCGGCCTGGACGTGGTCAGCTGGACCTTCGACCCGCTGGTGCGCCGCAACGCCTTCTTCAACCTGGCCAAGCTGGCCGCGCTGCCCGCGGAGTACCTGCCCGACTTCTACGGCCCGATGGCCGATGAGATCAACGACGCCGGGCCCAGCGACCGGGTGCTGCTGTCCTGGCGGCTCACCGACCCCACGGTCGCCGCGGCCTGCGGCGGCCGCCCGCTCACCCCGGACATCACCACCGCCGAACCACTTCTGTCCGATGTGGACGGTCGTCCGGTGCGGCGGGAAACCGGGGCGGACACCGTGCTGGTCGCGGTGCCCGCCGACATCGAGACCTTGCGCGGCAAGGATCCCGTGCTCGCGGTGGAGTGGCGGTTCGCGGTCAGGGACACCCTCGGCGAACTGCTGGACGCCGGCGCGAGGGTGACCGGGTTCCTGCGCAGCGGGTCCTACGTGGTGTCCAGAGCGGACCGCTGAGCGGGTCAGGGCGCGACGGTCACCTCGACCGTGCCCGCCTCCGGCTCCTGGAAACGCAGCAGCGCCTCGCCCTCCTCGACCAGCTCGTCCAGGGTGCCCCGGGACAGCGGCAGGAACGGGCGCAGGGTGAGGATCGCCTTGTCCTTCTTGCGGGTGGTCTCCCACACGCCGCGGACCTGGCCGTCGACCAGGAAGGTGGACCGCACCCGCAGGTTCTTGGTCACTACCTCGCCGCGGTGCGCGTCGGCCAGCACCCTGGTGCGGTCGGCGTGCGCCAGCACCAGGTTGTCGAACTCCGGCAGGTAGCGGACCGGGGCCGGCACGTCCTCCTCCGGGCGCGGGGCCTCGGGCAGGTCGAAGAGCTCGCGCCCGTTCTCGTCCTGGAAGACCTCCAGCTTGTGCCGCAGCCGGTCCATGATCTGCTTGGCCTCGGCCAGCCCGGACCAGGTGTGGAAGTCCTGCGCGGAGGCCGGGCCGAACGCGCCGAGGTAGCGCAGCGCCAGCTGGTCCGTCTCGTCCACAGTGGACAGTGGATCGGGTAGCCACTCGTCGGCCAGGGTGAAGGCGGCCACCGTCGGGAACGACCAGCGGTCCTGGGTCGGCCGCATCACCAGCGGCAGCTGGGTGCGCACCGCGTAGCCCAGCGCGCGGTCGTTCACCGCGGGGAAGGCCTCCTGCAGCAGCGGGCGCAGCTCGGTGAAGCTGCGCGGCGCGGCGGCCAGGATCGCCCGCGCGGTGGGCAGCAACCGCTCCAGGTCCAGGCCGTTGGCCCGGGAACCCAGCACCCGCAGCGAGGCGGTCAGCATCGGCTGCAGGGTGTGCCGGAACCGGAGGTAGTCCGCCGCGCTCATCAGGTGCAGGGTGCCGCGCAGCAGCGTGGCCCGGACGATCCGGCGCTCGTGCAGCGCCTCGTGCAGCTCCCGCCGCTCGAAGCCGGCGATCCGGGTCCACAGCGCCACGAACGGCGGCCGCGCCTCCTGGGCCTGGATCCCGCACAGTCGCTCCACCAGGTCGACCGCGGAGACCTGCTCCCTGCTCAGCAGGTGCTGGCGCGCCAGCGTCGCCCGGTTGAGCCGGCCACGGGTCACGATGTCCATACCGGCCAGCTCATCATGTTCCCGTCGCGGACCGGGCACAATCCGGGCAAGAACCCAAGGATGTTACCCGTTTGATGAGTAGCCCGCTGGCCCGTCCGGTCGTCGGTTGTCCACTCAGGTAACCATTACTCAGGCCAGGCAGACCCCAGGACCACATCCACGAAGTCGGTGCGCGTGAACTCAGGCTCGTACCGCGCCAGCACGTCTGCCTTGATGTTGCCGAAGGTCGTCTCCGGCCGGTGCGCCAGTCCACGGTGGAACGCTTCCAGAATGCGCCGCTTGAACTCCGGCCGAGGATGTACGGCGACCACGGCCTCCCGGTCGGCATTGGTCACCTCGTCCAGGCCGATGCCCACCACGTCGACCTCCACCCCGGCGATCACCAGCGCGATCTCCGGGGCCATGTGGTGCGGGATCTCCGTCGTGGTGTGCAAGGCGATCGCGGTCCACACCGTGGTCACCGCCTGCTCGGGCAGGCCGTGGCGGCGCAGGAACTCCGCCGCGTCGTCCGCGCCGTCGATCTCGAACCGTTGCCGGGACTGGCGATGCCGCTCGGTGAGGCCGAGGTCGTGGAACATCGCGCCCACGTAGAGCAGCTCCCGGTCGAAGGTCAGGCTCCGGTGCTCGCCGCGCAGCGCACCGAAGTGGTAGACGCGGCGGGAGTGGTGGTAGAGCAGGTCGTCGGTGAGGTCGCGCACGAGTTCGGTGGCCTCGGCGGCCAGCGCGCTGTCCGGGACGGTGAGGGTGGCGGGCACGCGGTTCTCCGTTGCACTGGAAGAGGATCGGTCCTGTTCAGACTGTCAGCGGACACGCCGCGGCACGCGCGGTGATCTGGCCGCGAATCCCTCGGTTCCGGACATACTGGGGAGGTGCCAGCTCTGCCCCGCACCGTGCTCGTCCTGCTCTACGACGGCTTCCGCCTGCTCGATGTCACCGGGCCGCTGGAGGTCTTCGCGGTGGCCAACGAGCAGGGCGGGAACTACCGGCTGCTGCTGGCCGCGCCGGGCGGGCGGGACGTGCGGGCCAACACCGGCTCGCGGCTGGGGGCCGACCTCGACCTGGCCGAGGCGCAGGCACACGGGGCGACCCTGGTGGTGCCGGGCGGGCCGAACTGGGCGCACACCATCAGCGACACCGGGCTGCTGGCCCAGGTGCGGCGGCTGGCCGGGCAGGCCGAACGCACTGCCTCGGTGTGCGCGGGCGCGTTCGTGCTGGCCGCGGCCGGGCTGCTGGACGGGCGGCGGGCCACCACGCACTGGGACCTGGCCGACGCGCTGGCCAGGAAGTTCCCCGCGATCGAGGTCGACGCGGACGCGATCTTCGTCAGGGACGGGCCGGTGATCACCTCCGCCGGGGTCACCTCCGGCATCGACCTGGCGCTGAGCCTGGTCGAGGAGGACCTGGGCGTGGAGACCGCGCGGCTGGTGGCCAAGCACCTGGTGGTGTTCCTGCAACGGCCGGGCGGGCAGTCCCAGTTCAGCGCGCGGCTGCGGGCCGGACGGCCGCGCACCGAGGGCCTGCGCCGGTTGCTGGACACCGTGGTCACCGACCCGGCGGGCACGCACTCGCTGGCCGAACTGGCCGCCAGGGCCGGGATGAGCGCCCGGCACCTCACCCGGCTGTTCCGCGAGGAGCTGGACACCACCCCGCAGCGCTACGTGGAGCAGGTGCGGGTGGAGGCGGCCCGGCAGCACCTGGAGGGCACCGCCGATCCGCTGGACGTGGTGGCCCGGCGGGCCGGGTTCGGTTCGGTGGAGACGCTGCGCCGGGCCTTCCACCGGGAGACCGGGGTCTCGCCCAGCGGTTACCGGACCCGGTTCCGCCGCGGCTAGCCGACCCGGAACTCCTGCGTGCAGCCGGAAACCGGACGGCACCGGCCAGCCGCGGTGCGCGCATCGCCGTGGTAGCGCAGCCGGAAGGTCCCCGCGGTCCCGGCCGGAATGTCCCAGGTGATGGTGACGCGCTGCCTGACCCAGTGCAGCTTCGTGCACCAGTCGCCGTCGTCGGCCACCGTGACCCAGTCCGCGCCCTCCCGCCGCTGCACCTGGAGGAACGTGCCGCCGCGCCGCAGGTCGTTGGCCAGGTGCGCGCCCGCGAACACCGCCCGCACCAGCTCGCCCGGCCGGTAGGCATCCCGTGGCGGCACCAGCACCTCGCCGAGCTCCCGGCCCTGCGGCGGTGTGTCCAGCCCTCGTCGCCGGTGCGCGCGCACCCGCTTGGCGAGGTCCGGCGGCGGAGTGCCCAGTGGCACTGGGACTCCGTCGCGCAGCGCGGTGGCCAGACCGGCCGCGACCTGGGTCAGCGCGGGCAGCTGCCAGCGGCCGAACAGCGTGCTGCCGCCCTCGTAGCGCTGGGCCAGGTACTCCTCCGGCGTGGTGACGTAGTGGAAGTAGCCGTTGCTGTACCCGGCCACCAGCACATCGGCCAGCTCCGCGCCGACGATCTTGGCCACCGCGCGCCGCAGCCGCAGCCCCGCGGTGATGGTGACCTCGCCGGGGATGCCGATCAGGTGCAGCTGGCCGATCCGCAGCAGCTGCACCGGATACCGCTCCTGCACCAGCCGACCGGCCCGCCGCAACAGCCGCGCGGGTAGCGCGATTCCCTTGGGGGACTGGGTTTCCCGCAGCCGCGCGGACCAGCGGTACCAGACCCGGCGAGACAGCACGTCCAGCACCGAGTCCCGGCCCTGCCGGAAGCCGGGGAACCCGGGGCCTTCGTCCGTGCCGGCCAGGCAGGCCGCCCCGGTCACCGGCGGACCGGTCCGGTGCACCCGGCCGTCGCCGGTGAACTCCGGCCGGACCTCCACCTCGGACAGGTCCACATAGGTCAGTCGCGCGTCCACGCCCCCGGTCACCGGCGTGCCGGGCTTGGTGGCCAGCGCCGCGGCGGCTTCGTACTGGCGCAGGCCGATCAGGCGGGTGTTGTCGAACTCGTCCTCGGTGGGACCGCTGTGCGGGCGCAGGTTCAGGTTCGGCGACATGTCCCCGGCGTTGGTCTGGGCGAACGCGCCGATGAAGGCGGGCTGCTCGTCGGCCAGGTAGTCCACGCCGGTGACCAGGCGCTCCCAGTGGTAGGCGGCATAACCCTTGTTGTCCCCGCTGAGCAGCCGGTTCGTGTTGCACATGCTGGTGCCGTGGGTGGCGAAGAAGTTGACCGCACCGGCCAGCCGCCCGTCCCGCTCGACGCGCAGCAGCGTGGTCTGCGGGTCGATGGCCTCCGGGAACACCGCGCGCTCGGCAGGCGGGTTGCGCAGCCAGGCCGCGCGGGAGCGGTTCACGCTGGCCCCGCGGAGCTCGCCGTGCGCCAGGGTCAGCGTGGCCGGGGAGAGGTCGGCGTGCGCCCGCTCGACGGCTTCCACGATCCCGGCCACGATCGCGGCGAAGGTCTTCGGCCGGAAACCGGGCACGGTCAGGTTGTACAGCGCGTGGTGGCTGTAGCCACCGGGGCCTGCGTGCGTGTGGGTGACCGTGAGCAGGGTGTTCCGCGCGGTGTAGAGGTCGCCGAACCGGGCGCGCAGCCTGGTCAGCACCGCCCGGTGCACGCTGTCGAACATCAGCGGCAGCTCGCTGACCACCAGCAGCACCCTGGACCCGCCGTGCGCCACCACGAACGCCCGGGCCCGTAGCCGCAGGTGGAGGCCGGCGCTGCGCTGGCTGGCCTTGCCGTAGCCGAGCAGTCCGCACCCGGCGGCCTCGCCGGTGATGTCGGAGATGCCGCGCCCGGCCAGGTAGCCGGTCATTGGTCCAGCAGGCTCGCGGCCACGGTCGCGCCCAGCTCCCAGCAGGACTCCAGGTCCGCCTTGCCGGGCCGGCCGAGCACGGTCACCGGGGGGAAGGCCTTGCGCCACTTCAGGCCGGTCGCGATGGACTCCACCGCGCGGACCGCGCCCTCCACGCCTTCGTTGCCGTGCACGTAGAGGCCATAAGGACGGCCGATGGTCGCCGAGAAGCACGGGTAGTAGACCGTGTCGAAGAAGTGCTTGAGCGCACCGCTCATGTAACCGATGTTCGCCGGGGTGCCCAGCAGGCAGCCGTCGGCGCCGAGCACGTCCACCGGCGAGGCGGTCAGCGCGGGTCTGACCTGGACCTCGATCCCCTCAAGCTCATCGGTGGACGCGCCGGAGACCACCGCCTCCAGCAGGGCCTGGGTGGCGGGGGAGGGGGTGTGGTGGACGATCAGCAGGGTTGGCATCGTCCACCCACCTTGGCAGCTGGCGGGAAGGGCCGCCAGTCACGTCAACCGGGGCTGCCGTGTGCCAGGTTCCGCAGCGCGAGGGGGCGCGTCAGGGCCTGGACCGTGCGGTTGAGGAACAGGGAGTCGAACGGGCTGGGGGCGGCCAGCGGACCGCCGAACTGGCGGAAGTAGTGCAGGTCAGTGTCATTGTCAGGCTGATGCAGGGGGAGCTGCCTGGCCACGTGCCGGTAGTCCTCGATCTGCCGTTTGAGGTCCCAGTAGCGAGGTGACATAACATCACAGTGCGCCAGATCACAACGTTTGGGTAATGTCAGCAGGCCATAGCTTCCGCGTATGGCCCCCGTTGCCCGCTCTTCACCTTTACGACAGACTCCCGTGCCGGTCCAGCCAGTACGCGTAGACCGGGTGGTACTCGACCTGCTCGGCGTAGTCCTCCACCAGGAAGCGCAGCAGCTTGTCCGACTGGCGGGCGATGGTGCCCTCGCGGTGGTGCACCAGCAGCCGGGTGGTGCGCAGCGGCGTGTCCCGCAGCGGCCGGTTCACCGTGCCGGCGGGCGGGTCCGACAGCGGCGGGCAGAGCAGCACCGCCTGCTGGCTGCGCACCAGCTCATCGGCCTGCGGCAGGTCCACCCGGTGCCGGATGCGCGGCACAAAACCGGCCCGGCCGCAGGCGGCGTAGATGGACTCGTCGTCGTTGTTGCCGCACGGTGAGGGCGTGGCCCAGTCCTCACCGGCCAGGTCGCCGAGGCTCACCTCGCACTGCGCGGCCAGCGGGTGGCCGGAGGCGAGGCGGACGAACACCGGTTCCACCACCACCACGTGGTAGGCCAGGCTGGGCCGCCTGCGCAGCTCGTAGCCGTCGCACTCGTTGAGCAGCGCGACATCCAGCCTGCCGCTGTCCAGCACCTCGGCCACCGCGTGCGAGGACGGGCCCTCCTCGGTACGCAGCTCGGCCGCCGGGTGCAGGGTGTTCAGGCCGCGCACCAGGCTGGGCAGCAGTGGGCCGGGGCGCACGCCGATGCGGATCTCGCGCAGCTCCTGGTCCTCGGCCAGTCCGCGCGAGGGCGCGAGGCCGTCCAGCACCGGCAGCACGGAGTTGGCGCGGACCAGGATGAACTCGCCCAGCGCGGTGGGCCGCACGCCGTCCCGCTCGCGCACGAACAGCGGGCCGCCCATGAAGCGCTCCAGGCGCTGCACCTGGCGGGTCAACGTGGGTTGGGACAGCCCGAGAACCGCGGCCGCCTTGGTCATGCTGCCGGCCTCGGCGATCGCGCACAGCATCCGCAGGTGACGGACCTCCAGGTCCATGCGGCCATCGTATGGACCCGAACGGCCGGGTGAAAGGCGCAAACGACTGAGGGCCCCGGTTGGCCAATACTGTTTTGTTCAGTTGTCGAGACGCGTTCAGTTCTGTTTCGTGGCAACGGTTTGCATTGCTCAGTCCGGTTGCGCGTCGAGCTCGGCGATGAGGCGGCGCAGCGCGGGCAGCGCGTCGGTGATGGTGTCCAGCTCGGCCGCGGACATCCGATCCATCGCCTCGCCGACCACCCGGTTGCGGTGCCCGTCGAACTCGGCAAGGCGGCCCAGCGCGAGCTCGGTCGGCCGCAGCCGGGCGCTGCGCCGGTCCGTCGGACAGACCCGCCGTTCCAGCAGGCCCTCCGCACTCAGCGCCGCGACCAGTGTGCTCACCGTGTTCGCGGCCAGCTGGAGGGTCTGCGCGGCTTCGCGCACGGTCAGGCCGGGGCTGGCCGCGACGGTGCGCAGCAGGTTGGCCTGGGCCTCGGGCAGCGGCGGGTGCGGGAAGTGCCGCCGGGTGTTGCGCAGCACCGCCATCCGCAGCCGCGGCAGGACCGCGAACAGGTCTTCGGCCAGAGCTGACCGTTGGTCGGCGGGGCGGGCGGGATCACGTTTCCCCGGCGCGGGCATTCCCGTATCTTAACCCCTATATATCGTTCGCAGAGGTAATGAGCTGGGGAGCTTCCGTGGTTGACCTGCAGACCGCACCGGCGACAGCGAAGTCCAGGGCGGCGACCGCCTTGCTGGCGGTGCTGCTCGGTGGCTGCACCGCCTTCGGGCCGCTCACCATCGACATGTACCTGCCCGCGTTCCCGCAGATCGCGGCGGATCTGGGCAGCACGGCCGCGCAGGTGCAGCTGACCCTGACGGCCTGCCTGATCGGCCTGGCCCTGGGGCAGCTGGTGATCGGCCCGCTCAGCGACATCCTGGGCCGCCGCCGTCCGCTGCTGGCCGGGCTCGCGGTGTACGCGGTGACCTCGGTGGCCTGCGTGTTCGCCAACAGCGTCGGCCTGCTGGTGGGCCTGCGGTTCATCCAGGGCGTGGCGGGCGCGGCCGGCATCGTGATCGCCAGGGCGATCGTGCGGGACCTGTACTCCGGCGTGGCCGCGGCGAAGTTCTTCTCCAACTTGATGCTGATCTCCGGTCTGGCCCCGATCCTGGCCCCGGTCATCGGCGGCCAACTGCTCAAAGTGGCCACCTGGCACGGCGTCTTCGCGGTGCTGGCGGCCTTCGCGGTACTGCTGTTCCTTGGCGGCCTGTTCGGCCTCCGCGAGACCCTGCCGGTGGAGCGCAGGCACGGCGGCGGCCTCAGCCAGACCTTCCGCTCCATCCGCACCCTGCTCCGCGACCGCGCCTTCGTCGGCTACGTGCTCACCTCGGGCCTGACCATGGCCGCGATGTTCGCCTACATCTCCGGCTCGCCGTTCGTGATCCAGGACCTCTACGGCGCCTCCCCGCAGGTCTACAGCCTGATCTTCGGCGCCAACGCGATCGGCATCGTCGCGGTCGCCCAGCTCAACGGCCGCCTGGCACACCGGGTGCACTCCAGGACCCTGCTCGCCATCGGCGTCCAGGTGGTCGCGCTGGCGGGCCTGGCGCTGCTGGCCGTGGTCCTCATCGGCGGCACCGAACTGGGCCTGACCGGCTTCCTCATCCCGCTGTTCGTCATGATCGCCAGCATCGGCATGATCCTGCCGACCACCACCACCCTGGCCATGGCAGACCACCCGGAAGCCGCGGGCGCCGCCTCGGCGTTGCTGGGCTCGGTCCAGTTCGTCATCGGCGGCCTCACCGCGCCCTTGGTGGGCCTGGCGGGTCAGGACAGCGCGGTCCCGATGGCCGCCGCGATGGCGCTTATGGGTATAGCCGCGTTCGCGATGTACTTCTTCGTGGCGCGTCCCGCCGCCAGAAAGGCCAACGCGGCCTAGCATCCGCTCTGTGCAGTGGAACCACAACCTGGCTCTCGCGCTGCTCGGACGGGACTGGCTGGGTAACGAGCGCCTCAAGGCATTGGCCTGCGCCGAATCCCTGCCCAACGGCAGATTCCACGTCAAAGGCCTGGACAGCCACGGAATCCCCACCACCCGCTCCCGCGCCCGCGCCGCCACCTGGTCCGACGACGACATAGCGGCGGGCCGGGGCGCGGCAGTCCACGCCCGCCAACCCGACAGCCCAGCCGTGCGCTTGTACCGAGCGGTGCAAGCCCCCGAGGCCTGCTGGCTGGCATTGGGCACGGAACGGATCGCGGTACTCCGCATCCGGGACACCGCGGTGAGAGCTGAACCGATCGTGAGCCCCACCGCGCAACGGTTGGTGCGGCAGAAGTCGGTGGGCAAGATGCTGCGCGGAGTCGGCAGGCTGGTGCGCGACGTGGCAACCGGGTTACAGGAGGACATCGGCCGTCCGCCACTGCACGAACGGCCGGAAGACGCGGTGCTGGAGTTCGAGTTCGAGGCACCGAGGGCGGAGCTGTTGCGGGTGGAGCGGTGCAGGCAGTTGGCGGTGGGGTCGGCGAGCAGGCAGGTCCGGCTGCACTTCACTGACGGTTCGTGGGCGCGAATTCGGACGGATGTCGACGGCGTGGAGGCATTGACCCTGCCGTACTAACCGGGGCTAGCGACCAAGGACCAACGAGGGGCTGGCTTTTCGAAAACCTATCCGAAGTCTTGAGGTTCCCCATGCCCGTCAACCTGGAGACATCACACCACATCCCAGCGAGCAGACGCTCACAGCAACCGCCGCCAAGGCCACGCCACGTGACGGCGGCTGCTCGCTGGGATGTGGTTTGATTTCGGAAGGTTGACGGGCATGGGGAACCTCAAGACCCGCCTGCGTCTTGGCCTTTGATTTTCCCCCCCATGCTTTGATCTCTGCCCGTCCGGCGAGGACGCTCTTGACTTTGATCTTCGCCTGAAACCCCGAAGATCAAAAGCATGTCCTCGCCGGACGGGCAGACCCCCGGAGGGGTTGACAAGTCAAAACCCGGGACGAGCAGGTTGCGGGGTTGAGCAGGCTGCCGTGGCCGGTTCCAGCGTGCTCGCGACCCTCTCGTCTTCTCCGCACGACCTTCCGACAGCAAACCACACCTCCCCACCCGGCCCCCGTCACGTTGCGAAGCTAGGGCGGCGGCAGGTTGCAGGGGCCGGGCGGGGAGGCGCGGTCAGCAGTCTCCAGGCCGTACGGAGAAGACGAGAGGCCCGCTTTGTGGGTTTTCACCCCGACCCCGACCCCGACACCGTGCCGTGGGTCTCGCTGATCTCCCGCCTTGGGGTGGCAGCGCGTTGTCGTGCCCGCCGGATATGTTGGTGTGTATGGGGGAGCGGCGTTACTGGGCCCGGATCGGCGGCTTTGTCCTGGTCGGCGGACTGGCGGTCATCTTTGGTTGTCTGCTGTTGTTGCTGCTCACCGGGCACTTCCGGGTGCACTACACCGCCGATCACGACGACACGCTCCCGCTGTGGGTGCTGATCGTGCCCGCTCTCCTGGCCATCGTCGTCACCCGCGTCATCCCGCCCAAGGTCAAGTGGCACAACCCCTTCCGCGTCGAACCCGAGCGGACCCGGCTGGAAGCGGGCTGGCTCACCGGTATCGCCCTGCTCTACGCGGTCATCATGGTGTTACCGGGTGCTCCGCTCTGGTTCCTGATCGTCAAACCGTTGTTGCTCATAGTGGTTCCGCTCGGGCTGTTCTGGTACCTGCGGCGCCACGGTGGCAAGCGGGAGCGCTGGTTGCCCATGACGCCGATGCGGTGGGTCGCGCCCCTGGCGCCGGCGGTCGTGTTCCTCTCGTTGACCTACCTCGTCGGGGCCTATCCCGAGTCCCGGGTCATTCCCTCTGTGCCGATCATGGTCTTGGTGTTCCTGTTCAACGCCGTTATCGAGGAGTTGTTCTACCGGCGCTGGTTGCAGGCGCGGCTGGAGGCCGTGCTGGGACTGTGGCCCGGGATTGTGCTGGCCGCCGTGCTCTGGGCGGTGTGGCACATCGGGATACAGTCCCACCACGGACTCGGCCTCGGTCTGCTCACCGTGCTGGCTGGGCACGGGGTGCGCGGGATGTTCCTCGGTTACCTGTGGGCGCGCTACCGCAACTTCCCCGTGCTGTTGCTGGTGCACGGGCTGATCAACGCGCCCTTCCTGCTCACCTCACTGCTCTGACCTCACACCACCGCGCCGGAGTCGACGCGCCTGCGGGTCTGCTGGCGGGGTTTGGCGCGCTGGCGGCCCGCTCCTGGTGACTTCCGGTCCAGCAGCACGGCCATGGGCGAGGCGGTGGCGACCGTGGAGATGGTGCCCGCGACCACGCCGATCAGCACCGCCAGGGCGAAGTCGGCCAGGGAGCCGTCGCCCAGGAACAGCAGGCACAGCAGCACCGCGAGCACGCCGACGCCGGTGTTCACCGTGCGGGGCAGGGTTTGCAGGACCGCGGTGCCGGCGACCTGGTGGAACGGTTCCCGTGGGCGCAGGCCGCGGAGCTCGCGGACCCGGTCGAAGACCACCACCGAGTCGTTCACCGAGTAGCCGATGACGGTCAGCAGGGCGGCCAGGAACACCGCGTCCATGGTGATCCCCAGCCAGGAGAACAGGCCCAGCAGCACGACCACGTCGGTGAGCAGCGCGGCGACCGTGGCTAGGCCCAGTCGCCAGTCGAAGCGGATCGCCAGGTAGGCCAGCTGGGCGGCGACCGCGATGGCCAGGGCGATCAGGGCGTTGGCGCGCAGCTCCTCGCCGAGGCTGGGGCCGATCAGCTCGCTGCGCACCTGTTCCGCGCCGCCGCCGAGTCCGGCCAGCACCTCCTTGACCTTCGCCGTCTGGGTCTCATCCAGCGGGGCGGTCTTGACCGTCAGCTCCTGCGCGCCGCTGGAGGAGACCGTGGTGCGGTCAAAACCCGCTGCCTGCAAGGCATCCCTGGCCGCGTCGGCGCTGACCTGCTGGGTGGTGGTGTACTCGATCAGCCTGCCTCCGGTGAACTCCACACCCAGCTCCGGGCCGCGGATCACCAGCCCCAGCGCGATCAGCAGAGTGACCGCGCCGGTGGCCAGCAGCCAGCGCTTCGGGTTGGCGTACAAGCCACCGAACCGGCCGGAGAGCCAGGTGCGCACCCGGCCCAGGTTGCCCAGGCCGGTCAGCCAGGGGCGTTTGGCCACGAACTCGTTGTCGCATACCGCGATCATCAGCACCCTGGTCAGCACCAGTGCGCTGAACAGTGAGGCCAGCACACCCACCGACAGGGTCACACCGAACCCGCGCACCGGCCCGGTGGCCAGGAAGAACAACAGCCCGGCGGCGAGCAGGGTGGTCACGTTGGAGTCCGCGATCGCCGACACCGCGCCCTTGAACCCGCCCGCCATGGCCCGGCTCAGCCGCTGCCGTGGCGGGAGCCCCTTCCTGGCCGCGAAGTCCTCCCGCGCCCGTTCGAACACAAGCACGTTCGCGTCCACCGCCATACCGACCGCCAGCACCAGGCCCGCCAAACCGGGCAGGGTGAGGGTCGCGCCGATGGCCAGCAGCGAGGCATAGGACAGCGCCGCGTACCCGGCCAGCGCGAGCACCGCCAGGAACCCGACCAGCCGGTAGACGAAGGTCAGGAACAGCCCGGTGACCGCGATCCCGATCAGCGCCGCCCACGCGCTGGCCTCGATCGCTTGCGCGCCCAGGGTCGGTCCCACAGTCCGCTGTTCCAGCACCTCCACCGGCAGGGGCAGCGCGCCGCCGCTGATCAGCAGCGACAGCTCCTTGGCCTCGGCCTGGGTGAACTTGCCGGTGATCCGGGTGTTGCCGCCACCCATCCCGCCCTGGCAGCCGACCGTCTGGTCGACCTGCGGCGAGGAGATCACCTTCTCGTCCAGCACGATCGCCACCCGCCGCTTCGGATCACCCGGCGGCGAGCAGGCGGCCTCCCCGGTGAGCTTGCGCCAGCTCTCCCCGCCCGCGCCGGAGAAGTCGATGCCGACCTGCCAGCCCACACCCTGCGGCACCGGCCCCGAGCTCGCCCCGGACACGTTCTCCCCGGTCAGCGCGGCCGGCGCGAGCCGCAACGGCATCCCGGACTCATCCGGCAGCACCTTCTCGCCCGGTCCGGGCTTGGTCTCCGGCGCGGCCATGCCGAGCACCGGGTGCATGGTCAGCTGGGCGGTGCGGCCCAGCACCGCCACCGCCTCCTTCGGGTCCTGCACGCCGGGCAGTTCGACGATGATCCGGTTCTCCCCGGAGCGGACCAGCCCCGGTTCGGCCACGCCGAGGCTGTCCACCCGGCGGCGGATCACCTCAAGGGCCCGGTCGGTGGCGTTGGCATCGGCGGTGACGGTCGGGGTGGACTTGGCTTCCAGCACGATCTGGGTGCCGCCGCGCAGGTCCAGGCCGAGGCGCGGGGCGGTGCTGAGCACGAGGTAGGTGGCGGTGACCAGCACGGCGAGGGACAGCAGCCCGCGCACGAGAAGTCCCCGCCACGCCGAAGGGCGTGACATGGGCGAGTTTCCTCCAGGAATGAGGTCCGTCCACAGTGGACGGCGAGTGGGTCAGGTTCCTGGAGTGGCCGGTGGCCCTCTGGTGGGCGCCTGCGGCGGACCGGCCCCGTCAGCGGCGGCGAGCACCGCCTGGTCGGTGGTGACATCGAGGCTTAGCCGCGGATACGCGGGCTCGGCCACCGGCAGACCGGCGGGCAGCTCGGCGAAGTGCTGGTGCGCCTGCGGGTTCGCGATGGCCACCCGGTCGGCGGTGAGCCGGACGTCCCGGTGGTCCGAAGTGGACCCACCGAGATGGGTGGAGACCGCGACCTCGTTGTCCGCCAAGGTGACCGGCGCCGCGGTGGCCACCGGCGCGGCCACCAGCACCAGCAGCGCGGTGAGCAGCACGGCCTGGATGAAGCCGAGCAGCGCGAACCGGGGCGGGACACCGTGCGTGCGCACAGTCCACCTCCAGTTCTCGGCTGCCGACCCGCCCAGTCTAGAGGACTCAGTCCGGGATGAGCACCGTCATGGACTCCTCCACGTGCCGGAACCCCGCCTTCTCGTACACCCAGCGCGCCGGGTTCCCGTCGGTGACCGCCAGTCCGACCGCGGGCAGCCCGGCCTGTCCGGCCAGCGCGAGCGCCCGCCGCAGCAGCACCAGGCCCAGTCCCCGGTAGCGCGGCGCGGGGTCCCGGTAGACCTGCCCGATCCACGGCCCGAACAGCGGCGGGTTCCCGGCCCGGTCGTTGACCACCACGACCGCGACCACCTCGTCCCCGTCCCGGATGAGGCCGCTGCACGGCAGCACCGGGCCGAGCACCTCCCCGGCCAGCAGCTGGGCGAAGTTCGCCCGCTCACCCTCGGCGTCGAGCACGTGGTCCACGTGCCCGGGCGGGAAGGCCCGCTGGTAGGCGGGGAAGATCTCGTCCAGGGTGGCGGTGAGCTCGTCTGCCCGCAGACCGTCGGCCAGTGGCGGGTTCAGCCAGTCCGGGTCCGCCTG
This sequence comes from Crossiella sp. NPDC003009, assembly GCF_053591555.1. Lineage (NCBI taxonomy): Bacteria > Bacillati > Actinomycetota > Actinomycetes > Pseudonocardiales > Pseudonocardiaceae > Crossiella > Crossiella sp. NPDC003009. Next base: position 12,781 of record NZ_JBSFUA010000064.1, on the reverse strand, counting down.
CTGCTCGCGCAGGTCGAAGCTGTAGGCGTGCGCGTGCCGGACCACCGTGCCGCCATTGGCCTTGGCCAGCAGGCAGATCTCCGGATCCGCGCTGAACACCCAGCCCTTGCGCTCGGTGAACAGCAGCCGCACCAGGTCCTCGGCCGAGATGTCCACCGGCTCCAGCTCGGCGGCGTAGGGCAGGTCCAGCCGGGTGCGCCGGTCGTAGCAGGCGACCACCCGGCCCGTGCCGTCGAGTAGTTCCTCACGCATAAGGTGCTCCATTCCTCCGCCACACCGGTGGCCACGCCGACGCGTCCAGCACGCCGGTCACGTACGCCCTGGCCACCAGCGCGGTGCGGTTGGCCGCGCCGAACCGCTGGCAGAGCCGGGTGACGTGGTAGGTCACCCCGTCCGGGGTCAGGCCGAGCGCGGCGGCGATCGCCGCGGTGGTGTCCCCGGCCGCGACCCTAGTGATGATCTCCGCCTCCCGGATACTGATTTCCGGTGGCCGCACGGCCGGTTCCGGCTGTTCAGGGTCGGCGGCCAGGGTCAGCAGCAGTCCGGTCTGCACGTCCTTGACCAACTGGATGGTCAGCTCCCCGGTGCGCTCCCGCTCCGCCCGCCGCGGCCGCCAGCGCACCGCCAGCGTGCGCTTCCCGCGTTTCCCTGATCCGAACTCCCGCCTCAACCGGTCGTGTTTCTCCTGGTCACGGGCTTGCATCAGGCTTGTGAGCACGGTGCCGTGCAGTCGGCCCGGACTACTGCCCAGCAGCGCGGCGAACTCCGGGTTGAGCATGCTCAGCGTGCCGTCCGGCAGGCAGACCGCGGCCGGCACCGAGATCCGGTCCAGCAGGGTGAGGAACCGGTTGCGCCACAACGCCACCTCTCGCTGCGCGGCGCGGAACTCGGTGACGTCGAACAGGATGGTGCCCACGTGCCGTGCCCCGTCCGGCTGCGGCAACGGGAACCGGTATCCGGACCACTCCACCTCCCGCCCGTCCAGTTCGGTGCGCAGCCGCACCTGGCGGCCGGTCCCGGACAGCAGCACCGCCGCGTTCTGCTCGACCGACTGCTCAGCCAGCTCCGGCGGCAGCACCTCCGGCACCGTGCGCCCCACCACCTCGCCCAGCGGGCGGCGCAGCAGCCGGTGCCCCGCCTCGCCGAACCAGACGTAGCGGTGCCGCTCGTCGGTGATCATGGCCAGCACCGGGGCGTGCGCCACGAACTGGGCCAGCCGCTGCTCGGCCACGGCCAGCGCGGTCCGGTCGGCCAGCCAGTCGCCGACGTCCACCGCGACCATGCCCAGCAACGGTTCCCCACCAGCCGGGTGCAGTAGCAGCTTGTGCCCGGCCAGCCACACCTGTCGCCCCGATCCGCCGGAGAGCGCGGTCGGCGCCGGATCGCCGGCCCGCCAGCGCAGCGGCTCGCCGGTGCGCCACACCCGTTCGTCCTCGGCGTCCACCGGGGCGGCCGCGGCAGGCCCGATCCAGTCGGCCAGCGTGCTGCCGGCCACCCGGTCGGCGGTGGCCCCGATCAGGTCGAGGTAGCTCGGCGAGGCCCAGGTGAACCGGCCGGTGCGGTCCCGCAGCGAGGCCAGCGCGCCCGAGGCGGCCAGCAGCTCGGCCAGGCCGAGCCGGGACAGCTGATCGCTCACAAGGCGGAAACGCTAGCCGAGTACTACAAGATTGTGTAGTGCGTTCGCTCTAGTGGGCTCCTCGCCGGTGCCAGAGTTGATCTCGACAACGACCTGCCGCACAGCGAAATCGGGGATTCGGGATGGGCATTCAGGAAACACCGGACCGAGTGGCGCTACCGCATCCGGCGAACCGGCTGCCGGTGCTCGGCGATGTGCTGGGCTCGCCATCGGACCGCCTGGTGCAGAGCGCGATGGACGACGCCCGCGCGCTCGGGCCGATCTTCACCCGCAAGTTCTTCGGCACCGAGGTGGTGTTCGTCTCCGGCGCCGACCTGGTCGCCGAGCTCGCCAACGAGGACCGCTTCGCCAAGCACGTGGGCAACTCGCTGGTCACCATCCGCGGCCTCACCGGCGACGGCCTGTTCACCGCGTTCAACGACGAGCCCAACTGGGCCAAGGCGCACGAGATCCTGCTGCCCGCCTTCGCCATGTCCTCGATGCGCACCTACCACCCGACCATGCTCGCGGTGGCCCGCAAGCTCATCGCGCACTGGGACGCCCGCGCCGGGAAGTCCACTGTGGACGTCTCGGCGGACATGACCAAGCTGACCCTGGACACCATCGGCCTGGCCGGGTTCGGCTACGACTTCGGCTCCTTCGACCGGGAGGACGCGCACCCGTTCATCACCGCGCTGGTCCGCGGCCTCGCCTTCGCCCAGGCCAAGAACCGGCACATCCCCGGGCTGGACTTCCTCTACCGCAAGGACAACGCGCGGTTCGCCGCGGACGTGGAGTTCCTCAACGGCGTGGTGGACGAGGTGATCCGGGAGCGGATCGCCAGCGGGGACACCAGCACCGACGACCTGCTCGGCCTGATGCTCAACGCGCCGCACCCCGCCTCCGGCGAGACCCTGGACGAGGTGAACATCCGCAACCAGGTGGTCACCTTCCTGATCGCCGGGCACGAGACCACCTCCGGCACGCTGTCCTTCGCGCTGCACTTCCTGGCCAAGCACCCGGCCGTGCTGGCCCGCGCCCAGGCCGAGGTGGACGCGCTGTGGGGCGATGCCGCCGACCCGGACCCGGCCTTCGAGGACATCGGCAAGCTGCGCTACGTCCGGCAGATCCTCAACGAGACACTGCGGCTGTGGCCGACCGCGGCGGTGTTCGCCCGCCAGGCGTTGCGGGACACCGTCATCGGCGGCAAGTACCCGGTGCGCGAGGGCCAGCCGATGCTGGTGCTGACCCCGATGCTGCACCGGGACCCGGTGTGGGGGGACAACGTGGAGACCTTCGACCCGGAGCGGTTCAGCCCGGAGGCCGAGCGGGCCCGCCCGGTGCACGCGTTCAAGCCCTTCGGCACCGGCGAGCGGGCCTGCATCGGCCGCCAGTTCGCCCTGCACGAGGCCACCCTGCTGCTCGGCCTGCTGATCCACCGCTTCCGCTTCCTGGACCAGGACGACTACCAGCTCAAGGTCAAGGAAACCCTCACCCTCAAGCCCGAGGGCCTGCACCTGGGCCTGGCCCGTCGCACCGAGCGCCGCAAGCCCGCGGTCCCCGCGACCGCACAGGCCACGGCCAAGGTTGCGGGGCGGATGCGGCAGGGCGCCAGGCTGACCGTGTTGCACGGCTCCAACCTGGGCACCTGTCGCACCCTGGCCAAGGAGATCGCCGAGGCAGGGGAGCAGCGCGGCTGCGACGTCACCGTTGGCCCACTGGACGCCGCCACTCGGTCGTTGCCCACCGGCTCCCCAGTGGTGGTCGTCGCGGCATCCTACAACGGCCGCCCCACCGACGACGCCACCGAGTTCTGGAACTGGCTCAACGAAGCCGAATCCGGCGAACTCGACGGCCTCCGGTACGCGCTGCTCGGCGTGGGCGACCGCAACTGGGCCGCCACCTACCAGCACGTGCCCACCGCCCTGGACGCCCGGCTGGCCGAGCTGGGCGGCGCCCGGCTGCTGGCCCGCGGCGAGGCCGACGCCTCCGGCGACCTCGCGGGCGCGGTCACCGACTGGAGCGAACAGCTCTGGACCGCGCTGCTCAACGAGTACGGCGACCCGGACGCGGTGTCCACTGTGGACACAACCGATGGCCCCCGGTACGCGGTGCGCACGCTGACCGGCCCGGTCACCGACGCCCGCGACGCCCGGCAGGAGGTGCGGCCGATGACCGTGCTGGCCACCGGCGACCTGGCCGACCTGGCGCACCCGCTCGGCCGGTCCAAGCGGTTCCTGCGGATCGCGCTGCCCGAGGGCCTGACCTACCGCACCGCCGACCACCTCACCGTGCTACCCGCCAACGACCCGGCCCAGGTCGACCGCGCCGCCCGGATCCTGCGGGTGGACCCGGACGCGGTGCTGGAGATCACCGACCGGCGGCCCGGCCGGGGCGCGCTCGGCCTCGACCGCCCGGTCAGCGCCCGCGAGCTGCTCACCCACTTCGTCGAGCTGCACGACCCGGCCACCCCGGCCCAGCTCGCCGTGCTGGCCGCGAACAACCCCTGCCCGCCCGAGCGCACGGCATTGGCGGCGCTGGCCGACCGGCCGGACGGCAGGGGAGTGCTGGACCTCCTGGAGGCCAACCCGGCCTGCCAGCTGGCCCTGGACGCCGCCCTGGAACTGCTGCCCCCGCTGCGCCCCCGGCACTACTCGATCTCCTCCTCGGCCGCCGCGCAGCCGGACGCGGTCGACCTGATGGTGTCCCTGCTGGACAAGGGCGACAGCCATGGCGTCGGCTCCGGCTACCTCACCGGCCTGCGTCCCGGCGACACCGTGCGGGCCAAGGTCCAGCCCTGCCGGGAGGCCTTCCGCATCGCCCCGGACACCGGCCGCCCGGTCATCATGATCAGCGCGGGCACGGGCCTGGCTCCCTTCCGCGGCGCCATCGCCGACCGCCTGGTGGCCGGGAACACCACCCCCGCGCTCTGCTACTTCGGCTGCGACCACCCCGAGGTCGACTACCTGCACCGCGACGAGCTGGAAGCCGCAGAGGCCGCCGGGGTGGTCTCCCTGCGCCCCGCCTACTCCCAGGCGCCAGTGCACGACCAGCGGTTCGTGCAGCACCGGATCGCCGCCGAAGCCGAAGAGGTGTGGCGACTTCTGGACAGCGGCGCGTCGGTCTACGTCTGCGGTGACGGTGCCCGGATGGCGCCGGGCGTGCGCGCCGCCTTCCTCGACCTGCACCGCAAGCACACCGGTGGCTCGGCCGAGCAGGCCGAGGCCTGGCTGGCCGGGCTCATCGCCGAAGACCGCTACATCGAGGACGTCTACGCGGGATGACGAGCCTCCGGGGAGGGCGCACAATGGCTGTCCACAGTGGAATGATGAAGGAGCGGGTCTGATGGGTGTCGTAGCGGGGATCCTGGTCGGGTTGGTCGCGCTGATCCACGTGTACATCCTGGTGCTGGAGATGTTCCTGTGGACCACTCCCCGGGGCCAGAAGGCGTTCGGGCTGACCCCGGAGTTCGCCGAGCAGACCAAGACCCTGGGCGCGAACCAGGGCCTGTACAACGGGTTCCTGGCCGCCGGGCTGATCTGGGGGCTGATCGCCAGTGACCCGGCCGGCTACCAGGCGAAGATCTTCTTCCTGGTGTGCGTGTTCGTCGCCGGGGTCTACGGCGCGGCCACGGCCAGCAAGAAGATCCTCTACGTCCAGGTGGTGCCCTCGGTGCTGGCGCTGGCCGCGGTGTTCGCCGCGGGCTGAGTCACCAGGTGGGATAGCAGTGCAGGAACCCGCTGGAGGTCGGCGGGTTCGCGCTGTACTCCGCGACGGCGTCCCGGCTCAGCAGCTCGGTCGCCGCGCGGAGCTCCAGCTTGGCCAGCCAGTCCTTGGGCAGCGCGGCGACCCCGTGCGCCGCGCCGAAGAGGTTCCCGGCGATCGCGCCGGTGGAGTCGCTGTCCCCGGTGTGGTTGACCGCGACCCGCATGGTCTCCCGGAAGTCGCCGCCACCGTGCAGGAACGCGTAGAGCCCGATGGCCAGCGCCTCCTCGCCGACCCAGCCGCCGCCCAGTTCGCGCTCGATCCGCTCCGGGGTGACCGTGTCGATCGGCCCGCCCAGCCGCACCGCGCCCTCGATCGCCTCCAGGGTCTCCTCGTGGCCCTCGTGCGTGCGCAGGATCTGCTCGGCCTTGTCGATGGCCACGTTGATGTGCGCGCCGTGGAACAGCGCCCACACCATCACCGCCAGGCACCCGGCGGAGAGGTAGCCGCTGGGGTGGGTGTGCGTGAGCGCCGCGCCCGCCGCCGCCACCCGGAACACCTCGGCCGGGTCGTTGCCCCACAAGGCCACCGGGGCCGCGCGCATCACGCCGCCGCAGCCCTTGGAGTTGTTGATCTTGTTGGTGAAGGAGCCCGGCGCCCGGCCCCTGCCGATGTCCTCCAGCGCGCGCACGCAGGTCTTGCCGGGGGCCCGCCGGTCGAACAGGTCGGGCTCGCGGATCAGCCAGCCGTCCGGCTGCGGGTGCGCCTCGGCCAGTGAGCCGAGCGCATCCGCCCACGGGTAGCCCTGGGTGTGCATCCAGCGCAGGTAGGCCGAGAGCAGGAAGGGCACCGGGTCGGTCGGCCCGTGCTGGCGCTGGTGCACGTGCGCCCTGATCATGCCTTCCAGGGTGAACAGGGTCATCTGGGTGTCATCGGTGATCGCGCCGACCTTGCCGTAGGCCGGGTGCAGTTCGGTGATGCCGCGCTGGCCGTGCCGCTGCCGGATCTTCTCGATCGACTCGAACTCGACGTCCGCGCCGAGCGCGTCCCCGAGCGCGCCCCCCAGCATGCAGCCCAGCACGCGCTCTTCCCAGGTCACCGGCAGCCTCCCCGAATGGTCGTGCCCGGCCCGCCTGCCGGGCCGGCACCGAATGTTGCCAGCCTAGCCCGATCGTCCGGCAGGCGGTGCGCTGTTCGGGGGAATCGCGGTTCCACAGTGGAGGGTGGCGCGGGAACGGTTGAGCGGCAACGTCATCGGGCGCGCACCCTGGCCAGGTCGTTGTACAGGGTGGCCCGCGAGATGCCCAGGTGTTCGGCCACCCTGGCGGCCGAGCGCTGCACCGCGAACACCCCGCGCCGGTCCAGTGCGGCGATGATCCGGCGGCGGTCGGCCCGGTCGGCGCGGTCGCAGCCGCCCTCCTCGGCGATCACCGCGTCCACCACCTGGTCCACGTCGTCGGAGAACACGGTCACCGGCGCGGGTTCGAGCGGACCGGCCATCGCGGTGAGGGTGTCGGCGGCCTGGCGCAGGGCGGTGACGTCCAGGTTCACGCACAGCGCGCCGACCACCTCGCCGCGCAGCCGCAGCAGCATGGTGGAGGAGCGCACCAACCGGCCGTCCGGCAGCCGGGTGAGGTAGTTGAGCCGGTCCTCCGCCCCGGGTCCGGCCGCGAGCAGGCCGAGTCCGATCTCGCTCATCGCGCCGCCGACGTGCCGGTTGGTCACCGCGCCGCTGATGGCGACCACGCTGGCCTCCGGGGTGCGGTAGTCGTGCAGCACGATCTCGGCGGTGGGGCCGTAGGTGGCGGCCAGGCCCGCGACCAGGGGCCGCACCGACTCGAACAGGTCATCGGCCGCAACAGTGTCGCTCACCACCTCAGGCTATCTCGACTTGACAGTCTGTCCAAGTTTTCTAGACGATCAGTCCAGTCGAGTTGTGGAGGAACCGTGTCCCACCAGCTGCCGCCGCTGCGCTGCACCCGTTGCCACACCGAGTACCCGGTGGAAAGCCTGGTCTGGCACTGCCCCTGTGGCGGTGTCCTGGACGTCGCCGACTTCGGCGCCCGGCTGCCCGGCCGGTCGGAGCTGGCCACCCGCCCGGCCACCTTGTGGCGCTACGCCGAGGCGCTGCCGGTGCCGGAGCTGGCCGAGGTGAGCCTGGGGGAGGGGATGACCCCGGTGGTGCCCGCGGTCGGCCTGGCCGATGCCAGGGTGAAGCTGGAGTACCTCTCGCCAACGCTGTCGTTCAAGGACCGCGGCGCGGTCATGCTGGCCACCCTGGCCAAGCTGCTCGGCGTGCGCAGGCTGATCGCGGACAGCAGCGGCAACGCCGGCACCGCGCTGTCGGCCTACGCCGCCCGCATCGGCGTGCCGTGCGAGATCTACGTGCCGGCCAGCACCTCACCCGGCAAGCTCGGCCAGATGCGCGCGCACGGCGCCGAGGTGCACCTGGTCGAGGGCAACCGGGAGGACGCCGCCCGCGCCGCCAAGGCAGCGGCCGAGGCCCCGGACGCCAGCTACGCCAGTCACATGTTCCACCCGTACTTCCTGCACGGCACCAAGACCTTCGCCTTCGAGCTGTGGGAACAGGGCATGCCGGAGACCGTGGTGCTGCCGGTCGGCCACGGCACCCTGCTGCTGGGCGCCTACCTCGGCTTCCAGGAACTCCTGGCGCAGCAGCTGATCCCGCGCCTGCCGGTGATCATCGGCGTCCAGTCCGCCAACTGCGGTCCGCTGGCCGTCGCCGCGGACACCGGCAGCCCCAGCCCCGCGGTCATCACCCCGGTGCCCACCAGGGCCGAGGGCATCGCCATCGCCGAACCCGCCCGCGGCGAAGCGATCCTGGCCGCGGTCGCCGCCACCGGGGGCACCATCCTCGGCGTCACCGACGACCAGGTGCACACCGCCCGCGCCGAGCTGGCCGCGGCCGGTTTCTACGTCGAGCCGACCTCCGCGGTCTGCTGGGCCGCCATCCAGGCCGCCCGCACCGGCGCCGCACCGGCCAGCCCGGCCTGGGCCACCGCGACCCCGCACCTCACCGGCCCGCTGACCCTCGCCCTCTCCGGCGCCGGCCTGAAGTCCCCGAACTAGCGCGGTCAACCGGCCAGCTGCGGCAGGATCGCGGCCTCGGGCGCGTCGTCGTAGGCGAACTCGTGCGCCTTGGCGACCTCCCTGGCCAGCTCGGCGAACAGCACCGCGGTCGCGTGTGCCGCGCGCAGCGCGCTGTCGCCGTCGAACCCGCCGAACAGCTCGGGCAGCCGGTCCCACACCCCGGGTGCGGCCCACCGCCGCATCCGGGTGCCCGCGTGCCACACGTCGTGCTCGGGCCCGTGCACCGCTTGGGCGTGCCACTCGATCATGGCTTCGAGCAGCTCCTTGGTGGTCGAGTCCCGTGACTTGACCACCCACAGCTCGCCGCGGGCCACGTACCGGGGCAGGTGCGCGATCTCGAACCAGAACTCCGCGCACAGCTCCTGGAAGTCCTGCTCCGTCAACGGTTCCGGCCGCGGGCGGCCACTCGGCGCGGGCAGCCGGGCGGCCAGTCCGTCGGGGTCGTGCAGCACCTGGTAGCCGCGTTCGTGCAGGTCGTCCAGCTCCTCGGCCAGTTCGTCCATTATGGACAGTGGCAGGAGCTGGAAGTCGGCCTTGGTGCCGTCGGTGAACAGGACCAGCCGCGCCGGGTTCTCCCACGGCCCTTCCAGCCCGACGCTGACCAGCACCGGGCCGAACCCGGCCAGCCAGTCCGCGTTCCCGGCGTAGGAGCCGGGATCGGTGGTGAACAGCTCGATGTCGTGGTCGGAGAAGGCGTCCACACTGCCGTCCCGGCGTGCCCGGGAACCGGTGCGCAGCACCAGCCTGATGTCCGGCCTGCCCGCCGCCCACGCGGCCAGCCCCGTTTCGGTGATCACCAGGCCAAGCTACCCGGCCCAGGCCAGCAGCGGGTCGTGCCTGCTCGGCTCGCGCAGCTGCCGCAGCGCCTGCTTCTCCAGCTGCCGGATGCGTTCCCTGGTCAGCCCCACCTGGTCGGCGACCTCCTGCAGTGTGTGCGGCTTGCCGTCGTGCAGCCCGTACCGCAACGTGATGATCATCGCCTCGCGCGGCGGCAGCGTGTCGATGAGCGAGCGCAGCTCCCTGGCGAAGGACTGGTACTCCACCACATCCGCGGCCTGCAACACGTCCTCGTCGGTGATCAGGTCACCAAGCCGGGTGTCGCCCTCGGCCCCGACCGGGGAGTCCAGGCTGACCGACTCCCTGGCCAGCTGCCGCAGCTCGGACACCCGCGCCTGGCTGACCTTCGCCGCCTCGGCCACCTCGGCGATGGTCGGCTCCCGGTGCAGCCGCAGCTGGAGCTGACGCTCGGTCTTGGCCACCTTGGTCAGCTCCTCGACCACGTGCACCGGCAGCCGCACACCCCGGCTCTGCTGCGCGATGCCGCGGTCCATGGCCTGCCGGATCCACCAGGTGGCGTAGGTGGAGAACTTGAACCCCTTGGCGTAGTCGAACTTCTCCACCGCCCGGATCAACCCGAGGTTGCCCTCCTGGATGAGGTCGAGCAGCGACAGCCCGCGCCGGGAGTGCTTCTTGGCGATCGAGACGACCAGGCGCAGGTTGGCCCGGATCATGTGGTCCTTGGCCCGCTGCCCGTCGGCGGCCACTGCGGCCAACAAGGCCCGGCTGCCCTGGCCCCGACCGCTCCCGCCCAGGCCGTCCGCTCCCCGGCCGCCCAGGCCCAGACCACCCTCGCCTTGGCCGCCCTCGTCCCGGCGCAGCAGTTCGGCGGCGTAGACCCCGGCCTCGATCCTGCGGGCCAGGTCCACCTCCTCCGGCGCGCTGAGCAGCGGAGTGGCCGCGATCTGCCGCAGGTACTGCGTCACCAGGCCACGTTCGTCATCCAGTTCGCGCGGTTCAGCCCGACCGACCGTTCGGTTGGTCATCACGGTCACCTCCATCAACTTGGGTAACCGCCCAGCGCCGGAACACACCAGTTAGTTGTCAGCGCACCCGGGTAGCCGAAGGCGGAGGAGGTGACGACCATGAGTCAGCACGTGGACATCCGGCCGATGGCGAGCCACGAGTTCGCCGCCACCGTGGCGGAGGGCCAGACGGTCACCCACCACCGCGTGGTCCTGCCGCCTGACCTGGCCGAAGAGGTGCGGCTGCGCGCCGACCAGCTCACGATCCCGGACCAGCGGATCGTGTCCGAGTCATTGGACTTCCTGCTGGCCGACCACCCGAACACGGCACTGCCGCACGACATCGACCTGGCCCGCCTGAGCAGCCAGAACGACCGGTACCTGGCCGAGTTGCACGACCGCCTGGTCGCCATGGCCTGACCCGGAGCGGTGACCCTTCCCGTGGCTGTGGATTCGATTACCGGTTAACCGGGTATCTCCACCACAGCCACGGGGAGGAGTCAGCCATGGGGCGACACCGCTTGAACAAGTACGACGACCAGCAGTGGAGCGCGGCCACGCTCACCGGCGGCGGCGAGGAGGCCGGCTCACCCGAACCGGTGGAGGGCCAGACCGCGGCACAGGACTGACCCGCGGGCGAGAATGTGCCGGTGAACATTCTCGCCGGAGTCATCGGAGCGGTGCTCAGCCTCATCGGGGTGCTGTTGGGCGTGTGGCTCAACGGTCGCCGCGAGGAGCGCAGGTGGCTGCGTGACAACAAGCTGGCCAGCGCCACCGACTACATCGCGGCCGCGGGCAACCTGTACAACTTCCGCCGCAAGGAGGCCGAGGCCCGGCCGGAGGTGGACGAGCAGACCCGCGCCGAGTGGACGGACCGGATGCAGCGCAGCCGCGCCGCGATCCACCTGCTGTGCGAGCCGGAGACGGTCCAGCGACTGGAGGAGCTCTCCGCGATCATCTGGCGCACGCAGCCTGCGGACGACCGGTTCGAGGACAGCACGGCCGCGCTGAGCGAGTTCACCAAGGCCGTCCGCGCGGAGCTGACCGGCCGGCCCAGCCGATGACCGGTGTGGTGGTGGCCGGAGGCGGTCCCGGCGGCATGGTGCTGGCCTACCTGCTGGGCCGCGCCGGGGTGCCGGTGACCCTGCTGGAGGCGCAACCGGACTTCGACCGCGACTTCCGCGGCGACTCCCTGCACCCCTACACCCTGGAACTGCTGGACACCCTCGGCCTGGCCGAGGACCTGCTGCGCCTGCCGCACCACCCGGCGCGCAGCTTCCGCTTCCACACCCCACGCGGCACCATCACCGCCGCCGACTACCGTGGCCTGGACTCCCGGTTCCCTTACGTGGCCCTGATGCCGCAGGTCCGCTTCCTCAACTTCCTTGCCGCCCAAGCGAAAACCCTTCCGTCCTGCCGGATTCTGATGGCCGCCAAGGTGATCGGCCTGCTCCGCGACGGCGAGCAGGTCACCGGCGTCCGCTACCGCGACGACCGCGGCGAACACGACCTGCCGGCCACCCTGGTCATCGGCGCCGACGGCCGCTTCTCCCGCCTGCGACGCCTGGCCGACCTCCCGGTCGAGTCCCTCGGCGCCAGCAGCGACCTGCTCTGGTTCCGCCTGCCCCGCCACCCGGAGGACCCACCGGAAGCCGACGTCGACCTGTACTTCGGCCGCGACCACTACGTGGCCCTGCTCGGCGGCGTCACCGACTGGCAGGTCGGCTACACCCTGCCCAAGGGCGGCTACCCCGCCGCGAAACAGGCGGGCGTCACCCCCATCCAGGACTTCGTCCGCACACACGTGCCCTGGCTGTCCGACCGCATCCAGACCCTCGCCGACTTCGACCAGATCACCCTGCTCTCGCTGGAGATCGCCCGCGCCCCGCGCTGGCACCGGCCGGGCGTGCTGCTGCTCGGCGACGCCGCGCACGTCATCTCCCCGGTGGGCGGCAACGGAATCCTGATGGCGGTGCAGGATGCGGTGGAAACCGCCAACCAGCTCATCCCCAAACTCCGTACGGGCCAACTCACCGAGCCCGATCTGGCAGCGGTCCAGCAAGCCCGCGAACCCGCCATCACCAAGGTCCAAGCCGACCAGACCCGAGTCGAACGCCGAGTGGCCACCGCCCGCGAAACCGGCAAAACCCTTGCCCCGCCACCATTCCTGCGCCTACTCACCGCCCTGCCCTGGATCCGCACCCGCACCGCCCGCCGCAACGCCTACGGCCCCCGGCCCCCGATCCTGGACGCCACCCTCCTGACACACCCCGGCCCCGTCCCGACCCGAAAGCCGAAAGACTGAACCTTCGGGCAGGGCTGACCGGACTTTGGTACCGGAACCGTTGTCAGAACACGATTACCGCCCATACTCGAACCACGACAGACCACCGCTCCGCCGGGCGACGCGACGGCCCCACCCCCGAAGTAGCCGTCGCGCTCGACACCCAACATGCGCCCGGCGCAGCGCCGCGTGGTAGTCCAGCTCGGGCGAGGGCAGACCGTCGGACTCCAGCGCCCACCAGGCGTCGGAGTCGTGCAGCACGGC
>NZ_JBSFUA010000063.1:0-37884 GCF_053591555.1 Crossiella sp. NPDC003009 | reverse complement strand
CGGCTCGGCGCGGAGCAGCGACCTGGTCAAGGCCACCGGGTTCTCCCGGCCCACGGTGGCCGACAAGCTCAACGAGCTGATCGGCACGGGTCAGGCCCGCCCGGTCCGCCCCAGCGCCTGCGCCACCACCTGCCCGCCCGCGCGGTGCGCGGTCGCCGAGGACGGCCCGCCCGGCGCGAGCAGCCGCGCCGCCAGCTCCTCCACCTCCTCCGCCCGCGCGGGCACCGCTCCCCCGCTGCTCAACCGGCGCCGCGCGTCCGCCAGCACGGCCCACCCGCCCAGTGCCGCGGCCAGCTGCCGGACCACCGCCGACACCCCGTCCGGCCGGGCCGCCGCCCTGGTCAGCGCGGCCTGCGCGACCGAGATCCGGTGCTGGCCCGCCCGTTCCTGCGCGGCCAGCATCAGCGAGACCACCTGGCTGATCACCAGGAACGAGGTGCGCTGCGGCACCAGCAGCAGCGGCAGCCCGTGCCGACGGCAGGCGGTGACCAGCTCCGGCGGCACCTCGTCGTAGACCGGGGTCACCCCGAAGCCCAGCGCCGCCGCCCCGGCCGCGACCAGCCGCCGGACGTAGCGGTGGGTCTCCGCCTTGGTGTCCGGGAAGTCCACGCCCGCGGTCAGCAGCAGCTCGCCGCCGGTGAGGTAGTGCCCTGGGTCACGCAGCTCGCAGATGTGCACCCAACGGATCGTGCGATCCTCCGCCGGTCCGCTCAGCTGGGTCAGCCCGAGGTCGGCGCGGGCGAGCAGCTCGTGCAGCCCGATGGTCACCGTGGCCATGCCGCACTCCTCCACCGGTGGACGAATCGTCTTGGACAGTGTTGTCAGTTGTACGAATCATCCACTTCGCAGCGGTTCGGCGGGTCCCTACGGTCCTACCAACTCGGTTCCACTCGCGGCGAAGGAGGACCGGTGACGATCGACTCGGCGGTGATGATCACCTACCTGGTGGCCATGGTGGTCATCGGCTGGTGGGCGGCCCGGCGGGCCAGGGACAAGAGCGAGTTCCTGGTCGCGGGCAGGCGCCTGGGCTACGTCATGTACTCCGGCACCATGTCCGCGGTCGTGCTCGGCGGCGCGTCCACCGTCGGCGGGATCGGGCTGGGCTACCAGTACGGGCTGTCCGGGGCGTGGATGGTGCTGACCATCGGGCTCGGCGTGCTCGGCCTGAGCCTGGTCTTCGCCGCGCGGATCACCCGGCTCAAGGTCTACACGGTCAGCGAGATGCTGGACCTGCGCTACGGCGGCAAGGCCGCACCGGTCTCCGGCGTGGTCATGTGGGCCTACTCGCTGATGCTGATGGCCACCTCCACCATCGCCTGCGCCACCATCTTCGGCGTGCTGTTCGGGATGTCGCACATCCCGTCCGTGCTGCTCGGCGGCGGCATCGTGGTGCTGTACTCGGTGCTCGGCGGCATGTGGTCGATCACCGCGACCGACATCGTGCAGTTCGTGGTGAAGAGCGTCGGCATCCTGCTGGTGCTGCTGCCCGCGGCGATCATCAAGGCGGGCGGGTTCAGCGCGATGGCGGCGAAGCTGGAGCCGCAGTTCTTCTCACTGTGGTCCATCGGCGGCGAGAACATCTTCAAGTACGTGCTGCTGTACTTCTTCGGCCTGCTCATCGGCCAGGACATCTGGCAGCGGGTGTTCACCGCGCGGGATGACAAGGTGGCCCGGATCGGCGGCGCGTTCTCCGGCGCCTACTGCCTGGTCTACGCCTTCGCCGGCGCTCTCATCGGCACCGCGACCAAGGCCCTGTACCCGGCGCTGGAGGCCCGCGACCGGGCGTTCGCCACCATCGTCACCGAGGCGCTGCCGGTCGGTCTCAAGGGCCTGGTGCTGGCGGCCGCGCTGGCCGCGGTCATGTCCACCGCCAGCGGCGCCCTCATCGCCTGCGCCACGGTCGCCGGCAACGACCTGTGGCCCCGCCTGCGCCGCAACCCCGGCGCGGGCGACGACCTGCGCACCACCCGCCTGTTCACCCTGGTCCTGGGCGTGCTGGGGGTGGCCATCGCCTGCCTGGTCTCCGACGTGGTCACCGCCCTGGACGTCGCCTACAACCTCCTGGTCGGCGGCCTCCTGGTGCCGATCCTCGGCGGCCTGGTCTGGCGCCGCGCCACCCGCACCGGCGCCCTCACCGCCATGACTCTGGGCGGCGGCACCGTAATCGCCTGCATGGCCTACTTCGGCCCGTCGGCCCAGGAACCGATCTACCTCGGCCTGCTCGTCGGCCTGGTCAGCTACGTGACGGTCAGCCTGCTCACCCGCCCCGAGGCCCCGGCCAGACTGGCCACCTGGGAACGCCGCCTCGCGGGCGAGAGCGACCCCGCCGAACCGATGGCGACCCGATGACCACGCCCACCCAACCCGACCCGGCCACCA
This sequence comes from Crossiella sp. NPDC003009, assembly GCF_053591555.1. Lineage (NCBI taxonomy): Bacteria > Bacillati > Actinomycetota > Actinomycetes > Pseudonocardiales > Pseudonocardiaceae > Crossiella > Crossiella sp. NPDC003009. Next base: position 35,505 of record NZ_JBSFUA010000063.1, on the reverse strand, counting down.
CTCCCGCCCCCACCAGCTCCGCGCACACACCCGGCTGCGGCATGCCTGACCAGCCCGGCTCGTCCGGTCTACCCGGCATCCGCGGGCCGGTCGACGCGTCGCGGGTCCCCCGTTTCGCGGGCTGGCCCACCTTCGCCCGCCTGCCCCGCCGCGACGAGGTCGACCGCTGCGACATCGCCGTGCTCGGCTTCCCCTTCGATGCCGGCACCTCCTACCGCCCCGGTGCCCGCTTCGGCCCGGCCGCGATCCGCGAGGGCAGCCGTCTGCTCCGCCCCTACCACCCCGGCCTGGCCATCTCCCCGTTCGCCACGGTCCAGGTCGCCGACTGCGGTGACGTCGCGGCCAACCCCTTCGACATCCCCGAGGCCCTGACCCAGATGACCGAGGCCACCACCGCCCTGGTGGCCACCGGCGCCACCCCGGTCGCCCTCGGCGGCGACCACACCATCGCGCTACCCATGCTGCGCGCGGTCGCCAGTCGGCACGGACCGGTGGCGCTGCTGCACTTCGACGCGCACCTGGACACCTGGGACACCTACTTCGGCGCCGCGCACACCCACGGCACGGTGTTCCGCCGCGCCGCTGAGGAAGGACTGCTCGACACCTCCCGGCTCACCCACGTCGGCATCCGCGGCCCGCTCTACGGCCCCGGCGACCTGGCCGCGGACGAGGCGCTCGGCTTCCTGGCGATCACCTCGATGGACCTGGCGGAGACCAGCGCCCGGGAGATCGCCGCCCGGATCGCCACGCGCGTCGGCGACGCCCCGCTCTACATCTCGGTGGACATCGACGTGCTCGACCCAGCGCACGCCCCCGGCACCGGCACCCCCGAAGCGGGCGGCCTGACCAGCCGGGAACTGCTCGGCATCCTGCGCGGCCTGGCGGGCTGCCGGATCGTCGGCGCGGACGTGGTGGAGGTCAGCCCGGCCTACGACCACGCCGAGCTGACCGCGATCGCCGCCGCGCACACCGCCTACGAACTGATCAGTCTCATCGCGGCGCGCCGCCGAATCGACAAGGAGAAGCACCGGTGATCACTCGGGTCAGCAGCAAGGTCGCCTCGTTCACCGAGTCGGTGATCCGGGAGATGACCCGGTTGGCCACCGCGCACGACGCGGTGAACCTGTCCCAGGGCCTGCCCGACTTCGCCTGCCCGCCGGAGCTGAAGCAGGCGGTCAAGGACGCGGTGGACGCCGACCTGAACCAGTACCCGATCACCTTCGGCGAGTCCGCGCTGCGCGAGGCCATCGCCACCAAGACCGGGTGGGCCTACCCGGGCTGGCAGGTCGACCCGGAGACCGAGATCTGCGTGACCTGCGGCGCCACCGAGGCCATGGTCGCCACCATGCTCGCCTTGGTCGAACCCGGCGACGAGGTGATCATGTTCGAGCCGCACTACGAGAACTACGGCCCGGACGCGGTGCTCGCCGGCGCCACCCCCCGGTTCGTCCCGCTGCACCGCCCGGACTGGTCCATCGACGAGGCCGAGCTGCGCGCCGCGTTCTCCGAGCGCACCAGGGCGATCGTGGTCAACACCCCGCACAACCCGACCGGCAAGGTGTTCAGCCGCGGCGAGCTGGACCTGATCGCCGAGCTGTGCCAGCGCTACGACGTCCTGTGCATCACCGACGAGATCTACGAGCACATCCACTTCCTCGGCGACGGCGGCCACATCCCACCGGCCACCGTGCCGGGCCTGAGCGACCGCACGATCACCATCAACAGCGTGTCCAAGACCTACGCGGTGACCGGCTGGCGGGTCGGCTGGACCATCGCGCCGGCCTGGGCGACCAAGGCCATCCGCACCGTGCACGACTTCCTCACCGTCGGCGCGCCCACCCCGCTGCAAGCCGCCTCCGTCACCGCGCTGGGCCTGCCGCCGGCGTACTACACCGGCCTGGCCGCGCACTACCGCGAACTGCGGGACCTGCTCTGCCCAGCGCTCGCCGAGATCGGCTTCCGGCTGCACGCGCCCGACGGCGCCTACTACGTGCTCTGCGGCACCGAGGACCTCGACTCCGGCGGCCACGACGTCGAGTTCGCCCGCCGCCTGATCACCGACCTGGGTGTCGCGGTGGTCCCCGGCTCCTCCTTCTACGCCAACCCCGAGGAGGGCCGGAAGCTGGTCCGCTTCGCCTTCCCGAAGCGTCCCGACACCCTGCACACCGCCATCGACCGCCTCCGTGCCCTGCGCCGCATCCCAGCGAACACCTAGCCCCTGAACTGGGCAAACACGGCGGGTCTCCACTCAGGGGACCCGCCGTTTCGCTGTTCGAGGACAAGTCATGCTTGCGTCTCCGAGTGTTCGCGATATATCGTGAACGCATCGGAGACACGATAATCGTGTCGCGACTGTTCAAGGAGTGATCACATGACTGCCCACGCAGCAGCTTTCGGCCCCTGGTTCAGCGGCCCGCGCATGCGGACGCCGTGGACCCGGGTGGCCATGCACAACGACACCGGCGAAGTTCCCGGCGAGCCCGGCGAAGGCCGAGGTGAGCGCCGCGGCGAGCGGGGCCGCCGCGGTGGCGGCCCACACGAGCGCGGCCACGGCCGGGGCCGGGGCGGCCACCGCCACTTCTGGGGCTGGACCCCGGACCGTGGCCCGGCCGGCCCACGCCACGGCGGCCCGTTCCCGCCCATGCCCCCCGGCTTCGGCGGTCCTGGCGGCGGCTGGCAGCGCCCCAAGGTCGGCCGCGGCGACGTCCGGGCCGCGGTGCTGCTCGTCCTGGTCGACGGCCCGACCCACGGCTACCAGCTCATCGCCGACATCACCGAACGCAGCGACGGTTACTGGCGTCCCAGCCCGGGCTCGATCTACCCCGTGCTCAAGCAGCTCGCGGAAGAGGGCCTGGTCGTCTCCGAGAAGGAAGGCGGCCGCCAGATGGTCGAACTGACCGAGGCAGGCCGCACCTACGTCGCGGAGAACGAGGCCGAGCTCGCCGTGGTCTGGGACACCGTCAGCGGCGGCGTGGACACCGCGGTGGTCGAGCTCCAGGAGCTACTCGGCCAGGTCCACCAGGCCGCCCTCCAGGTCGCCGCCGCCGGCACCCCGGAGCAGGCCGCCCGAGCCCGCCAACTCCTCGCCGAGGTCCGTCGCAACCTCTACCGCATCCTCGCGGAAGAGGACGACCAGCAGTGACCGGCCCGGCAGGGGCGTGACGCGAAGTCCCGTCACGCCCCACACCACCGCCGACACCGCGCCCACCACCCGTCGCCCCCGGTCGACCGCAGCACGCGTTGCGGCGCGATCACCCGCCCCGCAACGTCCGCGGAACCCGGCAGCACCCGCAACATCCGGCCGCAGTCGCAACACCCAGCCAGACCCGCTACGTCCAGCTGGGCCCGCGGCGTCCAGCTGGGCCCGCGGCGTCCAGCTGGGCCCGCGGCGTCCAGCAACACCCGCGGCGTCCAGCAACACCCGCGCCACCCGGCGGGCACCCGGCGGCGGGCGCCCTCGCGGCCCCGGCGTCCGGCTAGCGGGCCGCGCGTCGCGGCGCTTGGTCAGCAAGCCGCGGCGAGCCGGGCCAACTGGTCCGCGCTGAGCTCCAGCTCCGCCGCCACCAGTGACTCCTCCAGCTGCGCCACCGAGCTGACGCCCAGCACCGGCACCACCACCGGGTTGCCGTGCAACAGCCACGCCAGCACCACCTGGTTCACCGTGGCGCCCAGTTCGGCGGCCACCTCTTGCAGCACGGCGATCTTGCGCCGGGTACCGGGGTGGTCGTAGTGCTCGTGCAGCGGGCGATCCGGCCGGGTGTAGGCCCCGAACAGCAGGGTCGTGTACGCGGTCAGCACCAGGTCGTCCTCGGTGCGCACGTAATCCAGCAGCTCATCACTGGCCTGGACGTGGCCGGCCTCGGGCAGCTTGATGTCCGGCCGCGGCCGGAGGTAGCTGTGCCGGAACTGCAGAACTCCGTACGGCGCAAGCCCATCCCGCTTCGCCAGTTCACGCGCGCGGTCGATTCGCCAGGTCGGATGGTTGCTGCATCCCGGCACCCGCACCTTGCCCTGCACCACGGCCTCGCCGAACGCGCCGACCGTCTCGGCCAGCGGCACCGAGCGGTCCTCGATGTGCGCGTAGTACACGTCCAGGTGATCAGTGCCCAGCCGCCGCAGACTGTTGTCCAGCTGGGTGCTGATCACCTTGGCGGACAAGCCTTCTGCGTTCTCCGGGAACTGTCCGGCCTTGTCCGGGTCCGGCAGCGCGCCCACCTTGGACGCCAGCACCACCTCGGACCGGTTGCCCCTGGTGCGCAGCCAGTCGCCGAGCAGGTTCTCGCTTTCGTCGCCCTTTCCGTCCTCCGTCCAGAACACGTAGTTGTTCGCGGTGTCGATGAAGTTCCCGCCCGCCTCGACGAACCGGTCGAGGATGGCGAAGGAGGTGTCCCGGTCCACTGAGGACCCGAACGGCAGCGCGCCGAGGCACAACACGCTGGCCCGCTGGCCGCTCACACCGCCGAGGGTGATCTGTCGCATGCGCCGAGCCTGTCGGCTGGAGCGCGCTCCAGGTCAAGCCTTGCGCGGCACCAGTTCCTCCAGCACCGCCACCGCGGCCTCCGCACCGCGCTCGGCACTCACCAGCCGACCGAGCCGTTCGGCCCGCCGGGCCATGCCCGGATCGGTGACGGCGAGGTGGATCGCCTCGGCCAGCGCCCGCGTGGTCAGCGCGCGCTGCGGGATCGGCGGCGGCGCCACCCCGAGGTGGTGCATCCGCCGCGCCCACTGCGGCTGGTCCGCCACAACCGGGCAGCCGACCTGCGGCCGCCCGGCGGCCACGGCCGCTGCGCTGGTGCCGCCACCACCGTGGTGCACCACCGCGGACACCCGGGGGAACAGCCAGTCGAACGGCACGTGGTCGACCAGCATGACCTCCGGGGGCAGCTGGTCCAGCCGCATCCCGCCCCACCCGGACACCAGCACCGCGCGCACGCCTGCCAGCCGCACCGCGTCCAGCACGGTGCGCGCCAGGCGCCGAGGATCGCCACCGACCGTGCTGCCGAAGGTCACGCACACCGGCGGTGCACCGGCGTGCATGAACTCCGCCAGCGCGGGCGGCGGTGTCCAGTCCGTGGCCGCGGGCAGGAACCAGTAGCCCGTGGTGCGCACGGATTCCGGCCAGTCCGGCGCGGGTGGGAACACGTGCGGGCTGAACGCGTTCAGCACCGTCGTGGGCCGCCCGTCGGGCTGACGCAGCGGGTCGTGCTGTCCCCGGCGCCGGGGCAGGCCGAGCACCTGCTCCCGCCACCGGTCGGTCGGCTTGGACAACAGTCGTCCAGACAGCGCGAGCAGTGTGTAGGTGAACCGGTTGAACGCCGGCGGCAACCAGTCCGGCACCGAGATCAGCGAACAGGGGAACGCGTCCGTCGGCACGTAGGCGGTCTGCGGCGAGGCCAGCACCGACGGAACCCGAAGTTTCTCCGCGATGTGCTGTCCGGCCGTGATCGGATGGTGCACCACCAGGTCGGGCCCGAACGCCGCGGCCGCCCAGCTGTCCTCGAGCACAGCGGTCGCCGCGTCCTTGCCGCGCCGGAGGGCATCGAGCCAGGCCACACCGGCTTGCACCGCATCGCCTTCTCGCGAGGCCCGAAGCTCCGCGCTGTCAGCGAGCTCCACCAGGGCATCACTGATCGGCGAAAAAGGCAAATCGTGCTCGGCGACATAGGACTCGAACCGCGCGGGCGCGGCCAGCACCGCCTTGTGTCCGGCCTGCTCAAGCGCCTTGCCGAGCGCGACGAAAGGCTGGATGTCCCCCAGCGAGCCGTAGGCCAGCAGCAGCACGTTCATCGTCGTTGCCCCGTTTGCGGATCGTCGTTCCCTCAGGTGTGGAACACAATCGGTTGCCACCGCCGATCCGGTACCTCCCAAAGTAGGAGTCCGGCCCAAGTTCACGTACTCGAAACCACCCAGCGTCACTGATTTCGCCGCCATTTCCGCACGACACGGGCGGCGGTATCCCACGGTCGTGGGATCTGGCTACGTTTGCCCATGAAGTGGTCCGATCCTCCCCTTCGGAGGCGCTACTGTGCATGGCGAGGACGTCCCCTGGTGGCCAGGCCTGTTCCGTCCTCTGCTGCATCGCGTGGCTCCTGACGCCGACCAGCTTCAGGTGACCCGAGAGCTCCGGGTCTGGTTCGCGTTGTGCAACTCCCCCGCCGTGCCGCCGAACCGGCGGCGGGCCGAGCGCACAGCCCGGTACTGCCCCACGTGTGTGCGGTCCACGCCCAAGTTCCGCTATGTCAACCAGAATCAGGAGGCCCCGACACCCGTACATCCACCCGGCCACCGACCCCAGCCTGGCAACTCCCCGCCCGGCGACCCGCACTACGGTGACCCCCACTACGGCGACCCGCAGTACGGCAAGCCGCAGCACGACAACCCTCAGCCCTGCCGCCCCCACCGAGGCCCGCACCCGCAGTCGAGTCGATTCCTTTCAGGCCAACCTCGACGCGGCAGGCCCGGCCCCAGCTGACCCAGCCCGCTCCGGCCAGGCGCGGCACCGCATCCGGACTCCATCGAGCCAGTCCGGGCGCAGCCGCGCCGGAGAACCGCACCGCTGGTTCAGCAGGCCCCGCCGAACCACTGACCTCGGGCCAGCGGCAGACCGCTGGCTCCCGGATCGCCGACTCGCTGGACTCTCCGAGCCAGTCCGGTCCCCGGTGTATCCGGCGCCGCGACCTCGGTCAGGCGGAACCGGGCGAGACGAGGGTTGTCACCACGCCGGACGGGGCGGGCATGCCAAGCCAGCCAAGCCGATCACCGCCGCACTCCGACGATCCAGGCACCCTGACGATCCAGGCACTGAGCCGGGCCAGGACGGCCCAGCCGCCAGATCGCCCGGGGTGGGCCAACCCGGGGCAGTCCGATCGAGCCTCCGCGAGCCGGAGCGAGGTCGGGACCGCACCGGTTCGGTCCACCGCCGTCGCCGGGTCGCTCACCACGGCCACGGGAGGGATCCATCCCGTGCCGCCTGAGCGGCCCAGCACCGGCGGACGCGGCAGTGATCCGGCGCGGCCGGCCCAGCATCGCCAGAGCCAGGCCGGTGCGGCGCTGTCCCCCGGAGCGCGAGGTCCTCGCTCCGCTCCGGGGGTCAGACCGCGGCCCTGGCCTCGCGGGGGCGACGGCGCTGGGACAGGTCCGTGATGCCCGGCGGCTGGTAGAAGCTGTCGTCGGCGTTCAGGACGGTGCCAGGGGGAACTAGTTCGTCGATGCGGTCCAGCACCTCGTCCTCGAGCACGACATCCTTGCCCGCCAACAGGTCCGCGAGCTGTTCAGGGGTGCGCGGTCCGATGATCGCCGAGGTCACCGCAGGGTGGGCGAGCACGAACGCCACCGCGAGGTGGGCCAGTGAATGGCCCGTCTCCTCGGCGAGCTTGAGCAGCTGCTCGATCACGGCGTACTTCCGCGCGTTGGCGGGGTTCGCCGGGTCGAACATCTGCTGCTGCACCGGGTGCGCGCCTTCGGGCAGCTGGTAGCCGGGCCGGTAGCGGCCGGTGAGCCAGCCCCGGTTGAGCGGTCCCCAGGTCAGCACCCCCATCCCGTAACGAGCACAGGTCGGCAGGACGGAGGTCTCCGCTGCACGGTTGAAAATCGAATAGGGCGGTTGCTCGGTGCGCACGCGGACATGGCCGCGCCGTTCCGACTCCCACTGCATCTCCACGATGAGCTCGGCCGGGAACGTCGAGGTGCCTACCGCGCGGACCTTGCCGGAGCGCACCAGATCCGACAGCGCGCCCAGGGTCTCGTCCAGGGCGGTGTCCTCATCGGGCCGGTGCAGCTGGTACAGGTCCAGGTGGTCGGTGCCGAGCCTGCGGAGGCTGTCCTCCACGGCGCGGACCAGCCAGCGCCGGGAGCCACCGCGCCGGTTGGGGTTCTCGCCCATTGGCAGGTGCGCCTTGGTGGCCAGGACAACGTCGTCGCGACGACCCTTGAGGGCCTTGCCAACGATCTCCTCGGACTCGCCGTTGGAGTAGACGTCAGCGGTGTCGATGAAGTTGATGCCCGCGTCCAGCGCGGTGTGGATCATTTGTACCGACTCGTCGTGGTCGGCGTTGCCCATGGCGCCGAACATCATCGCGCCGAGGCAGTAGGGGCTGACCTTGATTCCGGTGCCGCCGAGGGTGCGCAGCCGCATGTCGTTTGTCCCTCAGTTCGTGGTGGGAAGACGGATCTGCTCGACCCGAGACACCACCGTATCGGGTTACTGTATATATGCAACACTCATGTTGCGAGTTTAGAGGGAGGCGCGACTGCTGGGTATCGTCTACCCATGTCCTTGGAGCGGCCGCTACGCGCGGATGCGGAGCGCACCCATCAGGCGATCCTGCGCGTGGCCGACCACATGCTGAGCGTGGATCCGACGACGACGTTGCAGCAGATCGCCGATGCCGCGGGCGTGGCCCGCACGACCGTGCACCGCCGGTTCGCCACCAGGGAGGCCCTGGTCGCGGCGATGATTGACGCCATCATGACCGAGGTCGAGGACGCGATCAACGCCGCCCGCACGGATACCGCGCCGCCGTTGGTGGCCCTGCACCAGTTGACCGCGAACCTGGTGACGGTGAAGAGCGTGTGGCGGTTCACGCCGAGCAAGCAGGCACTGGCCGAGTCCACGGCCATGGCCACCGAGGTGCGAGTCCGCCGGAAGTCGCAGGCACTGTTCGACCGCGTCCTCGCGTCCGGGCTGGTGGACGAGTCGGTCAGCCCGGACTGGCTGGGCCGGGTCTACCACGCCCTGTTGCACGAGGCGGTGCACGAGCACGTCGAACAGCGCACCGACGTCGACGTGCTCGCCGACCGGGTTGTCACCACGCTGTTCCACGGCTTGGGCCCCCGACGTTGAACAGTGGGGCACGACGGCCCGTTGGCCGCCGTGCCCACCCCCAGTTCCCCCTGCCGTCAACACTCTCGCAGCACCCGCCGGGATCCCTCCCGCCGCGAGGTGAGTGCGCTCCCCCGTCGGAGTGAGCGGGCGATCACCCGATGCTGCGGCACCGCCGGGTGCTCGCCGCCGCGGCCACCGTGTCCAGCAGGCAGTGCAGTCCCACCGCGGTGGTGAAGTCCGGGTCCTGTGGCGTTCCGGTCCGGACCGCCCGCAGGAGTTCGGCGTACAGCCGGGCGACTCCCTGGGCGGGGCCTGCCGGGACCGCGGCCACGCCGCTCCGGTAGCTCTCCGGCACCGGGACCGCCTCCAGCGATGGGGCGACCCCGAGCAGGGTCGCACTGGGCGTGGCGGCGCCGGGCATGGCGGCGCCGGGCATGGCGACATCGGGCGTGGCGGCATCGGATGTCGCGGCGCCGAGCATGGCGGTGGCCGTCGAAGTGCCGCCGCCGGTGCGACGGGCCAGCAGCACGGTGGACTCCTGCTCGCCGATCCGGCTCGGGGACACCAGGACCAGAGCACCGCGGCGGCCCTGGACCTCCATCCGGAAGCCGGTACCGCCGGGTGCGCCGGACTGCAGGTGGGCCGAGATCGCCACACCTGACTCGAGGAGTCCTTGCACCAGGACCTGGTCCGGGGCGGGCACTCCGGGGCAGCGGGTGGTGAGGGTCGCGGACAGTTCGGCGGGTTCGCCCAAGCAGAACCGGAGGACGTCCAGGGCCTGGCCGCCGTCGCCGGTGAGCAGCGGTACGTCCACTGTAGACTCCGGCGGACTCGCGGGGGCGGCGCTCAGGGTCACGCCGAGCACCTCGCCGATCTCGCCATGGGCGAGCAGGTCGCGGGCGAAGCGCGCGCCGGGGTCCGCGCGGCCGCGCAGGCCGACTACCTGGTGCCCGCCGGATCGGGCGGCCAGGTCGCGCAGTTCGGCCGCGGCGCGGACGTTGGTGGTCAGCGGCCATTCGCAGAACACGTGTTTGCCCGCGGACAGGGCGGTGCGCACGAGCTCGTCATGGCCGGGCACCGGGCCCGCGATGGTGACCACGTCCACCTGGCGGTGGGTGGCCAACTCGGCCGGGTCGGCGCAGACCAGGTGCGCGTCCCACTGGGCCGCCACGTCGTCGGCGGGATGGCCTGGGTCGGCGACCGCGAACAGCTCGACTCCGTGCAGCCCTCGCAGCGCGGGGAAATGCGCGCGGGCAGCCCAGCCCCGCGCCATTCCGTCGCCGATCACCCCGACTCGCATTGCCCTACTCATGGGTGCAGCATGCAACCTCTACTAAGCTGGAGGTCAACCCCCGAAGGCTCGGGCGGGCGGCACCGGGGCGACCATGGGCGCGGTGTCGGTGATGGGTTCGGCGCCCGCGCACAGCTTGGTCAGGTCGGCGCCGGAGACACAGCGAGCCGGGAACGCCGCCGAGTGCACCTTGCTGGTGATCTCCGGCACCGGCAGCGCGGTCTTGGAGCCGACCAGCACCAGGTTGCCGAACCGGCGTCCGCGCAGCACCGCGGGTTCGGCGACCAGCAGGACCTGGGGGAAGACCAGGCTCAGCGTGGCCACGACGCGGCGGGCGAACTTCAGGCCGGGGCCGTCGGTGACGTTGACGATCACCGTGCCGTCCGGGCGGAGCACCCTGGCGATGTCACCGATGAACTCCCGGGTGGCCAGCCCGCCGGGCATGGAGGCGCGCTGGAAGGCGTCCAGCACAACAAGATCCGCCGACTCGTCGCGCCGGGTGGTCACGCCCTCCCTGCCGTCGCACACCCGCACCCGCAGGGCGGGGACGTCGCGCAGCCGGAGGTGTTCGCGGACCAGGTCGATGAGTTCGCCGTCGGCGTCGAAGACCAGTTGACGCGAGCCGGGGCGGGTGGCGGCGAGGTAGCGCGGGACAGTGCAGGCGCCGCCACCGATGTGCAGCGCGTCCAGGGGCGCTTCGGGCTGGCCCAGGCAGTCGATGACGTCGCCGATGCGGCGGATGTAGTCGAACTCCAGGTGGGTGGGGTCGTCGAGGTCCACATAGGACTGGGCGACACCGTCCACGCTCAGCAGCCAGCCGTTGGGCCAGTCCAGGTCGGCGAGCAGCTCGGCCATGCCGAACCGCACCGGGTACTGGCCGGGCACCGGTCCGCGCACGGCGCCCCGCTGCCCCTTTGGTTCCCGCCCCCGCCGCATCCAGCCCCGTCCCGATTCCCGCCCGGCCAACCCCGCAACCCTAACCCCGAGCGGGGAGAGGTCGGCGGGGCAGGGCCGAGCGGGACGCCCGGAGAAGGACAGGCCCAGCAGCGGGACGAGCGGGATGGAATGGGACGAGACGGGCGGAACGGGACGTGGCGGGGCGGGGACGCGGCGGGACGGGAACGCGGCGGGACGGGAACGCGGCGGGACGGGAACGCGGCGGGGCGGGGCGGGCGGCCAGCGGCGGGATGGGACCGGGCGGGCGGCCAGCGGGACGGCGGGACGGCGGGACGGCGGGACGAGCAGTGGGCTAGCTGGCGTTCGGGAATGTCGCGATGAAGCTGGTGTTGTCGGCCGTGCCCTGGATCTTGAGCGTCTGCCTCGCGTGGAAGGGGTTCCAGCGCAGGCTGAGCTCGGCGGTCTTGCCGTTGTGGGTGACGGCGAGGGTGGCGGTCGCTTCCTCGTGCTGCGCGGGGATGGTGATCGTGCCGGTGACGCCCGCGTCCGTGACGTGCTGGACGTTGTCCAGGCGGATCTGGGGGTTCTCGAAGTGGATCGTGCCGCCGCGGACGCCGGGGAGCTGCTTGCGGTTGGCCTGCAAGGCGGTGTTCGGGTTGCGGCGGGCCAGGGCGTCGTTGGCGGTGCTCAACGCCACGGCCAGGGCTGTGCGGTGTTCGCGGGACAGGGCTGGGGCGTGTGGGAGGGGCAGGTTGTCCGTGGTGCGGGGGAAGTGGGCTTGGGCCTGGTAGTTCTCGGCGGTGCAGGGCGGAGTGGGTTTGGCCGGGTTGGTGAGGAAGGTGCGGACGGTGTGGGCGGCGCAGGGGCTGTAGCCGTAGTTGGTGATGCTGGGGACGTGCTGGCCGAAGGGGACGATCAGGGCGCGGCCGCGGGGGGCTGAGGCGGCCAGGGTGCGGGCCGCCTGGTCGGCGCCCAGGTCGAGTTGGCCGCCGATGGCGAGCAGGGGGACGTCGGGCAGGGTGGTTCCGGGTGGGATCAGCGGGGTGGGGCGCGGGGTTGGCCAGTGGGCGCACCAGTCCTCGGTCCAGCCGAAGGCGCCCATGACCTCGGCGGCGGTCACCGGGCGTTCGGGGTTGGCCTGGCGGTAGCGGGCCAGTTCCTGGCGGCGGAGGTCCGGGGTGGCGTTGCGGGAGAACGGGAAAGCGCTGTCGGCGCACCAGAACGCGAAGAACGGGGCGGTGAAGGGCGAACCCCTGGGCGGCAGGGTGGGGCCGGTGGCGGCGAGGCGGTGCAGTGGGGCCGGGTCGTCGGCTAGGTAGGCGGCGATGGCGGCGTTGATCTCGCGGCCGACCGAGGGTTCACCGGGTTTGACGATGATGTCGTTGAGGGCGAACAGGGGCAGCTTGGGGTCGGGGTGGGCGCGCAGGCGGGTCATCAGGTCCGACCAGCGGCTCGCGGGGGTGCCGGGCAGGGCGCGGCAGGCCGGGGAGGGCGCGCAGATCGCGGTGAGCTGGGTGGCGGTGACCCGCAGACGGTCGTTGAAGGTATCGCCGACGGCATAGCCTTCCGCGTTCACCGGCACGGTGCTGTCGGCGATGATCGCCTTGGTGCGCTGGGGAAAGCGGACCGCGTAGGCGGTGACGTCGCGGGTGCCGTAGGAGGTGCCGTACAGGGTCAGCGCCGGGATGCCCAGGGCGGCGCGGACGGCTTCGACGTCGGTGACGCGTTGGTCGGTGGTGAAGAACTGGAGCCGGGGGCCGATGCCGTTGGTGCAGTCGGCGAAGGTCTGGGGTGTGGTCAGGTCCAGGTCGGGGCAGGCGAACGGGGCGGCGCGGCCGAAGCCCCGGCGTTCCACGGCCAGCAAGTTGAACCGGGCGGACTCGGCGCCCAGGGCCCGGCGGTGGCCCTCGATGGCTCCACCGAGAGACGAGGCCGGGCCGCCGCCGAGGGCGAGGACAGTGCCCTCGGCGGGGCGGGACTGGTCGGTGCGGGGGTGGAAGGTGAACGGAATGGGGATGCGTTCGCCGGTGGGGTCGGACCAGTTCAGGGGGAGGTCGAGGGTGCCGTCGCACTGTTGGGTCGCGGTGGCGCAGGGGTGGGTGGGGGCTGGGGTGGGTGGAGCGGCGGCAGAGGGGGCGGCGGTGGCTATGGCGGGGATGGTTAGGGCGATCAGGGTTGCTGTTGTGACGGTGCGGAAGTGGTTGGGGCGCATGTGAACCTTCCCTTGGTGTGGTGTGGAAGCTAGTCACGCCAAGGGGTTTGGGGCGTCAACCCGTGGTGCCAGGTCTGGGGTGGCACCTGGGTTGCAGTCAGGGCCAGGGGTTGAGGGTGGGCAGCGGGGTGCCGTCGGCGGTGGTGACCGGGGTGGGTGGGACCCGGCCGGCCAGCCAGGCGGCGATGGCGGTGGGGGTGCCTTCGAGGGTGACCGGGTGGGGCAGGCGGGGGTGCAGGTAGGTGGTCAGGTAGGCGGTGAACTCCGGGGTCCACTCGGTTGGGGTGTAGGCCAGGGCCAGGTCGGTGGTGTGGACTTCCGCTTCGCGCCACCAGGCCAGGGCGGTGTCGAGCAGGGTGCCGTCGCGGTAGCTGACCGGGCGGGTCCAGTCGGCCGGGGTGGCCTTGTCCCAGGTGGCGTCCAGGGTGTTCAGGGCGGTGTGCAGGTTCGCGCGCAGGGTTTCGGGGGGTTGGGTGGCGCCGGCTTCGATGGCGGCGTCGCGGGCTGGGCGGCCGCCGTCGTAGACCTCGATCTGGTTCCCGGCGTAGGCGAATTCCGCCTGGCGGGTGAACGCGGCGGCGAGGTTGGCCAGGTGGGTGAGGACGTGGGCTCGGGTCCAGCCAGGCAGCGCCGACGGTGCGCTGGTGTCGAAGGGGGTGTCGAGCAGGGCTCGGAGGCGGTTGTTCGCGGTGTGCAGGGCGTGGGCGAGGTCTGGGGTCATCATGATGCGGGGCTCCTAATGGGTTTTGGGTAGTTAACCATTAGGGTGGGGTGGTGGACCGGGTTTTGGCGTTGGTGAGCACCGTTCGGCATGACGGGCGGGGTGGGGTGGCCGACGATCTTGGGGATCTTGACCGGTGCAGGCGGTGGCTGGGGGATCCGGCGGTGACGGAGGCTGGGCGGCTGGCGCTGGTGGGGTTGCGGCAGGCGGTTCGGTCGCTGTTCGCGGTGGTGGTGGCGCCGGAGCCGCCGAGTGCGGCGGACGCGGACCGGTTGCCGGCGGTGGCGGAGGCGGTGCGGCTGGTCAACTCGGCGGTGTTGCCGGAGCGGGTGTCGCTGGAATGGGCAGCGGAGCCGGTGGTGCGCACGGAAGCGTTGGGGGGCAACGGGATCGAGCTGGTGCTGGACGGGTTCGCGCGGGCGGCGATCGCGTTCCTCGGGTCACCGGCGCGGTTGGAGTTGCGGGCCTGCCGGGGGCCTCGGTGTGTGAAGTACTACGTCCGCGAGCATCCCCGGCAGGGGTGGTGCTCGCCCGCGTGCGGCAACCGGGCCAGGGTCAGCAGGCACTACCACCGGCGCGTGGACTGAGGGTGGGCGTGTCACCAGCGGCGGCGGTGCGTAACCTCGGAGGGTGCGTGCGGAGTTGTTGGACCCGATCGCGCTGCGGACCTTCGTGTCAGTGGTCGAGCACGGGTCGTTCACCGGGGCTGCCGCGGCCGGCGGCTACACCCAGTCGGCAGTGTCCCGCCAGATGGCGGCGCTTGAAGACCTCTGTGGCGTGGAACTGTTCGCCCGGATCCCCCGTGGCGTTCGCCTGACCCCCGCCGGGGAGTACCTGCTCCCCCATGCCCGGTCCCTGCTGGACCGGCTCACCGACACCGCGCGGGCGCTGGACGCGATGCGCACCCTGGACGCGGGCTGCCTGCGGGTCGGCGCCTTCGCCACCGCCAACGCGGCCCTGCTGCCCGGCGCGCTGTCCCGGTTCCGGGCGGCCCATCCCAAGATCACGCTGACCCTGCGCGAGGGCACCACCGAGCGCCTGCTGCCCATGGTGGAGGCCGGGGACCTCGACCTGGCCGTGGTCAGCACGCACAAGCGGCCCAGTCTGGAGGTGCCGGGCGCGGAGCTGCTGCCGGTGCTGGACGATCCGCTGCTGGTGGCGCTGTCGGTGACGCACCGGCTGGCCGGGCGGCGGCGGGTGCCGCTGGGCGAGCTGGCCGGGGAGAGCTGGATCGTGGCGGACACCCCGGAGGCGTTGGGCGCGCTGAACGCGACCTGCGCGAGCGCCGGGTTCACCCCGGACACCCCGCTGCGGGTGGCCGAGTGGACCGCGAAGCTGAGCCTGGTCGCCGAGGGGCTCGGGGTGACCATCGTGCCCGGCATCGCGGCCGGGCGGACGCCGGCGGACGTGGTGCTGCGGCCGATCACGCCGGAGCCGCCGCGCCGGTCGGTGTGCCTGGCGGTGCCCCGGCACGCCCGGCGCTCCCCCGCGGTGCTGGCCTTCCACGCGGAGCTGCGGGCCAGCGCGGCCGAGTTGCGCCCGGCCAGCTAGCCGAGCCTGCGGCCCAGGTCGTCGAGGCCGTTCCAGGCCGCGCAGGCGCCGTAGACGATGATGAAGGCCAGCGGCTGGGCCAGGATCGCGGTGGCGTCCACGGCGGCCGGGGCGACCGTGTAGACGTCGCCGAGCTGCACCGAGGTGGGCACCGAGTACCAGAAGCCGGTGAACAGCCCGCCCATCAGCGTGGCCAGGTAGGCCGCCAGCGCGGAGCCCGCGGTGGCCCCGATCATCACCACCGGTCCCCTGCGCCTGCGCAGCAGCCACACCACCGCGCCGGTGATCGCGCCCGCGGCCAGGGTGAGCAGCAGGAACACCGCCAGCGAGTCGAACTGGTGGTTGGAGTCGCCCGGCAGCGCCGGGGTGCGGCCGTTGGTGGCGACCTGGCGCTGGATCGGCGGGGCCAGCAGCGACCACAGGAACGCCACCGGGATGCCCAGCAGCGAGATCAGCGAGGCCATGCTGATCGCGGGCAGCAGGTCGGCCTTGACCACCACCCTCGGGATCGGCCGGGGCAGCACGTAGGGCAGGTACGCCTCTTCCGGCAGCTGCCCGACCCCGCCGGGCTGGATCCGCACCGGGTCCGCGCGACCGGGCAGCGGCGGCTCGTTCATCACAGTCGTCCTCCCTGGCCGCCCTCGGTGGACCCGTGCGCGCTGCACTTGGCCGACCAGCCGGACGGGCTCACCTGCACGATCATCCGCCGCGCGCACTGGGGGCAGTAGCGGGGCGGGTCGATGGCCCGCCTGGCCACGCAGCTCCGGTGTTCGCCCTCGTTGTCCGGCTTGCCGCAGATATCGCAGAACAGGGCGGTGGCAGGGGTGTCAGAGAGTGTCATTGAGCGCCTTGATCGGCATGTTCAGCTCTTCCAGCATGTCCAGGTCGGAGCTCGCCGGGCGGCCGAGGTTGGTCAGGTAGTTGCCGACGATGATCGCGTTGATGCCGCCCAGCATGCCCTGCCGGGTGCCCAGGTCGCCGAAGGTCAGCTCGCGGCCGCCGGAGAAGCGCAGGATGGCGCGGGGCATGGCCAGGCGGAACGCGGCGACGGTGCGCAGCGCGTCCGAGCCCTCCACGATCGAGAAGTTCTCGTACGGGGTGCCGGGCTGCGGGATGAGGAAGTTCATCGTGCACTCGTCCGGGTTCACCTCGGCCAGCTGGGCGGCGAACTCGGCGCGCTGCTCGACGGTCTCGCCCATGCCGATGATGCCGCCGCAGCAGACCTCCATGCCCGCCTCGCGCACCATCCGCAGGGTCTCCCAGCGCTCTTCCCAGGTGTGCGTGGTGACCACGTTCGCGAAGTGCGACTTCGCCGTCTCCAGGTTGTGGTTGTACCGGTGCACGCCCATCGCGACCAGCTCGTCCACCTGCTCCTGGGTGAGCATGCCGAGCGAGCAGGCGATCTGGATGTCGATGCCGGCCGCGCGGATGGCCTCGATCCCGGCCTTGACCTGGGAGAGCAGCCGCTTGTCCGGTCCGCGCACGGCGGCCACGATGCAGAACTCGGTGGCGCCGGTGGCCGCGGTCTGCTCGGCCGCCTTGACCAGGCCGGGGATGTCCAGCCAGGCCGAGCGCACCGGCGAGGGGAAGCGGCCGGACTGGGAGCAGAAGTGGCAGTCCTCGGGGCAGCCGCCGGTCTTGAGGCTGACGATGCCCTCGATCTCGACCTCGGGACCGCACCAGGCCATCCGCACCTCGTGCGCGAGCTGGAGCAGGTCGCCGAGGCGCTCGTCGGGCAGCTGGAGCGCGGCCAGGATCTGCGGCTCGGACAGGCCCTCACCGCGGTTGAGCACCTGCTCCCGCGCGGTGATGAGGATGTCCCGGTCGCCCGCCTCGGTCGTGGTGGCCTGTTCGGCGGCTGTGGTCACCGTATGTTCCTTCCGATGGACGCTCGGTCGGCTTGCCATCCTGCCTTACCGATGCCGGAGTGTGCTGAGGTACATCTCACTGTTCCGGGGCGGATTCATCCCTTCTGGGGGAACGGATTCGATCCAGGCGACCGCGGGTCACCGTGGCGAGCACGGCCAGTGCGGCCAGGCCGAGCAGGCACCAGCCGACGACGCGCACGCCGCCGGGCGGGTTGGCCGCGATCAGCAGCAGCACGCCGGGTGCGATGAGCAGCACCAGGACCAGGCCGAGGCAGCCGAGGTCCAGGCGGCCGCGGGCCTCGCCGAGGCCGAGCGCGGCGGCGGTCGCGGCGGCGGCCAGTGCCAGCAGCGCGGCGCCGGCGACGGCCGCCCAGACCCGGCCGGAATGGCTGCGCGCGGGGTCGAAGGCGGCCAGCCAGAGCAGGGACAACCCGGGCAGGGCGAGCAGGCCGACCGCGGCCAGCGAGCAGCCGATCCGGTTCGCCCTCGGCACCGGCTCGTTGGCCGATGCGGGCTTGGGCAGGTGGCTGACCTGGCCGTTCACCGGTTCGCCCGGTTCGTCCTGCTCGTCGGGGCCGCCGCGGTTGAGCACCGCGCCGAGCATCACCAGCACGCCGAAGACAACCAGCGCCCAGCCGGTGATGCGGATGCCGGCGCCCTCGGCGAGCAGGGCCAGCAGCAGGCCGGGCACGGTGAGCAGCGGCAGGCCCAGCGCCACGCAGCCGAGGTCGTAGCCGGGGCGCTTGCCGTCGCCGACGTCCAGGGTGACCAGCAGTCCGGCCACGGTGGCCACGAGCAGGGCGGCCGCGCCGACGGTCTGCCAGACCCGGACGTCGGGATCCGCGCCGCCGAAGATCACAGCCCACAGCAGGTAGGCGGCCGGTCCGCCGAGCAGCACCAGCAGGACGACCGCGCAGCCTGGCGACTTGCGGGCCTGGGGCCGCGGCATCAGGTCAGCCCGTGCCGGACGGTGAACTCGGCCGCGTCGAACTCCCCGCCCAGCGCGGGCGCGAGGCCGCGGCGGGCCAGCACCAGAAAGTCCTCCTCGTGGCACTTGCCTGCGCCCTCGGGCAGCACGCCGAGCAGCGGCACGCCGGTGACCTCGGGCAGGTCGGCCAGGTTGTGCCGGGCGGCCAGGCCGGGCTGGTCCGGCCAGCTGCCGACCACCAGGCCCTGGCAGGTCAGGCCGCGGCGGCGCAGCGCCTCCACGGTGAGCGTGGCGGTGTTGAGCACGCCGAGTCCGGCCGAGGCGACCAGCAGCACCGGCGCGCCCAGCGCCCAGGCGGCGTCGGCCAGGGTGCTGCCCGCGTGGTCGAAGCGGACCAGCAGACCGCCAGCGCCTTCCAGCAGCACCAGGTCGTGATCGGCGTCCAGACCCGTTGCCGAGGCGGCGATCTGGGCGGGCCGGACCGGGGGCAGCCCGGCGGCGCGGGCCGCGGTCGCGGGGGCCAGCGGTTGTGGGTAGCGGGCGAGCTCGCGCGCGGTGACGGGACCGGCGAGGCGGACCACCTCGTCGATGTCACCCGGTTCGTTCGGCCCGACCCCGGTCTGCGCGGCCTTGAGCACCGCGACCCGCCTGCCCTGCGCCCTGGCCAGCGCGGCGACGGCCGCGGTGACGACCGTCTTGCCGACCTCGGTCCCGGTTCCAGTGATCACCAGCACGGTCACGTCTGTGCACGCTACTCAGGCGTCCGGGCGGGCCCGATCGGGGGAGGGTCAGCCGGCGGCCGCCGCGGCGCGCAGGGCGGCGGTGATCCGCTGGACGTCGTCGTCGGTGCTGACATACGGCGGCATCGCGTAGACCAGGTCGCGGAACGGGCGCAGCCACACGCCCTCGCCGACCGCGGCTTCGGTGGCGGCCAGCATGTCCACCGGATGGTCGAGCTGGATCACTCCGATGGCGCCGAGCACGCGCACGTCGCGCACCCCGGGTAGCGCGCTCGCCCCGGCGAGGCCCTTGCCGAGACCGGTTTCGATCCGCCGGACCTCGGCCGCCCAGTCCTGGCTGAGCAGCAGCTCCAGCGAGGCGTTGGCCACCGCGGTGGCCAGCGGGTTGCCCATGAAGGTGGGGCCGTGCGCGAGCACCGGCAGCTCGCCCTTGGCGATGCCCTCGGCGATCCGCTCGGTGCACAGCGTGGCGGCCAGGCTGAGGTAGCCGCCGGTCAGGGCCTTGCCGAGGCACATCACGTCCGGGCTGACGCCGGGGTGGTCGGCGGCGAAGAGGGTGCCGGTGCGGCCGAAGCCGGTGGCGATCTCGTCGAAGACCAGCAGCACGTCGTGGGCCAGGCACAGCTCGCGCAGCACGTGCAGGTAGCGCGGGTTGTGGAAGACCATGCCGCCGGCGCCCTGCACCACCGGCTCGACGATGACCGCGGCGAGCTGGTCGGCGTGCTGCTCGATCGTGTCGGCCAGGTGCTGCACGTAGCGGGGGTCGATGTCGGCGTCGAAGCCGCGCGGCGGGGCGTCGGCGAAGACCTGCTCGGGCAGCACGCCGCGCCACAGCGAGTGCATGCCGCCCTCGGGGTCGCACACGCTCATCGGCTGGAAGGTGTCGCCGTGGTAGCCGCCGCGCCAGGTGAGCAGCCTGCGCTTGTCCGGGCGGCCGAGGGACCGCCAGTACTGCAGGCACATCTTGACCGCGACCTCGACCGAGACCGAGCCGGAGTCGCAGAGGAAGACGTGCTGTAGTGGCGCGGGGGTGATCTCGACCAGCTTCTGCGCCAGCCGGATCGCGGGCTCGTGGGTGAGGCCGCCGAACATGACGTGGCTGAGCTTGTCCACCTGCGCGCGCACCGCGGCGTCCAGGGCGGGGTGGCGGTGGCCGTGGATGACCGCCCACCAGGAGGACATGCCGTCGATCAGCTCCCGGCCGTCGGCCAGCCGCAGCCGCACGCCCTGGGCGGACTCGACCAGCAGCGGCTCCTGGGTGCCGGGCATCGGGCCGTAGGGGTGCCAGACGTGCCTGCGGTCGAGGTCGAGGAGTTCGCGGCTCACATCCGGCACCCTAACCAGCCCGCGCGGCGAGTAGTTCGGGTGCGAGCAAGCGCACTGCGCCGGGTTCCACCGCGATCAGGCCGTCGGCGGCCAGGGCGCGCAGCGCGCGGTTGACGGTGACCCTGGACAGGCCGAGGTGTTCGCCGAGGCCTTGTTGCGCGCCGGGCAGCAGCACCCTGGTGTCGCCGTCGGCGCTGGTGAGCAGCCAGGCGGCGATGCGGGCGACCGCGTCGGCGCCGTGCGTGCGGACCAGGTCGTCCTGGCGGGTGCGGACCTGGGCGGCGAGGTGGGCGAGCACGTGGCGGCGGGCGGTGGGCACGTCCTCGAGCAGGGCGAGCAGCTCGGCGGCGGGCAGCAGCAGGAGCTCGGCGCGGGTGGCCGCGGTCCAGGTCGCGGTGTGGCCACCGCCGTCGAGCACCGCGGTCTTGTCCACCGCGCAGGGTCCGGCGAACTCGCCGAGGCGCAGCCGTCTGCCGTCCGCGGTGTCCCGGCTCGCGGTGAGCGTGCCGGTGCGCACCACGATGAGCGCGGTGGCGGGTTCGCCGAAGCGGGCCACGGTCTCCCCCGCCGCGACCGTGTGGGCACGGCCGGTGGCGCGCAGCCGGTCCAGGCGGGCGCGGTCCAGCCCGGCGAACAGCGGCACCCCGGCGAGGTCGGTCATGACGGCAGTATCACGTGATACAGCGCCGGATGCCCGCTCGGCCGCAGGCTGTCGGCATGATCGTGGTTGAGCTCGTCTTCACCGATGACCCCCGCCGCCTGGCCGCCCGGCCCGCGCACCGGGAACGCCTGGCCGAGCTGCGCGCGGCGGGCAAGCTGGTGCTGGCCGGTCCGTGGGCGGATGACTCCGGCGCGCTGCTGGTGTTCGACGCCGAGGAAAAGGAGCTGGCACGGATCATGGCGGCCGATCCCTACTACCGCACGCCGGGGGTCAGCGTCCGGCTCCGGCGCGAATACCGTCCATTGTGGACACTCAAAGGGTGACCCTGGCGTTCTTGATCAGCTGCGGCCGGGCCGCCATCCGCCGGTGCAGGATCTCGGCGAAGGCGTCCACCTCCTTGAGCGGGAACAGGATCGTGCCCTTGCGGCCCTGCACCTGTAGCACCCGGCCTGGCGGCAGTGACGCTCCCCCGCTGCCGTCCGGCTTGCTCAGCGCGCGGCGAGCCGGGGCGAGGGTCTCGGAGACCTCGATCACCGTCACCTGCTCGATCTGCTTGAGCAGCAAGGACACCTCCTGGCCCGAGCCGCCCTGGTTCCAGCGCAGCTCGGTCAGTTCCAGCCGGAGCTGGCCGGTGATCCCGTTCAGTTCGGGGTGCAGCACGAACCCGGTCTCGCCGAGGTCGGGACTGTACGGGGTGAGGAAGCCGCGGCGGGCGCGTCCGGCGAGCACCCCGGCACAGGTGGGCAGCAGCACGCACAGGGTCAGTACCAGCGGCCACACCCACCACTGGATCGGCGACCAGTAGCCGGTGGCCGGGAGCAGGGCGAAGCAGACCAGCGCGGTGATCCAGAACGCCCGCCGCGCCCAGGCCTTCGGCGTGAGCCACCACTCCGGCTTGCGGGTCAGCGCCCAGACGAAGCCGGCCAGCGGACCGCCGGTGATGATCACCAGGCCGACCGCCGAGTCCGCCCGCAGGGTCAGGCCGAAGATCACCAGCGTGAGCACCAGCGCCGCGGCGAAGCCGGGGACGATCACGTAGGCGAGCACCAGCAGCGGCTGGGCGCGCAGCCAGCGCAGGCGGAGTTCGGCCTCGCTGGCCGGGGTGGACGGGCCGGGCGGCTTCGCGGAGATCACGGCATGGGTTTACCAAACCCGGCTGCCCCGCGCGTCCGGAACGGCCAACTCGGTGTCCAACAACGGCCAACACGCGGTGAGGGGGAGCTGGGAGCCTTTTAGCTGGGTGAACCGTTGATGCGAACAGGTCGACGATGGTCCGGTGGGGTGGTCGCGGTGGTGGCCGCGCTGGTGGCGGGCGGGGCACCCGCGCTGGCGGCGGAGCACCGGGTGGTCGCGATGCGCGGGCCGGACGCCGGGATCACCGCGAGCGTGGACTTAGGGGCGGCGGACGGTTCAGTGACGCTGTCGGTGCACCGGGACGGACGGCCGGTGATCCTGCCCTCGGCGCTGGGGATCCGGACCGAGCGCAGCGACCTCACCACGGGTTTGCGGCTGGTCGGGCAGTCGCAGCGGCTGGTGCGCGAGCGGTATCGGATGACCACCGGCAAGCGGCTGGACCGGGACGCGCGGATGACGGAAACGCGGTTCTCCTTGCGCGGCAACGGGGATGCCCGGCCGGGATCTTCGGCAACCCCTCGCTGTTCCAGGTGGGCGGGGACTACGTGCTGCTGACCGAGGCCGCGGTGGACGGGCGGTACGCGGGCAGCCGGTTGCGGCACGCGGCCGGGACCAGCGGCTACGCGGTGGAGCTCGCCGATGAGCGGGTGCGGCTGGCCGCGGGCACGCCGACGCCGTGGCGGACCGCGATCATCGGCGAGCTGGGCACGGTGACCGAGTCGACGCTGGTGGACGACCTGGCTGACCCGGCCCGCTTCGAGGACACCTCCTGGATCAGGCCCGGCAAGGTGGCCTGGTCCTGGCTGAGCGAACACGCCAGCCCGTCGAACTTCGCCAGGCAGAAGGAGTATGTGAACTTCGCCGCGCGCAACGGCTGGCCGTACGTGCTGGTGGACGAGGGCTGGAGCCCGCAGTGGGTGCCGGAGCTGACCAGGTACGCGCGGGCCAGGACACCCAGTTCGCGCTGATCACCGGCTGGGGCGTCAAGGGCGTGAAGATCGACTTCATGGAGTCGGACTCGCAGGCCCGTTACCAGTGGTACGACCAAGCGCTGGCCGACACCGCACGGGCTGGCCCGCACCTGGCCGCACCTGCTCACCATGGAGGCGGTGCACGGCGCGGAACAGCTGCCGCAGCCCACCGACAACCCGGTGCACCCATTCGCGCGCAACGTGGTCGGCTCGATGGACTACACGCCGGTGTCGCTGGAGGTCGGGCCGCGCGGCTCCTCGGTGGCGCACGAGGTGGCGCTGCCGGTGCTCTTCGAGTCGGGCTGGCAGCACTTCGCGGACAAACCCGAGGCGTACCAGCGCTTCCCGCGCGCGCTGCGGTTCCTGAACCAGGTGCCGACGGTGTGGCAGGAGACCCGGTTCCGCGGTGGCTACCCGGGTCAGGACGCGGTGCTGGCCCGGCGCGGCGGGGACCGCTGGTTCTTCGATGGCATCGCCACCGGCCCGGCCACCACGCTGACCGCCGCGCTGGACGTGCTGGGACCGGGCCGCTGGCTGGTCGAGGTCATCCGGGACGCGCCGGGCGAGCGCGCGGACGTGCTGGTGGAGTCCTCGGTGCGGACCGCGGGCGAGCGGCTGTCGGTGGACGTGCCGGCCAACGGCGGGTTCGCCGCGATCGCCTGCCGGGCCACCGCGGGCCGCACCAGCTGCCACCAGCCGGTGCCGCAGCCGCCGGTGACCAAGCTGGCCGTCACTCCTGGCGATGCCGGGGACCTGGTGGCGGGCAACAGCTTCGAGGTGACCGCGGAGTTCACCGGGGACAGCGCGCGGACACTGCGGGGGGTCGAGCCGCGGCCCAGCGCGCCGGCGGGCTGGCAGGTCAGCGGAGCGGCGATCACCGCGGCCCGGCTGGCTCCTGGCGGTCAGCTGCGCGGACGCTGGCAGGTCACCGTGGGTCCGGACGCGAAGTTCGGGCCGGTGGAGGTTCCGGTGGTCGCCGAGTTCACCGATGCCGCGTTGCCGCAGGGGCGGCGGCGGATGCGCGTCGAGCAGGCGGTCAAGGCGACGGTCGCGCTGACCGGCAGCCGTGGGTGAGTGAGCTGCCGTTCGCCGCCGAGAGCAACGGCTGGGGACCGGTGGAGCGGGATCGCGCCAACAACGAGTCCGCCGGTGGCGACGGGAACCCCTTGCGTGTCAACGGGGTCAGCTATGCCAAGGGGCTCGGCACGCACGCGCCGAGCGAGGTCTCGGTGCACCTGGGCGGCCGGTGCGCCCGGTTCACCGCGTTGGCCGGTCTGGACGACGAGACCAGCTCGCCGGGTTCGGCCGCCTTCCAGGTGCTCGCCGACGGCGTGCTCCGGCAGGAGACCGCCGTGCTGCGCACCGGGCAGGCCGCGGTGCCGCTGTCGGTGGACGTCACCGGGGCGCGCACGCTGACGCTGCGGGTCACCGACGGCGGCGACGGCCGGAACTTCGACCACGCGGACTGGGCCGAGGCCAGGCTGTCCTGCTGAGTGTCCACAAAGGACGGTGGCGTGCCCGCTGGGGACCCGCCACCGTCATTGTGGTGGTCGCCGATCAGCCGTTCGGGCGGACCGGCAGCTCGATCAGCGAGCGGATCAGCACGCTGCTGCGGTAGTTCAGCTCCTCCGGCGGCACGGCCAGCGTGAGCTCGGGGAAGCGGTCCAGCAGGCCGCCGATCGCGGTGACCGCCTCCAGCCGGGCCAGCGGCGCGCCCACGCAGTAGTGGATGCCGTGGCCGAAGCCGAAGTGGCCGCCGAGCACCCGGTCGATGTTCAGCTCGTCCGGGTTCTCGAACTTGGTGGCGTCCCGGTTGGCCGAGCCCAGGCCGACCAGCAGCAGCTGGTTCGCGGGCACGGTCACCTCGCCGAGGGTGAGCGGTTCGGTGGTCATCCGGATGGTGCCGGTGATCACCGGGCCGTCGTAGCGGAGCAGCTCCTCGACCGCGTTGTGCAGGCGCTCGGGCTTGGCCCGCAGGGCGGCCAGCTGGTCGGGGTGGGTGAGCAGCGCGCGCATCCCGTTGCCGATCAGGTTCGCCGTGGTCTCGTGCCCGGCGACCAGCAGCAGGAAGGCCATCGCGACCAGCTCGCCCTGGCTCAGCGAGTCGCTGTCCTCGCTGACCTGGATCAGGTCGGAGAGCATGTCGTCGGTGGGCGTGGCGCGCTTGTCCTCGATCAGCCGCACCAGGTACATGGCCAGGTCCTGGCTGTCCTTGGCCTGCTGTTCCGGCGCGTTGCTGTTGCCCAGCAGCGAGTTGGACCAGCGGCGGAAGTCGGCCTGGTCGGCCTCTGGCACGCCGAGCAGCTCGCAGATGACCGTGACCGGCAGCGGGAAGGCCAAGGTCTCCATCAGGTCGACCACCTCGCCACCGGCGGCCACCCGGTCCAGCAGCTCGGTGGTGATCTGCTCGATCCGCGGGCGCAGCTGCTCCACCCGGCGCGGGGTGAAGGCCTTGGCCACCAGCTTGCGCAGCCGGGTGTGCTGCGGCGGGTCGCTGTTGAGCATGTGGCCGGCCAGCTGCTCGGTGAACTGCGGGGCGCCCTCCGGCGCGTCCTTGAGGATCAGCTCGCGCATGGCGTTGGCGTCCTTGCTGACCTGCGGCGCGGTCAGCGCGATCTTGACGTCCTCGTACCTGGTGACCACCCACATGTCGAACGAGCGGTTGGGCAACGAGGTCCGGTGCACCGGCAGCTGCTGCCGCAGCCGGGCGTAGATCGGGTACGGGTCCTTCATGTACGCGTCGTCGAACATCTGCAGATCCGGCAGCGGTTCCGCCGCCGCGGTGTCAGTGCCCATCCGGCCCTACTCCCCACTCGATACCGGGGTTCACATACGTCACCGTATTGTGAACGTTGTTAACTCCGCTAAGCCGACCTTACTCCGCCCAACGTGTGCGTCCAGGCGAAAGTTCCTGACGGTATACACATAACCACCGTGGCTCACTAACGTGTGAGCGTGCCTCCGACGTCACCCCGCCGCACCGTCCATGTCGTCCCGCACACGCACTGGGATCGCGAGTGGTACGAGCCGTTCCAGCGGTTCCGGTTGCGCCTGGTGGACCTGCTGGACGAGGTGCTGCCGCGACTGGCCGCCGATCCCGGGCTCCGGTTCACCCTGGACGGGCAGACCGCGGCGGTGGACGACTACCTGGAGATCCGGCCGGCCGCGGTTGGCCAGGTGCGCGAGCTGGTGGCGCGCGGACAGCTAGCGGTCGGGCCGTGGCGGGTGCTCGCGGACTCCTTCCTCTGCTCCGGCGAGAACCTGGTGCGCAACCTGGAGATCGGGCTGGCCCGCTCGGCCGAGCTGGGCGGCGCGATGCCGGTGGCCTACCTGCCGGACCAGTTCGGGCACGCGGCGCAGCTGCCCCAGCTGTTGCGCGGCTTCGGTTTCCGGCAAGCCTGCCTGTGGCGCGGCGTGCCGTCCACAGTGGACAGTAACGGCTTCTCCTGGGTGTCCCCCGACGGTTCGGCGGTGCGCACCGAGTACCTGCCCGGCGGCTACGGCAACGCGGCGGTGCTGTTCACCGACCCCTCGGCCACCAGGGGCCGGGCCGAGGACTTCGCCGAGCGGATGCGCGGCTGGTTCGGCGCGGACGAGGTGCTGGCGATGTACGGCGCGGACCACGGCGCACCGTTGCCCTCGCTGACCGAGCAGGTCAGGGCGGTCAGCGCGGCGGAAGGCCCGGTCACCCTGCGGCTGGCCACCCTGACCGAGGCGTTGGCCGGGCGGGACGTGGACGCGGCCGGGCTGACCGAGGTGCGCGGCGAGCTGCGCAGCCACGCGCGGGCGAACCTGCTGCCCGGGGTGCTCTCGGTGCGCGCGCCGGTGAAGCAGGCGATGGCCGAGGCCGAGCGAATGGTGCAGCGCTACGCCGAACCCCTTGCCGCGCTGTGGTTCCCGGCCGCGGCCCACCCCTTCGCCGAGATGGCCTGGCAGCGGCTGGTGGACGCCTCCTGCCACGACTCGGTGACCGGCTGCGGCGCGGACAGCACCGCGGCCCAGGTGGCAGGCCGGATCGCCGAGGCCGAGCAGCTGGGTTCGGCGGTGCGGGACCGAGTGGTGGACGCGCTGGCGGCGCGGGCTCCGGGGGACGCGGTGCTGGTGGTGAACCCCAGTCCGTGGCCCCGGCAGGACGTCGTGCGGGTGTCGGCGGTCGCGCCGGAGGACTGGGACGCCGTGGCGCTGGCACTGCCGGACGGGCGGCTGGCGGCGACTCAGGAGGTCGAGCGGCCGGAGCGGGTGCTGCTGGCCGCGGAGTTCCCGGCGGCCGAGGTCGCCGAGGCGGTGCGGCGGCGAACCTTCGGCCAAGTCATGTACGACCGGGCAGTCCAAAGGGCGGTCATCGGGGCAGGCGTGGTGGAGTTCGCGGTGGGCCGGCTGGGCGATCCGGGCTACGACGTGGAGCGCTTCGCGGCCGAGCTGGCGGCGCGGGCGGCTGAGCACCCGGTGTGGTCGCTGCGAGTGGTGGACGAGCCGAGGCGCGAGCTGCTGGCCGCGGTGCCGGTGCCCGCGCTGGGCTGGACCACGGCGCGACCGGTGGCCGGCACCGCACCCGTCGGACATCCGGTGTCCATTGTGGACGGTGTGCTGAGCAACGGGCTGGTCTCGGTGACCGTGCTGGACGACGGCACACTGCGGATCGAGGACCCCGACGGCCTCGCACTGGACGGGGTCGGGCGGATCTGCGACGGCGGGGACGCCGGGGACAGCTACAACTACGGCCCGCCAGTGGCCGACCTGCTGGTGCACGAGCCGGTGGCCATCCTGGTCTGCCCGGACGCACCCGGCCCCCTGGTCGGTGGGTTCACCGTGTACCGCACCTACGAGTGGCCGGCTGGGCTGGCCGATGCCGCCGGGTCGGCGCGGGCGGCCGGCACGGTGGCGACCGAGGTGTCCATGGCGGTGGAGCTGCGGGCCGGGGAACCCTTTGTGCGGCTGGAGCTCCGGTTCGAGAACCGCAGCCGGGACCACCGGGTGCGGGTGCACCTGCCGGTCGGGCCGGTCACCGGATCGCGGGCCGAGGGCCAGTTCGGCGTGGTGGCGCGCGGGCTGACCAACGAGGGCGGCAACGGGGAGGCGCCGCTGCCGACCTTCCCGGCCTCGGGGTTCGTCGCGGCCGGTGCGGCCACCGTGTTGCTGGAGCAAGCCACCGAGTACGAGGTGACCGGCGGGGCGCTGGCGCTGACCGTGCTGCGGTCGGTGGGCGCGATCAGCCGGAACCTGCACCCGCTGCGAGCCGAGCCCGCCGGGCCGGCCACGCCGATCCCCGGGGCGCAGGAACTGGGGCCGCGGGTGGCCCGGTTCGGCATCGCGGTGGGGGCTGGGCGCCTGGACGCCGAGGTGATGGGGCTGGTGGAGCGGTTCACACTGCCGCTGGTGAGCGCGGCCGGGACCGGGATCGCCGAACTGGCCGAGGCGACCGGCCTGCGCGTGGAAGGCGCGGTGCTGAGCGGGTTGCGGGAGCGGGACGGCGAGCTGGAGCTGCGGCTGGTCGCCTACTCCGAGGAGCCGGTGGCCACGGTGCTGCGGCTGCCCGGCCTGGTCAGCGCGCGGGTCACCGACCTGGCCGGGAACCCGTTGGCGAAGCTGGACGTCACCGAGGACGCGGTGGGACTGTTGTTGCGGGGCTGGGAGATCGCGACCGTGCGGCTCGGTCAGGGGTTGCCGCAGAGGGAGATCACGCCACCCTCGTGATCGGTGAGCACGTGACCGCCAGGACCGGCGGCGGGCAGCCTGCCCTCGGTCCTGGCCTCGCGGCGGCTGCCGTCCGGGCCGTAGAGCAGCGCGTCCGAGGCGCCCACCACAGCGAGCCCGCCATCGACCGGGAGCAGCACCGGGGCGTCCACGTTGGCGCTGATCGCGGTGCGGCCGGCGCGCAGGGCGTCCAGCGCGGCCGTGGCGAGTTCCGCCGGGCCGTAGGCGTTCTCGTCCACGGCGAGCCAGGTGGTCGGGTTGCCGGGCTGGGCGTCGGCGCCGCGGCCGTGCCAGTCGCTGCCGCCGACCGGGGTGACGTGCATGCCCCAGGACCGCCACCAGGCCAGCGGGCCACCCCAGGTCCGGCTCCACCAGCTGGAGTGCCAGATCTCGGCCAGCGGCGGGCGTTCCGGCATCGGGTCCCGCCAGGAGCAGTCGCCGGAGAGCGGGTGGTTGATGGACAGCAGGCCGCCGCGCTCGCGCACCGCGGTGAGCCATTCGGCCGGCGGCTGGCGGAAGTCGATCCAGCCGATGTCGCCGAAGGCGTTGGCGTGGCCGGAGTCCGTGGTGACCTCCTGGCCGGGGATCAGCGCGATGCCGTACCGGTTGCCTGCCTCGGCCAGCTCAGCATGGTGGGCGACGGTGTTGTGGTCGGTGACCGCCAGCGCGGACAGGCCGTTGGACACCGCCAGCGCGGCCAGTTCCGGCACGGTCAGCTGGCCGTCGGAGTGCAGGGTGTGCGCGTGCAGGTCGGCCGGGATCCAGCGCAGGCCCGCACTGGCCGGCAGGTGCCGGGGCGGGCGTGGCGCTGGGGCCAGCGGGGCCGGGCGCTCGACCTCGACGAAGGCCGGGCCGAGGGTCACCTCGACCTGGGCGTGCGCCCCCTCCGGCGGAATCCGGTGCAGGCCAAGGACAACCCGCCACTCACCGGGTTCCACCTCGCCGGGCAGGTAGCCGGGGGTGGCGGACGCGGGACCGATGGCGAAGCGGCGGCGGGCCGAACCGGACCAGCCGCGCCAACCGGCCGGTCCGGCGCAGCCGATGTCCAGGATCGCCGGTTCCGCGTAGGTCAGCTCGACGGTGACCCCCGCGCAGCCGGGCGGCACCTCGAACGGGAGCTCCAGCCACCGGCTCGCCGAGCGCAGCTCCCTGGTGATCAGTCCACTGTGGATGATCACGCGGGCACCGGTTCCGGGCTGAGCAGCAGGCCGTCGGCGTCGAAGAGCAGCAGCCTGCCGGGTTCGGGGACCGCGGTGACCGTGCTGCCCACCGGCGGCTCGTCCTGTTCCGGCACGGTGACCCCGACCAGCAGGCCGCCCGCACATTCCAGCGACACCAGCGAGCTCACCCCGAGGTTCTCCACCGTCGACACCACGCCGGCGATCCCGCCGGGACTGCCTTGCGGGGCGAGTCGCAGGTACTCGGGGCGGATGCCCGCCGTGACCTGGTCGCCGTCGGACACGGCCAGACCCAGGGGCCGACCCAGCCGCGCATCTGCCACCTCCACCTCGTCACCGACAACTACCGCGTCGAGCAGGTTCATCGGTGTGGACCCGATGAAGTTGGCCACGAACACACTCGCCGGCCGCTGGAACACCTCACGCGGGCTGCCCAGCTGCCGGATCTTGCCGGACTCCATCACCGCGATCCGGTCGGCCAGGGCCAGCGCCTCGGCCTGGTCGTGGGTGACGAAGACCGTGGTGATGCCCAGTTCCCGTTGCAGCCGCTTGAGGAACGTGCGCGCCTCCAGCCGCAGTCGTGCGTCCAAGTTGGACAGTGGCTCGTCCAGCAGCAGCACCCGCGCACCCATCGCGATGGCGCGGGCCAGCGCGACCCGCTGCTGCTGGCCGCCGGAGAGCTGGCCGGGGCGGCGTTCCAGCAGCCCGGCCAGGCTCAGCCCGTCCGCGGTGGTCTCGGCCACCTTCCGTTGCGCCGCCTTGTTCTCCCCGCGCACCCGCAGCGGGTAGCCGATATTCTCCGCCACCGTCATGTGCGGGAACAGCGCGTAGTCCTGGAACACCATGGCCACCCCGCGCTTGCCGGGCTCGGCCGAGGTGACCTCGTCAGCGCCGATGGTGATCGACCCCGCGTTGGACTGCTCCAGTCCCGCGATGGTGCGCAGCAGGGTGGTCTTGCCGCAGCCGGAGGGGCCGAGCAGGGCGAAGAACTCGCCGTCGGCGATGCGCAGGTCGAGCTCGTCCACCGCGCGCACCCCGTTCGGGTACACAGTGGACAGTCCGGTGATGCCGATACCCGCCATCAGCTCTTGATCCCTCCGTGGAAGCGGAACCCGTAGCGTTTGCTGACGATCAGGTACAGCAGCACCACCGGTATCGAGTACAGCAGTGAGAACACCGGGATCACGGTGAGGTTGGCGCTGCCGCCCTCGTCCTGCAGGGTGCGCAGCAGCACCGCGGCCGGCTGCGCCTCGACATCGCGCAGCAGCAGGAACGGCAGCAGGAAGTTGCCCCAGGCGTTGACGAAGGCCCACACCAGGATGGTCGCGATCCCCGGTCGCGCCACCGGCAGCACCACGTGCCGCAGCACCTGCCCCGGTGAGGCGCCGAAGACCCTGGCCGACTCCTCGTAGGAGCGCGGCACCGAGTCCATGAAGTCCTTGAGGATGAAGATGGCCGCGGGCAGCATGCCGCCTGCGATCACCAGCGCGGTGCCGTACTGGGAGTTGATCAGGCCGAGCTGGAACATCATCACGAAGATGGGCACCATCGCCGCGGTGCCGGTGACCACGCTGGAGAGCAGCAACAGCAGGTACAGCAACAGGTCCCGGCCGGGGATGCGCACCCTGGACAGGGCGTAGGCGGCCAGCGCAGCGCACACCGTGGTCACCGCGGTGGCGATCCCGCACAGGAGCAGCGAGTTCAGCAGCGAGGACAGCGTGTGCGGGTGTTCCAGGGTCTTGCTGACGTTGTCCAGCGTCCAGTCCGGCCAGCGCAGGCCGAGGCCGGGGCGGGCGTCGAAGGGCGCGCTGGCCAGCCACAGCATGGGCACCGCGAAGAAGAACAGCACCACCGCGATCAGCGTGTAGAAGCCGATGCGCCGCAACAGGAACTTCACGCTCATGCCCGCCTCCGCAGCAGCCGCAGGTACAGCCCGGCCACCAGCAGGTTCGCCAGCAGCAACAACAACGAGATGGCCGAGGCGTAGCCGAGCTGGCCGCCTTCGAGGGCCTGCCGGTAGATGAACACCGGCAGCGTCTCCGAGGCGTGGTTGGGCCCGCCCGCGGTGAGCAGGAACGGGGTGAAGTCGTTGGCGGTCCACAGGCTGATCAGCAGCGTGTTGGTCAGCACGTGCCCGCGGATGTGCGGGAACACCACGTCCCGCACGGTCTGCCAGCCGTTCGCGCCGACCAGTTTCGCCGTCTCCAGCTGCGAGGGCGGCACCGCGGCCAGCGCGGAGGAGTAGAGCAGCATGGAGAACGCGGTGCCCCGCCAGGTGTTGAACAGGATGATCGAGATCAGCGGGTACTGCACCAGCCAGGCGGTGCCCTCGTTGGCCAGCAACAGGTTCAGCGTGCCGCCGTCCCGGTCCAGCACGGCGATCCAGAGGAAGGCGACCACGGTGCTGGGCAGGATCCAGGCCAGCAGCACCAGGCTCTCGGTGAGCCGCCGCAGCCAGGGCCTGGCCCCGCGCAGCAGGTAGGCCAGGCCGAAGCCGAGCAGGTTCTGCCCGATCACCGCGGAGCCGAGCACGAACAGCACGGTCAGCCACAGCGAGTTGCGGAACAGCCCGTCGTTGAGCGCGGCCAGGAAGTTGTCCAAGCCGATGACCCGCGGGTTGGCCGCGGCCGGGCCGGTCAGCTGGTAGTCGGTGATGCCGATGTAAAGCGTCCACAACGCCGGGAAGACCAGGAACAGCCCGATCAGCGCCAGCGCGGGCAGCACGAACCCGACCGCCCGGCCGATGCCCAGCCCCGCCACGTCGGCGACCCGGCCACCCGCGGACCGCTCGACGGCGGGCTTCAGGTCAACCGGCGTCGACATTGGCCTCGCCCACGATCTTGGACAGCGCGGCCCGGTAGTTCGACAGCGCCTCGGCCACGGTCCGCCCGGCGATCACGTCCGCGGTGGCCTGCTGCAGCGCGGCGGAGACCCTCGGGTAGCCGGCCACCGGCGGCCGGTAGTGGGTGACCGGCAGGACCTGTTGCGCCACATAGGTCAGCATCGGGTCCCCGGCCAGGACCTGGTTGTTCACGTCGTTGCGCGCGGTGACCTGCGCGCCGCCGCCCGCGCGGGCCTTGAGCGCCTCGGCGGAGTTCATGAACTGCAACAGCTCCCAGGCCTGCTGCGGGAACTTGGTGGCCGGGTTGAGCACGTTGACCGCGCCACCGGACATGCTGACGAAGTCCCGGCCGCCGACCCCTGGCTGGCGGGCCGGGATCTTGGCGTAGCCGACCGCCTGGTCCCGGTCGGCCATCTTGGCCACGCCCCTGGCCGGCTCGACCACCCCGCGCCACAGGTAGTCGCTCTCGATCATGATGCCGAGCTTGCCCTCGGCGAACTGGGCGAAGGACTTGTCCCGCCCCTTGGCCTCCTGCTGCGTGAGCGGGTCACCGAGGCCCTCGCGGTAGACCTTGGCGTAGAACTCCAGCACCTCGCCCAGTGCCGGACCGGCCTGCCACCGGCCGTCCCGGTACAGCGGTTTCCCGGCGCTGGCCAGCAGTGGCAGCACGCCCTGCATGGTGGTCGCCTCGCCCATCGCGGTGCCGGCGTTGACCTGCAACGGTGTCACTCCGGGCAGTTTTTTCAGCTCCCCGGCCGCGGCCAGGATGTCGGTCCAGCTCCTCGGCTGCCAGTCAGCGGGCAGCCCGGCCCGGGCGAACAGCTTCTTGTTGAAGAACAGCACCCGCCCGTCGGTGCCGTCCGGGATGCCGTAGCGGCGCTCGCCGAAGGACCCGAGGCCCTGCACCGACCGCGGGACCTGGCTCCAGCCCTCCCACGCGTCCACCTTGGCCTTGCCGACCAGGTCGTCCAGCGGTTTCAGCTGCCCGGCCTCGGCGAACTCGCCGATCCAGATGCCGTCCACGGTGAGCACGTCCGCGCCGCCGCCGGTCTTGAGGTCCAGCGCGACCTTGGTCTTGTAGTCCTCGTCGCCCGCGCCATTGCCGTCGAACTTCACCGTGACGGTGACACCCTTGGCCTTCTGCGCCTCGGTGAACCTGGGGATCACCCAGTCGGTGACCCAGGCGGCGCGGGTGGCGTTCTTCCCGCCGGCCACCGAGTTGCCGGTGATGGTGAGGGACAGCTCCTTCGCGTCGGCGTTGCGGGTGACATCGGTCTGCTGGGGGCTGCCGAGACATCCGGCGAGCAACCCGAGCGACGCGACCATCACCAGCGGTGTCGCGACCCTGCGCATCCGCCACCTCCCGGGGCTGGTTCACCTGGCTGATCTACGTGGGGTGAAATACTCACCAGACCGGGCGGAAGATGACAAGGGTCACAGCTCGGGTTTTTCCGTCGGTGGGTGCGCCCCCGCGGTGATCGCAGGGAAGGGGTAGGTTCGCTCCGTGGTGTCGCCGGATCCCGTGGACATGCGCCTGCTCGCCCTGCTGGCCGAGTCGGGGCGCGCGGCTCCCGTGCACGAGATCGCCGCCAGGGCAGGCGTGGACCCCAGGGAAGCCGCCTCCAGACTGGTCGCGCTCTCGGCCAGCGGCCTGCCCCTGATCGTCGGCGTCGAGTTCGACCCCAACGGCCTGCGCGGCGCACTGGCCGCAGCCGGCGCCTGGGCCGGATTCCCCCCAGCCGCTCCCCCACCGCCGCCACCGTCCTACGGTCCCCCCGTCTACGGCCCCGGCCCCGCCCACGGCACCCCCAGCGGCGTCTACCCGGCGCACGGCACCCCAAGCGGCCCGTACGGCACACCCAGCGGTCCACATGGGACACCCAGCGGTCCCTACGGCACCCCGAGCGGCCCGTACCCCGCACACCAGCCCGGCGGCCCCACCGGCGCCTACCCGCCCCCACCCCCGGTCTACAACCCGCCAACCGGCCCACCCAGCGGCGGCTTCCCCGCCCAGCCCCCCTTCCCGGCAACCGGCGCGGACCCCATGAGCACCTGGGGCCCACCCCAGTCTGCGGCCTGGGCGCGCGGCGACCAGCCCACCGTCACCACCGCACCGGCGGCGGGCAGCCGCACCGGCGTCGTCGGCGGCTCACTGGAAACGGAAGGCCAGGAAGGCGAACGACTGGTCATCCAACTGGTCGAGGTGGTCGACCCGGCCGACTTCCTGTTCACCGCCGCCGGTTACCGACTGCAAGAGGGCGAACGTTCGGTAGTCGTGCACACCGAACTGCACAACCGGGGCCCGGTGCCCTTCGCGTCCCTGCCGGACCTGTACCTGATGCTGGTCACCGAGGACGGACAACAGATCTCGAAGGCCCCGGTGGCGTTGTCGTCCCGGCCGCCGCACCGGATCGGCGTCGCACCGGGTGAGACGGCGGGCGGGCACACGGTGTACGTGCTGCCGGAGTCCTTGCGGCTGACCCACATCCGATGGAGCCCGCACCCCGGCGACGACAAGCACAGCCTCACTTGGGCGATCGAGGACTAAAGCGACCAAGGACCAGCGACGGGGTGGCTTTTCGAAAACCTGTCCGAAGTCTTGAGGTTCCCCATGCCCGTCAACCTGGAGAAAACTAACCACATCCCAGCGAGCAGACGCTCACAGCA
>NZ_JBSFUA010000062.1:0-41050 GCF_053591555.1 Crossiella sp. NPDC003009 | reverse complement strand
TGGTGGCGGTGCGGTCGGGGGCCGGGGCGCGGGTGGCCGTGGTGCCGCCGGTGGCGCGGCCGGTGGCCGGGCCGGTGGCGCTCGCGATGCCGGTGGCGCGGCAGGCGGCCGTGGTGGCGCGGCTGGCGGTGGGCGGCCGGTGCCGCCCCGGGGCGGTCAGCCCGGCCGTCAGCAGCCGCCTCCGCCGCAGCGCGGTGGCCCACCGCCCAGGACTGGCGGTCAGCCCCCCGCGCCGCGCAGGCGCCCGCCACGGGACGACGACTACTAAGAGACAAAGCGAAAGGGCCGCTCCCGAGGTGGGAGCGGCCCTTTCGCTTTGTCAGTGCGGCCGTCAGGACTCCTTGGCGGCCTTCTCCTTCATCTCCTTGCGCAGCTCCCGCGGCAGCGAGAAGGTGATCTTCTCGTTGGCGGTGGTGACCGTCTCCACGTCGGCCCAGCCGCGCTCCTCCAGGTGCATGAGCAGCTTCATCACCAGCTCGTCCGGCACCGAGGCGCCGGAGGTGACGCCGATGGTGCCGACACCCTCCAGCCAGGCGTCGTCCACCTCGTGCGCGAAGTCCACCAGGTAGGCGGCCTTGGCGCCGTAGTCCAGCGCCACGTCGACCAGCCGCAGTGAGTTGGAGGAGTTCTTGGAGCCGACCACCAGGACCAGGTCGCACTGCGGCGCCATCACCTTGACCGCGGTCTGGCGGTTGGAGGTGGCGTAGCAGATGTCATCGCTCGGCGGGGCCTGCAGCTCGGGGAACCGGTTCTTGAGCTGGTTCACCCGCACCATGGTCTCGTCGACCGACAACGTGGTCTGGGACAGCCAGATGACCTTGCTGGGGTCGCGGACGGTGACCTTGTCCACGTCCTCCGCGGTGTCCACGAGCTGCACGTGGTCGGGGGCCTCACCAGCGGTGCCCTCGACCTCCTCGTGCCCCTCGTGGCCGATCAGGAGGATGTCGTAGTCCTCCTTGGCGAAGCGCTTGGCCTCCTGGTGCACCTTGGTCACCAGGGGGCAGGTGGCGTCGATGGTGCGGAGGTTCCGCTCGGCCGCCTCCGCGTGCACCATCGGGGACACGCCGTGCGCCGAGAAGACCACCATGGCGCCCTCGGGCACCTCGTCGGTCTGGTCGACGAAGATCGCGCCGCGCTCACGCAGCGTGTCCACGACGTGCTTGTTGTGCACGATTTCCTTGCGGACGTAGATGGGAGCGCCGTAGGTCTCCAACGCCTTCTCGACGGTGATCACGGCCCGGTCCACGCCGGCGCAGTAGCCGCGAGGGTTGGCCAGCAGCACGCGCTTGGGCTTGGCAGTGGTCATGTCATCCAGGGTACGGAGCGTTCCGCCGGTGAGTCGATTCGATCAGGTGACCAGAAGAATTAGCGAGGTCACAGCGCACTCACCCGGATGGCGGAGCGAAAAGTTTCCCTGATCCGCCGGACTGCGGCAGGCTGTACCACATGAAACCGCTGCCACTGCCGGTCCGCGTGGCCGCCGGGCTCGCCGCGGCCGCCGTGGAGCAGGCCCGCAAGCTGCCAAGTTCACTCGCCGGGCTGCCCGTCACGGTGGCCAGCACCGCGATGCAGCTGTCCATGCGCGCCCAGCAGCACGTGACCGAGCTCGCCATCAAGGGCGACGAGATCCTGGCCACGCTGCGCCCCGCGGAGGAGACCCCCGAGTGGGCGACCTTCGACGAGGACCTGGACGACGCGCCCCCGCCGGCCGCCCCGCCGAAGGCTGACGAGGCCGAGCGGCTGCCCGGCCGGAAGAAGGCGGGCGAGGTCACCGTCGCGGACGAGGCCCCGCGCGGCCGCACGAAGGCCGGTGAGGTCACCGTGGCCCCCTCGGACGAGCCGCCGAGCGGCCACGAGAACGCCGGTGAGGTCACCGTGACCCGCTCGGACGGGCCGCCGAGCGCCCGCGCCAAGCCGGGCGAGCTCACTGTGGCCCGGGCCGCCGAGCAGCCCGCCGCTGCCGCCGAGGCCCCGGAGCCGTCCGGGAACGAGCCTGCCGGCGTGCCCGGCTACGACGCGCTCTCCCTCGCGCAGGTGCGGGCCCGGCTGCGCTGGCTCACCGTCGAGCAGCTCGACGACCTGCTGGCCTACGAGCAGGCCACCAAGGCCCGCGAGGAGTTCGTCCGGATGCTGACCCGGCGGATCGCCACCGTGCGCGAGTCGTGACCGCGCCCAGCACCGCGGAGCAGCCGTGGCCGGTCCGGACGGTGGCGCGCAAGATCGCGGAGTGGATCGCGCGGCTGGGTTCGGTGTGGGTGGAGGGTGAGGTCACCCAGATCTCCAACCGGCCGGGCACCGCGACCGCGTTCATCACCCTGCGCGACCCCTCCGCCAACGTCTCGGTCACCGTGACCTGCGCGACCGCGCTGCTGAGAGGCCTGGAGACGCCGCTCACCGAGGGCGCGCGGGTGATCATGCACGGGCGGCCGGTGTTCTACGAGGGCCGCGGCACCATCAGCCTGCGGGTGGACGAGATCCGCGCGGTGGGCATCGGTGAGCTGCTGGCCCGGATCGAGCGGCTGCGCAGGCTGCTGGCCGCCGAGGGCCTGTTCGAGCCGGCCCGCAAGCGCAAGCCGCCGTTCCTGCCCAACCGCGTCGGGCTGATCACCGGCCGGGCCTCGGCGGCCGAGCG
The DNA here is from genome assembly GCF_053591555.1 of Crossiella sp. NPDC003009. Taxonomy (NCBI): domain Bacteria; kingdom Bacillati; phylum Actinomycetota; class Actinomycetes; order Pseudonocardiales; family Pseudonocardiaceae; genus Crossiella; species Crossiella sp. NPDC003009. Next base: position 38,418 of record NZ_JBSFUA010000062.1, on the reverse strand, counting down.
GGACGTGCTGACCAACGCCAAGCATCGCTGGCCTGCCGTGCACTTCCGGGTGATCAACGTTGCGGTGCAAGGACATCTGGCCGTGCCGCAGGTGCTGGAAGCGCTTGCCGAGCTCGAAGCCGACCCCGAGGTCGACGTGATCGTGATCGCCCGCGGCGGGGGCAGCGTGGAGGACCTGCTGCCCTTCTCCGACGAGGCGCTGTGCCGGGCGGTGGCCGCCTGCCGCACCCCGGTGCTCAGCGCGATCGGGCACGAGCCGGACACCCCGCTGCTGGACCACGTGGCCGACCTGCGCTGCTCGACTCCGACGGACGCGGGCAAACGGGTGGTTCCGGACGTGGCCGAGGAGACGGCCAGAATCGGCCAGCTCCGCGACCGGGCCCGCCGGGCACTACACGGATGGGTGGATCGGGAGCACCGGTTGCTGACCCAGTTGTGTTCCCGCCCAGCGCTTTCCGACCCGTTCGGCCCATTGGAACGCCGAGCGGAGGACGTGCGGGCGCTGCGCGAGCGGGCCCGCCGGGCCACGGTCTCCCGGCTCGGGCACGAGCAGAGCGGGTTGGACGGTGTCAAAGCACGCTTGACGACCCTGGGACCGGCCGCCACTCTGGCCCGCGGATACGCGGTTGTGCAGCGCGTCGTGGCCGGCGCCCCGGACGGGGTGCTCCGTTCGGTCGCGGACGCGCCGCCGGGAACGCTGCTGCGGGTCCGAGTCGTTGACGGAGCGGTGCACGCGATCGTGCCCGAAGACACCGGAGCGGTGAACGGAGGTAGCGGTGGCGTCGCTGGCCCATGAGCCGACCTTTCTCCCGCTGACCGTCGCCGCGGCCAGGACGGCGGCGCAGAGCCAGGTCGACCCGCCGGTGCGGGCGGCGGCCGGGGTGGTGCAGCGCAGGGCCGAGGAGGCCAACTCCGCCGCGGCCGAGTGCTGGGCCGCGCTGCTGGCCGGCTGCGACGCGCCGGGCAGGCGCGCCCTGCCGTCCCGGCTGCGCGCGCTGTCGGAGGCCACCTCGCACTACGTCGGCAGCCACTGGTGGTACGGCACGGGGTCCCCGCACCGCCGCCGGGTGAGCGAGGCGGAGAATCGCATCGACGAAGCCGCCATGGAAGGCGACGGCGCGGAGTTCGCCGAAGCCTTCATCGGCTATGACCAGGCGGTGGCCACCGCCGTGGTCCGGGTGCAGAGCACGATGGGGAGCCCCACCGCGTGAGTGAGAACAACACCGACGCCGCCCTCGGCTACGAGGCGGCGCGGGACGAGCTGGTCGAGGTCGTCCGCAAGCTGGAGGCCGGTGGACTGTCCCTTGAGGACTCCCTGGCGCTGTGGGAGCGCGGCGAGGCATTGGCCAAGGTCTGCGAGAAGCACTTGGCGGGCGCGCGGGCGCGGGTCGAGCAGGCACTGGCCACTGTGGAGCAAGCTGAGCCGAACGGCTGACCTGAACGGTTCAGCAATCGGTTCAGTGAGTGCTAATCGTCACTGTCACCCCTGCTCAGCTCACCCTCCGTCGTCGAGGTCTGCCAGGATCGGTAAGCAGTTTCAGCGTCGATCTGCGCAGACCTCTGGAGGCGGAACATGGCCGCGAACACTGCCCCGCGACGTCGTGAGGCACCCGATCGCAACCTCGCCCTGGAACTGGTCAGGGTCACCGAGGCGGCCGCGATCGCCGCGGGCCGCTGGGTCGGCCGGGGTGACAAGAACGGCGGTGACGGCGCGGCGGTGGACGCCATGCGCAAGCTGATCGGCACCGTGTCCATGCGCGGCGTGGTGGTCATCGGGGAGGGCGAGAAGGACGAGGCCCCGATGCTGTTCAACGGCGAGCAGGTGGGCAACGGCGACGGCCCGGACTGCGATGTCGCGGTCGACCCGATCGACGGCACCACGCTGATGGCCAAGGGCATGCCGAACGCGCTGGCCGTGCTCGCGGTGGCCGAGCGGGGCGCGATGTACGACCCGTCCGCGGTGTTCTACATGCAGAAGCTCGCGGTCGGCCCGGACGCCGCCGACGTGGTCGACCTGGACGCCCCGGTGGCGGAGAACATCCGCAGGGTGGCCAAGGCCAAGCACACCGACGTGGCCGACGTGACCGTGTGCATCCTGGACCGGCCCCGGCACGAGGCCCTGGTCAAGGAGGTCCGCGAGGCCGGCGCCCGGATCCACTTCATCAGCGACGGCGACGTGGCGGGCGCGATCTCCGCGGCCCGGCCGAGCACCGGGGTGGACCTGCTGCTGGGCATCGGCGGCACCCCGGAGGGCATCATCGCCGCGGCCGCGCTCAAGTGCATGGGCGGCGCGATCCAGGCCCGGCTGTGGCCCAAGGACGACGAGGAGCGCGAGCGCGCGCTGGCCGCCGGGCACGACCTGGACCGGGTGCTGACCACCGACGACCTGGTGCGCGGGGACAACGTGTTCTTCTGCGCCACCGGCATCACCGACGGCGACCTGCTGCGCGGCGTGCACTACCGCTCCGGCGGCTGCACCACCCAGTCCATCGTGATGCGGTCCAAGTCCGGCACGCTGCGGATGATCGACGGCTACCACCGGCTGACCAAGCTGCGCGAGTACTCCTCGGTGGACTTTGGCGGCGACACCGTGGAAGACGTCCCGCCGCTGCCCTGAACCACCTGCCGAACCGGCCGGCCGCCCACCCGGCGGACGGCCGGTTCGTCGTGTTCAGTCCGCCGGCTGCGGCGCGGGTCCCGCGTCCACGGCCTCGGCCTCGGCGGCCGCGAGGTTGACCGGTGCCGCGCCCGCGTCCTGGTCCTCGCCCGAGACCTGGACCGAGGCCTGCCGCTCGGTCCGCTCCTGGCCGATCCGGATCACCAGCCCGGCCGCGAGCTCGGTGCTGTCCAGCTCGATCTCGATACGCACGGCTTCCTCCCCGTTCACGCGTTCAAGACCGCGTAGCGGCCCTCGAAGGTGACCGGGATCCCGGTCAGGTTCCGGACGGTGATCCAGTAGGTGCACAGCGCCGCGCTGGTCCGCTCGACCGCGACGTCCCAGTCGATCGCGGGTCCGCCGGAGACCGGCGTGACCGGCATCAGGTACCAGACCACGTGCTGACTGGCGTCCCAGCTGTGGTTGAAGTAGCGCACGGTCGCACCGGCGCCGATCGTGACGGTGAATGCTGTTCCGGTCCACATCGACGGCTCCCGGTCAGATCTTGAGGTAGTGGTAGCGGGCCTCGAACTTGACGGCTCGCCCGGTGAGGTTCTGCACGGTGATCCAGTACGTGCACAGGTTCGCGTCGGTGCGCTGCATGGCGACCTCGTGCCGGATTTGCGGGCCGCCGGAGCAGATCGAGGTGGGCATGACCGTCCAGTACACGTGCCTGCTGGCCTGCCAGCTGTGGGTGAACCAGCGGAAGGTCTGCCCAGGGGCCAGGCTGGCGCGGAACTGCACCCCCGGCGTGGCCGGCTGGCAGTTCGCGTACGGCGGCGGGCCTGCCGCGCCGTTGGACCGCAGCTGGAGCGCGGCGCGGAAGCGGGCCAGCACCCCGTTGGTCTTGCTGTAGTCCGGGTCGAACCGGTCCGGGTCGTAGTGGTTGTGGAAGACCTCCGCGCCGGTGGGCACCAGCCGCGCGGCCGGATCGCCCTGCGCGCCCTTCCAGGTGTCCTGGGTGACCGGTCCGTCGAACAGCGCGGGGTCGATCACGTAGGTGACCCCGCCGGCCACCAGTGTCGGGGCCACGTGCCAGCCCCAGCCCACCAGGCAGTCCGGCTTGTTCGCGCTGTTCACCCGCAGGGTGCCGTAGATCCAGACCTTGTCCGGCGTGATCCCGTTGGCGATCATCAGCCGGGCCATCTCGTGCGCCCGGCCCCAGCAGCCGTCGTCGGGGTAGGTGAACGGGATGCCCGGCGCGGCCGGGTTGGCCGAGCAGGCGGTCTGGCCGGCCACCAGGCGGTACATCTGCACGACCTGGGCGTAGCTCACCGGCGTGCCGAGCGCTTCCGCGCTGCCCTTGGTGAGCTGCTCAGCTACCGCGGCTTCTTTTGGGGCAGGGCGCACGTCGATGATCGCGCGCTCGTCGAGGGTCTCGGTGACCAGCACGGTCTCCCGGCTGTCCCTGGCCTGTTCGAGCAGGGCCAGCAGTTCATCGAAGTCCGGGTTGTCCCGGCGCAGGTGGTGCTGGGCGTGCGAGGGCTCAAGATCAACCTCGACCTGGTCCTCGCCGGGGGTCAGGCCCATCACGGTGACCTGGTGGGGCACCAGCACCTCGGTGACCAGGCCGGTGTCCGGGTCGACTTCGACGTAGGCGTCCAGGTTCGCCGCATGCAGCTCGGCCAGCGCGCCGAGCCAGCCCGTGGCGCGGGGTTCGCGCAGGTCGACGCGGGCGGTGCGGCCGCCGGTGAAGGTGATGGACTCATAGGTCTCCGCTGCCGCGGCCTGAGCCGGAGCCCGTGCCGCCAGCGGACTGGACAATGTGTCGACTATTGCATTTCTTCGGGGCACAGAATCAAGTTCCCTCACCCGAAAAGATCAGCTCAACCATTGGCCACAGGGCTGACCGGCAGTGTGCCTTTTCGCGCTATTCACCTAACATAGGGCCTTTGCCCGCACGCCTGCCCGAAAAGGCACACAGGTGCGGCCATCAGGCGGTACCACGCTCCGATTACGGTCGATTACTCTCCGCGTCAACCTTGGCAGAGGGCGCCGGGGTTGAGAGGAGAAATCCCTGTGCGAGCGAAAAGAATGGTCGTCGGATTACTCGCGGCCGTGGCCACCGCGTTTGCCGGGCTGACCGGGTCCGCCACCGCGGCCCCGGACAACACCGATGTCGATCCGTTCATCGTCGGCGGCGTCAACGCCACCCAGGTCTACAGTTTCATGGTTTCCCTGCAGAACACCTCGGGTGGGCATTTCTGCGGCGGCTCCCTGATCAAGTCGAACTGGGTGGTCACCGCCAAGCACTGCGTCCAGGGCAGGACTCCGGCCTCGGTGCGCGCCCGGATCGGCACCACCAACCGCACCTCCAGCGGCAGCTACGTGGCCGCCACGGCCATCCACCTCAACCCGACCAGGGACATCGCCCTGGTCCGGCTGGCCGCCGCGGTGCCGCAGGCGCCGATCAAGGTCGCCGCGGCGTCCGGCCCAGTGGGCACCGCGACCCGGCTGCTCGGCTGGGGCCAGACCTGTCCGTCGCCCGGCGGCTGCGGCGCGCCGGTGATCCTGCAGCAGCTGAACACCTCGATCGTGGCCGACGGCCTGTGCGGCGGGATCTTCGGCGCCCAGGAGATCTGCACCAACAACCCCGGCGGCACCAGGGGCGCCTGCTACGGCGACTCCGGCGGGCCGCAGATCAAGATGGTCGCGGGGGCGTGGCAGCTGATCGGCGCGACCAGCCGTTCCGGCGGCAGTTCGATCTGCGCGGTGAAGCCGTCGATCTACGTCGACGTGCCGGTCTTCCGCCCGTGGATCAGCGGAATCGCCGGTCCCGTATAACGGGTCGATAGCTAACGGGCCCGCGGTGTTCGCCGCGGGCCCGTTCGGTTAACGGTCATAAACCGTTATGTGCGGACACAAAGCCGGTACCCGGCCCTACTTATGCAGGGTTCACCATGTGGAACGGATGTCCTTACGGTGCACCTCACCTCCGGCGAACGCGCCGGAAGTTGAGAGGAGAGAACCGTGAGGGCACGTTCTCTGATCGTCGGAATCCTGGCCGCGGCCGCGACCGCGCTGGGCGGTCTCGCGATGCCGGCCGCCGCGGCGCCGGCGACCACCGCCGGTGACGTCGATCCGTTCATCGTCGGCGGCACGAACGCGACCGAGACCTACAGCTTCATGGTGTCCCTGCAGAGCACCTCCGGCAGCCACTTCTGTGGCGGCTCCCTGGTCAAGGCGAACTGGGTGGTGACCGCCAAGCACTGCGTGCAGGGCAGGCAGCCGTCCTCGATCCGCACCCGGATCGGCACCACCAACCGCACCAGCGGCGGGGTGACCGCGGGCGTGTCGCGGATCATCAACCACCCCAGCGCCGACCTGTCCGTGCTGCAGCTGTCGTCCTCGGTGAGCGTGGCGCCGATCTCGATCGCGCCGGAGTCCGGCCCGGTCGGCACCGCCAGCCGCATCATCGGCTGGGGCCAGACCTGCCCCACCCGCGGCTGTGGCTCCGCGCCGATCACCCTGCAGCAGCTGGACACCTCGATCGTGGCCGACAACCGGTGCTCCGGCATCAACGCCGCTTCTGAGATCTGCACCAACAACACCGGCGGCAACAAGGGCGCCTGCTACGGCGACTCCGGCGGCCCGCAGGTGAAGGGCACGGCGGGCAACTGGACCCTGATCGGCGCGACCAGCCGCTCCGGCGGTGGCGCGACCTGCGCGACCGCGCCGTCGATCTACGTCGACGTGTCCTACTACCGCAACTGGATCAGCACGAACACGGGCGGTCTCTGACCCCTCACCTGATCGGCTGACGAACGGCCCGCCGCCTCCTGTAGCGGCGGGCCGTTTGTCACAGTTCGAAACGGGTAAGCGAGAAAGAGCAACCTAGGGATCCCAAGGCACGTCATTGTCGTTGCTGGAGCGATGACTCGCCCGTGACGCCGGGCGGAGAACTTGGGGTGAGCGATGCGTGGCAAGAAGACCTCTGTGATGCTGGCGGTGACCGCTACTTTCGGTCTGCTGCTGGCCGCCTGCGGCACGCCGGAGACGCCGCAACTGGCCGGGAACACCGGGCAGGTGGCGAGCAGTGCGGCCCCGTCATCGTCCACTTCGGAGTCCACCAGCAAGCAGCCGAGCACCACGCGGCCCACCACGACGCAGCCGACCACCACCACGCCGCCGAAGCCCAAGCCGGAGCAGAAGGACACCGTCGAGCCGGCCTCGGCAGGCAACACCACTCCGTGCAAGGACACCGCGCGGGCCTGCATCGACCTCTCCGCCAACAAGGCGTGGATCATGGCCGACGGCAAGGTGGTGGCAGGGCCGGTGCCGATCACGCACGGCCGCAAGGGCTGGCTGACCCCGCCCGGCACGTTCCGGGTGAACGTCAAGCGCCCGATGCACTACAGCAGCATCTTCAACAACGCGAAGATGCCGTGGTCGGTGTTCTTCAACGGTGGCATCGCCTTCCACCAGGGCAGCCTGCGGGAGAAGTCGCACGGCTGCATCCACCTGTCGCCCTCGGCCGCCAAGCAGTTCTACAACCACCTGTCCAACGGCGACATCGTGCACGTCGTGCCGTGATGGTCCACTGAGGACGAACGGCCCCGGTCGAGCTGACCGGGGCCGTTTTCCGTTGTGACTCAGGGCATGTTGCTGGAGTGACCCGGGAACAGATGTGCGTCCGGGTTGAGCGCGACCGCGATGTTGTTCACCGCGGTGGCCGCCTCGCCGAAGCCGGTGGCGATCAGCCGGACCTTGCCGGGGTAGGTGGCCACATCGCCCGCGGCGTAGACCAGGTCCCGGTTGGTGCGACCGGTGCTGTCCACCAGCACCGTGCGCTTCTCCAGTTGCAGGCCCCAGGTCTCCAGCGGGCCGAGGTCGGCGGTGAAGCCGAGCGCGGCCACCACCGCCTGCGCGGGCAGCACCTTGTGGTCGCCGGCCTTGAAGGACAGTTCGACCTCCTCGATGCCCGCGCCGCCGCGGATCGCGGCCACCTCGGCGTCGGTCAGGATCGGCACGCCCAGCTCGCGGACCTGCCGGACGGTGGCCTGGTGCGCGCGGAAGGCGGCCCGCCGGTGCACCAGGGTGACGCTGCGTGCGATCGGGTGCAGGGCCAGCGCCCAGTCGAAGGCGGAGTCGCCGCCGCCGACCACCACCACGTCCTGGTCCCGGTGCACCTCCAGCGCGGGCACGAAGTAGGACAGCCCGCGCCCGAACCAGTCCTCGCCCACCGGTAGCGGCCGGGGCCGGAACTCGCCGAGCCCCGCGGTGATCAGGACCGCGCCCGCGCGGATCACGCTGCCGTCGGCCAGGCCGACGTCGAACCCACCACCATCCACTGTGGACAGTGTGCGGGCCTTGCGGTTCAACAGGTAGTTCGGTTTGTACTGGGCCGCCTGCTCGACCAGCGCGCCGATCAGGTCGCGCCCGCGGACCGCGGGGAACCCGGCGACGTCGAAAATCATCTTCTCCGGGTACATCGCGGTGACCTGGCCGCCCGGCTCGGGCAGCGAGTCCACCAGTGCGGTGGACAGGTCCCGGAAGCCCGCGTAGTAAGCCGCGAACAGTCCGGTGGGCCCGGCCCCGACGATCAACAGGTCGACCTCGGTTCGGCTGTGCTCGGACGGTGCGCTCATTGACACCCGCTCTCTAGCCAGTCCTGGGAACCCCATCGAGCCTAGGCCGTGTCCCGTGGATCTCGCACGCAATCGCCGGGCCCAAGCCGCCCCTGGCGGTGTCGCCGGAACAGCCGAGTACGCCCGGTACGAGGCTGTCCCGGCGCCACCGCCAGGAACGACCTGGACTCCGGCGCTCGCGCACGAGATCCACGGGACACGGCCTAGGTGGTGCGGACCACGGTGCCCAGTAACCGGAAGAGGCGCAGAATTCGGATATGAGCGACGAGGGATTCCGGGTCGAGCACGACACGATGGGCGAGGTCAGGGTTCCGGCTGACGCGCTGTGGCGGGCGCAGACCCAGCGCGCGGTGGAGAACTTCCCGATCTCCGGCCGCGGCCTGGAGCGGGCCCAGATCCGGGCGCTTGGCCTGGTCAAGGCGGCCGCGGCCAGGGTGAACGGGCGGCTGGGCGTGCTCAGTCCGGACATCGCCGAGGCGATCGCGACCGCCGCGGACGAGGTGGCCGCGGGCGGACACGACGAGCACTTCCCGATCGATGTGTTCCAGACCGGTTCCGGCACCTCCTCCAACATGAACGCCAACGAGGTGATCGCCACCCTGGCCAGCCGGGCGCTCGGCCAGGACGTGCACCCCAACGACCACGTCAACGCCTCCCAGTCCTCCAACGACGTCTTCCCGACCACCATCCACCTGGCCGCCACCGAGGCCGTGCTGCGCGACACCATCCCCGGCCTGGCGCACCTGGCGCAGACCCTGGAGCGGCGGGCCGGGGAGTGGGCCGAGGTGGTCAAGGCCGGGCGCACGCACCTGATGGACGCGGTGCCGATCACCCTCGGCCAGCAGGTCGGCGGCTGGGCCCGGCAGGTGCGCCTGGGGGTGCAGCGGCTGGACGGCACGCTGCCCCGGCTGGCCGAGCTGCCCATCGGCGGCACCGCGGTGGGCACCGGCATCAACACCCCGGCCGGGTTCGGCGCGGCCGTGGTGGAGGAGCTGATCAAGTCCACCGCGCTGCCGGTGACCGAGGCGGCCGACCACTTCGAGGCCCAGGGCGCGCGGGACGGCCTGGTCGAGGTCTCCGGGCAGCTCAAGACGGTCGCGGTGAGCCTGTTCAAGATCGCCAACGACCTGCGCTGGATGGGCTCCGGCCCGCGCACCGGCCTGGGCGAGCTGCACCTGCCGGACCTGCAGCCGGGCTCCTCGATCATGCCCGGCAAGGTCAACCCGGTGATCTGCGAGGCGGCCATGATGGTGGCCGCGCAGGTCATCGGCAACGACGGCACGGTGGCCTTCGCCGGCGCGGCGGGCAACTTCGAGCTGAACGTGATGATGCCGGTGATGGCCCGCAACGTGCTGGAGTCGGCCCGGCTGCTCGGCGCGGTGGCCCGGCTGCTCGCGGACAAGGTGGTCATCGGGGCAGAGCCCGACGTGGACCGGCTGCGCGAGTACGCCGAGTCCTCGCCGTCCATCGTCACCCCGCTCAACCGCTACCTCGGCTACGAGGAGGCGGCCTCGATCGCCAAGCAGTCCCTCAAGGAGCGCAAGACCATCCGCGAGGTGGTGCTGGCGCGCGGGCACGTGGACGCGGGCAAGCTCACGCTCGCACAGCTGGACGAGGCTCTGGACGTGCTGAAGATGGCCCACGGCGGCCGCTGAACAGCTGGGCGCGCTGACCGAGGGCACACCCCACGGCCACGGTCAGCGCGCCCGCCGCCGAGGTCAGGGTGAGCGGCTGCGCGCCCAGCGCCACCGAGACCACCAGCCCGGACACCGGGATCAGCCCGGCCAGCACGCCGGAGCGCTCCGGCCCGACCACGGACACGCAGCGGTAGTACAGCCCGAAGGCCACCGCGGTGACCAGCAGCCCGAGCACCACCAGCGCGGTCCACTCCACCGCGGTCGGCGCGGGCCACGGGTTGTCGCTGACCAGCATGCTCAGCAGCGCGCTACCCACGGCCGCGACCACACAGGCGTAGGCCGAGGTGGCGATACCGCCGATCCGGCGCACCACACCCACCGCGAACAGGGTGAACCCGGCCTCGCCCAGCATGGCCAGCAACGCCAGGCCCAGCCCCGGCAGCGACCAGCGCCCGCCGCCGGAGATCACCAGCACCCCGGCGAAGACCAGCCCAGCGCCGAGCACCGCGGTCAGCCGCGGCCGCCTGCCAAGCGCCAGCGGCACCACCAGCGCGATGACCAGCGGCGATCCACCGATGATGGCGGCGACAAAACCGGGTTCGGCGTAGCGCTGGCCCTCGATGATGGCCACGTTGAACCCGACCATGCCGGTGACCGCGAGCGCGACCAGCGCCAGCACGTCCCGGCCGGTCACCCTGGGCAGGCCGCCGCGCCACAGCAGCCAGCCGAGCAGCGCGACCGCGCCGATGGCGTACCGGATGGCCTGCGCGGACAGCACCGGGTACGCGCCGAGCAGCCCGTTGACCGGCACCGCGCCGCCGACCAGGCACAGCGCGGCCATCCCGCCGGCCAGGGCGAGACCAGTGGACTTCGAGGTGGTCATGGCGGAAGCCTGGCTCCGGAAGTGGTCTGGCCATAAGCTCCACTTCCATGGCGAAGGATTGGACCACTTTGCGGGAGCTGCTGCTCCCCGCCGTGTCCGGGCCGGGCGCCCGCGGCAAGTCCCTGGAACAGGCGATCCGGGAGATGGTGCGGGACGGGCGGCTGCGGCCGGGCGTCCGGCTGCCCTCCAGCCGGGACCTGGCCGCCCAGCTCGGGCTGTCGCGGGGCACGGTCACCGCGAGCTACGAACAGCTGGTCGCCGAGGGCTACCTGGTGGCCAGGCACGGCTCCGGCACCCGGATCGCGGAGGCGGTCGGCCCGGCCGAGTCCCCGGCGCCGGCACCGGCCGCCGCGCCGCAGTGGCGGTTCGACCTGCGGCCGGGACTGCCCGCGCTGGGCGCCTTCCCGCGCGCCGCCTGGCTGGCCGCGACCAGGGCCGCGCTCAACGAGATGCCCGACTCCGCGCTGGGCTACCCCGAGCCCAGCGGCCTGCCCGAGCTGCGCGCGGAGCTGGCCGGGTACCTGGGCCGGGTCCGCTCGGTGGTCACCGACCCGGCCGGGATCACCGTCACGCACGGGGCCGCCGAGGCGCTCGCGCTGCTCGCCCAGGTGCTGCGGGACCGGGGGCTGACCGAGATCGCGGTGGAGAACCCCAGTCACCACGGCCAGGCCGAACTCCTTGCCGCGCAAGGACTCCGGCCGGTCCCGGTGCCGGTGGACTGCGACGGGATCCAGGTGGACGCGCTGGCCCGCACCCGCACCAGGGCGGTGCTGGTCACCGCCGCGCACCAGTTCCCGCTGGGCACCGCGCTGGCCCCGCGGCGGCGGCGTGCGCTGCTGGCCTGGGCGCGTGATCGGGACGCGGTGGTCATCGAGGACGACTACGACGCCGAGCACCGCTACGACCGGCCCACGGTGTGCGCGACCCAGTCGCTGGACCCGAGCCGGGTGGCCTACATCGGCAGCGTCAGCAAGATCCTCGCGCCCGCGCTGCGCCTGGGCTGGCTGGTGCTGCCCGCCGACCTGCGCGCCGCGGTGGCCGACCGGAAACGCCTGCACGACCTGGGCTGCGGGCCGCTGCCGCAGGCCGCGCTGGCCCGGTTCCTGCGCGAGGGCGGCTACGACCGGCACCTGCGCCGCACCCGGCTGCTCTACCGCCGCCGCCGGGACGCGCTGCTGGCCGCGCTGGCGGAGCACCTGCCGGAGTGGCACACCGTGGGCATCGCGGCCGGCCTGCACCTGGTGGTCCGGCTGCCCGAGGGCACCGACGACGCCGCGCTGTCCGCCCGGCTGGCCGGGGCCGGGATCAACGCGCCCGCGCTCTCCGGCTACGCGCACCCGCCGGTGCCCACGCCCTACCCCGGCCTGGTGCTCGGCTACGCCGCACTCTCCGCCGACCGGCTGCGCGCGGCCGTCGCGCACATCGCGCGGAATGTCGGTGACCTGGTGAAGATGGAGGGATGCGCCTCGCCGAGCTAGTGCACACCTCCGCCACGGTCGCGGGCACCCGCGCGCGCAAGGCGAAGATCGAGACCCTGGCCGCGCTGCTGCGCGGCGCCACCGACGTCCGCGACGTCCGGCTGGCCACCGCCTACCTGATCGGCGTGCCGCCGCAGGGCCGCACCGGCGTGGGCTGGCGCTCGCTGACCGCGCTGGACACCACGCCGGCCGCCGAACCCGGCCTCACCCTGCACGCGGTGGACGACACCCTGTCCGCGCTGGCCACCACCGCGGGCTCCGGTTCGGCGCAACGGCGCAAGGACCTGCTCACCGCGCTGTTCGGCCAGGCCACGAAGCCGGAGCAGGACTTCCTGATCCGCCTGCTCACCGGCGAGCTGCGCCAGGGCGCGCTGGACGGCGTGATGGCCGACGCGGTGGCCGCCGCCTTCGAGGTCCCGGCGGCCGCGGTGCGCCGGGCGCACATGCTCAGCGGTGACCTGTCCGCGGTCGCGGAGTCGGCCCGCGCGGGCGGCGAGGCGGCGCTGGCGGAGTTCCGGCTGGAGGTCGGCCGCCCGATCCGGCCGATGCTGGCCTCCCCCGCGGAGTCCCTGGACAGCGCGCTGGCCGAGCTGGGCGAGGTCAGCGTGGAGTACAAGCTGGACGGCGCCCGCATCCAGGTGCACCGCGACGGCGAGGCGGTGCGCGTGTTCACCCGCACCCTGCGCGAGATCACCGCCTCGGTGCCGGAGCTGATCGAGGTGGTGCTCGGCCTGCCCTGCACCTCGGTGGTGCTCGACGGCGAGACCCTGGCGCTCACCGACGACGGCCGCCCGCGCCCGTTCCAGGAGACGATGAGCCGCTTCGGCGCCACCTCGGCCAGAGAACTCCTGCTGCACCCGTACTTCTTCGACCTGCTGCACCTGGACGGCGTGGACTACCTGGACGCCCCCCTGCGCGACAGACTGTCCACTTTGGACTCACTCGTTGGCGACCGCCGTATACCGTCCACAATGGACCCATCGGCGGCGGCCACCCTGCTGGACAACGCGTTGGCCGCCGGCCACGAGGGCGTGATGGTCAAGTCCCTCGACTCGCCCTACGCCGCGGGCCGCCGGGGCAAGTCCTGGCAGAAGGTCAAACCGGTGCACACCCTGGACCTGGTGGTGCTGGCCGCGGAATGGGGCCACGGCAGGCGAACCGGCTCACTGTCCAACCTGCACCTGGGCGCCCGCGACCCGGACGGCGGCCCGCCGGTGATGGTGGGCAAGACCTTCAAGGGCCTCACCGACGAGCTGCTGGCCTGGCAGACCGCCGAGCTCCGGAAACTGGCCACCAGCACCGACGACTACACGGTGTACGTGCGGCCGGAGCTGGTGGTGGAGATCGAGCTGGACGGGGTCCAGGTCAGCCCGCGTTATCCGGGCGGCGTGGCACTGCGCTTCGCCCGGGTGCTGCGGTATCGGCCGGACAAGGAGGCGGCGGACGCGGACACCATCGACGCGGTCCGCGCATTGCTGCCCTGATAGGGCTTTCCGCAGTTTTCCGCAATGCGCGGGATTCCGGTGGTATTCGCGGTGCTCATCGCACTCGTGCTCGCCGCCCTGCTGGCCTGCGCCGGAGCCGGAAAGGCGAGCCTGGACCGCCTACTGTCGCGGACATGACACGGTTCTGCGCGGTGATCGTCTTGTGCTCGCACGCCGAGGGCAAGGACCCGCTGTACCAGGAGAACATCGTGCTGCTCGACGCCGACTCGCTGGAGTCGGCGCGGGCACGCGCGGAGCGGCACGGCCGGGACGGCGAGACCGAGTACCGCAACGGCGACGGCGAGCTGGTGCGCTGGCGGCTGGCCCAGGTGGTGGACGTGGCCGAGGTGCCGGACCAGGCGCTCGGCGACGGCGCCGAAGTCTACACCCGCCATTTCCGCGACTACGCCGCCTACCGCCGGTTCGAGCCGCTGCTGGGCGGCGAACCGCTCTGAGCACCGGCCGCAGACAGCAAAAATCGCGATCCGTCAAATAGTTTCGCCGTATTTCCGTTAGCAAAGTCCTATGTGCGTGTAGGTGATTTTTCTGGCTAGGGTCGCCGCCGAAGGAAATCAAACGCACTGGAGGGGACTTATGACGATTCTGGTGACCGGCGCGACCGGCTCGGTCGGCAGGCACGTGGTGGACGGCCTGCTGGCCAGGGGTGAGCAGGTGCGCGCCACCACCAGGGACCCCGGGCAGGCGAACCTGCCGGGGGCGGCCGACGTCCGGCAGGCTGACATCAACGACCCGGACACGTTCCTGCCCGCACTGGAGGGCGTGGACAAGCTGTACCTGTTTCCGCACTTCGCCCGCTTGGAATATTTCCTGGGCAAGGTCAAGGAGGCCGGGGTCCGGCGGATCGTGACGCTGTCCTCCTCCTCGACGGTGCAGCGGCTGCGCACCAACAAGGAGGCCGGGGACGGGCACCTGCTGGTCGAGCAGGCGGTGGAGGACACCGGGCTGGAATGGACCCACCTGCGGCCGGGAATGTTCGCCGGGAACACCGGCGAATGGGCGGAGAGCATCAAACTGGAAGGGGTCGCCTACGGCGCCTATCCGCAGGCCGCGATGGCGCCGATCCACGAACGGGATATCGCCGAGGTGGGCATCGCGGCATTGCTGGAGGACGGTCACGTTTATGCCAGGTACAGCCTGACCGGACCGGAAACGCACACCAGGGTCGAACTGGTGCGGATCATCGGCGAGGTGCTCGGGCGGGAGCTGAAGTTCCGCGAGCAGACCCCGGCGGAGGCGGTGGCGTTCTGCCGGGCGCAGGGCTATCCGGACGACGTGATCACCATGATCGAGGGCTACCGGGCCGAGGCCAGCAGGCGGCCGGACGAGGTGACCGACACGGTCGAGCGGGTGCTGGGCCGCCCCGCGCTGTCCTACCGGCAGTGGGTCCAGGACCACGCGGACTGGTTCCAGTGATGTGAACCCCAGTCCGGGAAGCGCGCGAGTCCGTATCCTGGGCTGTCGTGCGCTTCCTGGACGGGGTCACCCCCGGATACGACCTGACCTATGACGACGTCTTCCTGGTCCCGCGGCGCTCCGGCGTCGTGTCCAGGTTCGACGTCGACCTGTCCACTGTGGACGGGACCGGCGCCACCATCCCGATCGTGGTGGCCAACATGACCGCGGTGGCCGGCCGCCGGATGGCCGAGACCATCGCCCGGCGCGGCGGCATCACCGTGCTGCCGCAGGACGTGGCCCCCGAGGCGGTCGCCGAGATCGTCTCCTGGGTCAAGGGCAGACACCCGGTGTGGGACACCCCGCTGGTGGTGGACGCCGGCGCGGCCGTGGCCGACGCGCTGAACCTGCTGCACAAGCGGGCGCACGGCGCGGTGGTCGTGGTCGACGCCGAGGGCACCCCGCTGGGCGTGGTGAACGAGGCCGCCTGCACCGGGGTGGACCGCTTCGCGCGGGTCGCCGACGTGCTCGACGAGGACATGCTGGTGCTGCCGCTGACCGCGCAGCCGCGCGAGGTGTTCGAGCGGCTGCACGGCCGCCCGGCCACGCTGGCGCTGGCGGTGGACGGCGAGGGCCGCCTGGCCGGGGTGCTGACCGAGGTCGGCGCGCTGCGTGCGGACATCTACCGCCCGGCGCTGGACGAGCGGGGCAGGCTGCGGGTGGCCGCGGCCATGGGCGTCAACGGCGACGTGGCGGCCAAGGCCGAGGCGCTGCTGGCCGCCGGGGTGGACACGCTGGTGGTGGACACCGCGCACGGGCACCAGGAGAAGATGCTCACCGCGCTGCAGGCGGTGCGCGCGCTGGCGCCCTCGGTGCCGGTGGTCGCGGGCAACGTGGTCACCGCCGAGGGGACCAGGGACCTGATCGAGGCCGGCGCGGACATCGTCAAGGTCGGGGTCGGCCCCGGCGCGATGTGCACCACCCGGATGATGACCGGCGTCGGCCGCCCGCAGTTCTCCGCGGTCGCCGAATGCGCCGTCGAGGCCAGCAAGTACGGCAAGCACATCTGGGCCGACGGCGGCGTCCGGCACCCCCGCGACGTCGCGCTCGCACTGGCCGCCGGCGCCAGCTCGGTGATGATCGGGTCCTGGTTCGCCGGCACCTACGAGTCGCCGGGCGACCTGCACCAGGACGAGCAGGGCAGGCTGTACAAGGAGTCCTTCGGCATGGCCTCCAAGCGCGCGGTCAGCGCCCGCACCCGCACCGACTCGGCCTTCGACCGGGCTCGCAAGGGCCTGTTCGAGGAGGGCATCTCCAGCTCCCGGATGCGCCTGGACCCGCTGCGCCCCGGCGTGGAGGACCTGCTGGACGCGATCTGCTCCGGCGTCCGCTCCTCCTGCACCTACGCGGGCGCGACCACGGTGGAGCAGTTCCACCAGCGCGCGCTGCTGGGTGTGCAGTCCGCGGCGGGCTTCGCCGAGGGCCGCCCCCTGCCGACCGGTTGGTAGCGCAGACAAAACGGACCCCATGCCTCCCCCCGAAGGAGGCATGGGGTCCGTGGGCAACGGACCGCCCCGAGCGGCCCGGCTGGTTGTCTCCCCGCGTCAGGCGGCGATCGGTCCCGCGGCGCGAACCGCGGGTTGCACCCCGACGTGCGCCGGCCCCCGAGCCGGCTTGGCACGCTTGGCCGCCTTGCCCGTGCCGTCCACGATGACCGGCAGCACCATCAGGACCAGGACGAGCACGCTCAGCACGGCTCCGGTCCAGGTCAGCACCATCTCGATCATGTGGTCTCCTCGGGCTCGCTGTGTTCTGGAACCACTATCGCCCGGTGCCGCCCACCCGCGGATCGGCAGTACGGCCACTGTCCACCTGGCCGATCGGCCATCCCCGGCCTGCCGATCGGCCGATGAGCGCGTGGCGGGCGGCACGAGTCGTGCCGCCCGCCCCCGCCTCAGCTCATGTAGTCGCCCTCCAGCATCTCGGTGACCAGTGCCGCGATCGGCGAGCGCTCCGAGCGGGTGAGGGTGACATGCGCGAACAGCGGATGCCCCTTCAGCTTCTCGATCACCGCCGCGATGCCGTCGTGCCTGCCGACCCGCAGGTTGTCCCGCTGCGCCACGTCGTGGGTGAGCACCACCCTGGAGCCGGTGCCCAGCCGGGACAGCACGGTCAGCAGCACGTTGCGTTCCAGCGACTGCGCCTCGTCCACGATCACGAAGGAGTCGTGCAGCGACCGGCCCCTGATGTGGGTCAGCGGCAGCACCTCCAGCATGCCGCGGTCGAGCACCTCGTCGATGATGTCCTTGCTGACCATCGCGCCCAGCGTGTCGAACACCGCCTGGGCCCAGGGCATCATCTTCTCGTTCTCGCTGCCCGGCAGGTAGCCCAGCTCCTGTCCGCCGACGGCGTAGACCGGCCGGAACACCACCACCTTGCGGTGCAGCCGCCGTTCCATCACCGCCTCAAGACCGGCGCAGAGCGCCAGCGCGGACTTGCCGGTGCCGGCCCGCCCGCCGAGGGAGACGATGCCGACCTCGGGGTCCAGCAGCAGGTCGAGGGCGATCCGCTGCTCGGCCGAGCGGCCGTGCAGCCCGAAGGCCTCGCGGTCGCCGCGGACCAGCCGCACCCGCTTGTCCGGGGTGACCCGGCCCAGCGCGCTCGCGGTCCCGGCGAGCAGCCGCAACCCGGTGTGACACGGCAGGTCCCGCGCCTCGTCCAGGTCGACCACGCTCTCCTTGTACAGCGTGTCCACCACGTGCGAGCCGACCTCCAGGTCAGCCGTGCCGGTCCAGCCGGACGGCGTGACGTCCTGGGCCCGGTACTCGTCAGCGGCCAGCCCCACCGCACTGGCCTTGACCCGCAGCGGCATGTCCTTGGTAACCAGGGTGACCTGGTTGTTCTCCGCGGCCAGGTTCAACGCGCAAGCGAGGATCCGGGCGTCGTTGGAGTCGGTGCGGAAGCCGGAAGGCAGGACATCCGGATCCGAGTGGTTCAGTTCCACGTGGAGGGTGCCGCCCTCCTCGCCGATCGGAACCGGCGAGTCCAACCTTCCGTGCAGTACGCGGAGGTCGTCGAGCAAGCGCAGTGCCTCGCGAGCGAACCAGCCCAGCTCCGGGTGGTGTCGCTTCCCCTCGAGCTCGCTGATCACCACGAGCGGCAGCACCACCTGGTGCTCCGCGAACCGGGTGATCGCCCAGGGGTCGGACAGCAGCACCGAGGTGTCCAGCACGTACATACAGCCCTTTGAGGCTGTCGCACGGCGGGCACCGCTGCGGGCGGAACGGGTCGAGGACTGTGCTGGGGACCGTCGTGCGCTCACGGCAACTCCCTCACGAACGCGGCACCCGCGTTCGGTGCTCGGTGGGCCAGGCACTACCCTGCGGGTCGGTGTTCGTCGACGCTGATGGCTTCAGCGTCGGAACACACGGCCACAAGGGCCGGGTGCCGGCCCCCGCGTGCGCGTAGACGTCACGACCAGGGCCTCCCTGGACGAGTCGATCGGGTCGACCCGTCACTGGCAAGCTACCTGCGGCCACCGTCAATCGGCATGAAGCCACACAGGTGATTTGGTTAATTGTCACCGCAACGCTACGTACTGCACACATAGCGCCACCGCCACCAGCCAAAATGTCCCTATTGTCGCTTTTCGGTCACGCTGGGTGCATACCGCAGCCAGTCCCGCGGCCCCGGGTACCGCACCCGCACCGAAGCCACCCCCGCCGCCCAAGCCAGGTGCTCCGCCAGCTCCGCGGCCACCCACCCCCGCTCCGCCACCGAGCTCGCGAACGCCCCGTGCAAAGCGTCCCCCGCCCCCAGCGTGTCCCGCACCGGCACCCGCGGCACGGCCACCTCACCGGTCCCCAGCCCCCGGTCCCAGTAGACGATCGGCTCCCCGCCCGCGGTCATCGCCCCGGTCCGCACGATCCCCCGCAACGCCGCCAGCGTGTCGGTCCGACCGTCCTGACCAGGGAGTCGGTAGTCCCCGGAGCAGATCACCACATCGGCGGCGGCGAGCAGCTCATCATGGTGCGGCCGGTACCGCCCCGCGTCGAAGACCACCGGCGCACTGGCCCGGACGGCGGCCCTGGCCAGGTCCGGATGGTGGCCGTCGATGAGCACAACGTCGGCCGCGGCGAGCAACTCGGACAGGTCCGCCGGCGGTGTCGCGGACACCCCACCCGCGTCGGTGGACACGATGTTCCGGTCCCCGGTCCGCTCATGCACGGTGATCGCGGAGACCGCGGGCGGCAGCTGCCGGTCGGGCGTGCAGTCACGCACGGTTATACCGAAACCAGTCAGTTCCTGGTGGATGAGACGTGCCAACGGGTGATCTCCGAGTGCGGTCAGGAGAGTGACGGCGGATCCGGTGGCGGCAGCGGTAACCGCGGCGTTACATGCGGGACCACCAGCGGCGACGTCTTGACGGGTCGCGGTGACCTTGCGGTTGGGGGCGGGGAAGTCGGGGACGCGGTGCAGGACGTCGAGGGTCGCCAGCCCAACACACAGCACCCGCCCTGGAATGTGACCGGTCATCTCACCGTGCTTTCTGGTTGTGGGGTGGCGGTCATCGGCAGTCTCGCTTGCCTTGCCGGTGATCGACACAGCGCCACTGGCACCGCCCGACCGGCCAGCCACTCAGCCAGCCAGGCCGCCAGGCAATGTGACCGGTCGTCTTGGGTCTGCGCTAAATATGACCGGTCGTCTTTAAGAAGCAGCGAATGTGACCGGTCGTCTCAGGCAACCGGCGAATGTGACCGGTCGTCTTAAAGGCCCGGGCGCGGCTTCGCCCGGATTCGCTCCCGCCCAGGATTCGCCCTACCTCTAAGACGACCGGTCACATTGAGCCTGGGCCAGCGAACCGAACCGGAGCGCTCACCTGACCCTCGGCACCGCCGGGATGTCCGCCGCGATCTCCGCCCGCACCCCAGCCGGAATCAACGGCTCATCCAGCAACCGCCGATACCGCTCCGCCACCGTCTCCCCCGAAGGCCGCGCGTTCAACCACGTCCGCAGCAGCCGGTACCCCTCCACATACGTCGTCGTATACGCCCGCCACAGCGGATCCGACAGGAACCGGATCATCTGCCGGGCACGCGCGTCCGTGCACAGCAGCCAGCGGCGCAGGAACATGGCTACCTCGTCCACGTCGGCGCCCCGGTCGTGCAGCATGAGGGCGGCGTCTTGGCGGACCGTGGCGAGTTTGTCCAGGGCGCCTTCGAGGCGTTCCTGTTGTTCGCCTTCCATGCGCAGGCCCAGGTCGGCGACGATCTCCTGGGTCCAGGTGCCCCAGCCGGAGCCGATGACGGCGTGCAGGCCCAGGTCGGCGAGGCCTTCGGCCATCAGGCATTGCGGGGTGTTGACCAGGAAGATCGTTTGTTCGGACTGACCGAGGGTGCCGACCAGGCCCGCTTCCTTGCGGCAGTGTTCGGTGTGGTGGCCGGGGTAGGACTCGTGGGCGACCAGGTGCGGGAGGTTGGCCATGCGGTGGCCCAAATCGGCGTTGATGGCGACCTTGGAGTGGTAGTCGCCGAGGTAGTAGTTGAAGCCGCTCCACGGTTTGTCCGCGACGATCTCGTAGTCCACCACCTCCTGCTCCGGCAGGCCGAAGGTGGTGCGGACCTCGTCGCGCAGCGCGCTGGAGAGGGCGTGCACCGCGGGTTCCAGCTTGTCCGGGGGGACCAGGTCGCGAGCGCGGAAGGTGCTCAGGCGGGTTTCCAGCGAGCCCTCGCCGGGCAGCAGGTCCGACAGCTCGGCGTGCGCGGCGCGGTAGTCGTCCTGTTCGCCGGGGGTGATCCGGACCTGGAAGTAGGCCTCGACCTCCTCGACGAAGGAGACCGCTTCCCCGGCGAGCTTGCGGCCGGAGCACTCCAGCGCGACCAGGTGCGCGTCCAGGAAGGCGACGCGTTCCGGTTCGAGGTTGATCCCGGCCAGCTCGGCGCGCAGCTCCCTGGCCCTGGCGGCCAGTGCCGCGGGGT
Source organism: Crossiella sp. NPDC003009 (assembly GCF_053591555.1). Lineage (NCBI taxonomy): Bacteria > Bacillati > Actinomycetota > Actinomycetes > Pseudonocardiales > Pseudonocardiaceae > Crossiella > Crossiella sp. NPDC003009. Next base: position 17,301 of record NZ_JBSFUA010000062.1, on the reverse strand, counting down.
CGGGGCGGGCTTCGGCGAGCACCTGCCGCCGCAGCGCGGGATCGCCGGTGTAGGCGTCGACGAAACCGTCGACCAGGCGGTCGAACCGCAGGCCGAGCAACAGGTACTCGCGTACGAGCTGATGTCCCTCCACCGCGCGGACCCTACGCCAGCGGTCCGGGACTACGAGCCGAAACGCCGGTGCCGGGCGGCGTAGGCACGCAGCGCGCGCAGGAAGTCGATGCGGCGGAACTCCGGCCAATAGGCCTCGCAGAACCAGAACTCCGAGTGCGCGGACTGCCAGAGCAGGAAGCCGGAGAGGCGCTGTTCGCCGGAGGTGCGGATGAGCAGGTCCGGGTCGGGCTGACCAGAGGTGTACAGGTGCTCGGCGATGTGGTCGACGTCGAGGACCTCGGCCAGCTCCTCGATGGTGGTGCCGGCCTCGGCGTGCTGGAGCAGCAGTTTGCGCACCGCGTCGGCGATCTCCCTGCGGCCGCCGTAGCCGACCGCGACGTTGACCTCCATGCCGTCGCGGTCCCTGGTGCGCAGCGCCGCCGCGGACAGCCGCGCCGCGGTCTCGGTGGGCAGCAGGTCCAGCGCGCCCACGATGCGCACCCGCAGGCCGGTGCCGGGCTCGGTGAGCTCGTCCACCACGCCGGCGATGATGTCCAGCAGCGGGTTCAGCTCCTCCGGCGGCCGGTCCAGGTTGTCAGTGGAGAGCAGCCACAGGGTGACCACCTCGACGCCGACCTCACGGCACCAGCCGAGCATCTGCTCGATCTTCTGCGCGCCGATCCGGTGCCCGTCGTTGACGTCGACGAGCCCGGCTTCCTTGGCCCATCTGCGGTTTCCGTCCAGGATCACGCCGACGTGGCGGGGATGCTCCACCCCGATCAGGCCACGGCGCAGCCGCCACTCGTAACCGATTTCGAGCAGATCGCGTACTCGCTGACGTACACCCACGTCCGCGCAGCGTACGCCGATACCCAGGCACACTGTTCGTGTGCACCCCCAGTGGCAGGACCCCGAGGTGATCGCACGGCTCGTGCGCACCGCCCGCACCGTGGCCGTGGTCGGCGTCAGCGCCCGGCCGGACCGGCCGAGCCATCAGATCGCGCAGTACCTGCACCAGCAGGGCTTCCGGGTGTTCCCGGTGAACCCGGCGCTACGCGAGTTCCGCGGCATGCCGGTCTACCCGGACCTGGCCTCGGTGCCGGAGCACATCGACATCGTGGACGTCTTCCGCCGCGCCGAGTCGGTCCCGCCGGTGGCGGAGCAGGCCATCGAGGTCGGCGCGGGCGCGCTGTGGCTCCAGCTCGGCATCGTCGAGGAGGAGTCCTGTCAGAAGGCGGCCGCGGCCGGGCTGGACGTGGTGGCGGACCGGTGCATCCTCGTCGACCACCGCAACCTCACCGGCTGAAGTGATGTGCAGCTGACCACAACATAACCAGTGCGTAACCTACGGTGCCGTAACCTTGACAGGTGTCATCCGCGACCCTTCCCACACCCCCGGACCAGATCGTCAAGCCGCGGATGCGCGGCTGGATCCACCTGTGGTCCTTCTTCGTCTCGCTGGTCGCGGGCGGAACGCTGATCGCGGTGGCCGCCGGCTCGGTCTCCGCGCGGGCGGCCCTGGCCACCTCGATCTACACCGTGACCATCCTCGGCCTGTTCGGCATCAGCGCGCTGTACCACCGGCGCACCTGGGTGACCGAGGGCGCGCTGCGCTGGATGCGCCGCCTGGACCACTCGATGATCTTCCTGTTCATCGCGGGCACCTACACCCCGTTCTGCCTGCTGGCCATGGACCCCGGCCTGGGCAGCGTGGTCCTGGCCGTGGTCTGGGGCGGCGCGCTGGCCGGGGTGACGCTGAAGCTGGCCTGGCCGGAGGCCCCGCGCTGGCTGGGCGTGCCGATCTACATCGCGCTGGGCTGGGTGGCCGTCTTCGTGCTGCCCGAGCTGGGTTCCCGCGGCGGGATCACGGCACTGGTGCTGCTGCTGGTCGGCGGCCTGTTCTACACCGTCGGCGGCATCATGTACGGCACCCGCTGGCCCAACCCGTGGCCGAAGGTCTTCGGCTTCCACGAGTTCTTCCACGCGGCCACCGCGCTGGCCGCGGTCTGCCATTACATCGCGGTCTGGCTGGTGCTCTTCCCGTAGCGACTTGCCGGGGTGCGGGCGCCCGCCGCCTGCCCGCACCCCGGCAGCCCCGCAGTGTGCCCTTCCGTAACCGTAGGTAGACCCGGCGGGGACCTCGTTGCGACATCCCGCCTGGGACGATGGGCAGGTGGAAATCACGAGAGTAGTTCTCGGCCTCGTCGTCGCACTGTGGTTACCGCTGAGCCTGCCGGACCGCGGCCTTCGCCACAGTCCGGTATTCCGAATTCTGTGGACTGTCTTGTATTCTGCCTATGTTCTCATTCCACTCGCCGGAAGCTGGCGCGGTTGGGTGTTGTGGACGGCCACAATTCTCGCAAGCATCCTTCACTTAACGGCAGATCGAAAAAAGATCGGCAACAACGCAACAAAGTTCGCAAAGGACACCTGGAGGCGAGCAGTAGCGACGGCTGCCATTCTGATCGCAGCTGTCCTATTCGTGCTCCTGATCGCACAGGGCTGGAACACGTTGGCCAAAGTCGGCGAAATACTCACCAGCGACCGAGCAGCATTGGTGGCCTCTGGACTGCTCGCTGCAGTGTTCTGCGGGAACGACCTGGTATTGCTCCTCGTCAAGACCTTCATCGGCCTGCCCGAGAAAGACAAGACAGCACCACTGGAACAGGCACTTACCAGCGAATATATCGGCTGGCTCGAACGAGCGATCGTGTTTGCTTTCATCGTTGGCGGTCAGCCGAGCGCGGCTGCCCTGGCCATCACCGCCAAATCACTCGCGCGCATTCCAGACCCGAAGGCTCACGAGAAGAACTTCATCGAGTATTTTCTAATCGGAACACTCTCGAGCCTGCTTGTCGCCCTGAGCATTGCTGTTACAGTGAGGATCGCACTCGGCCTGCCCGCACTGTAAGGATCTAGATGCCCGATCCGCTGGACCACCCGTTTTTTTCGGAGCTGAAATCCTTCGGGTTCCCGGTCAGTGATTACGCGCTGGCCGGGAGCGCACCGTTGTACGCGCTCGGTCTCATCGACGACCCGTCTGACCTGGACGTCGTCGCCCGCGGAAAAGCCTGGGCGATGGCCATCGCGGCAGGCACGCCGGAACCCGCGCCCTTCGGTGACGTCAAGCGGGTCCAACTCGCCGGTGGCCATGTCGAAGTACTCAACGGGTGGTTCCCCACAATCTGGAGCACCGATGAAATCATCGACACGGCCACCACCGTGGGCGGGTTCCGGTTCGTGCGTCTGGAGATCATCAGGCAGTCGAAACTACTGCTGCGCAGACCGCGCGACCTGAAGCACCTTCAGCTGCTCAACAACTATCTCCGCCGCTGACTGGATCCGCGACTACAGCCCCGGCCCCTTGGCCCGCAGCTCGTCGACCTTGGTCATCGCCTCGCGCAGCTCGCCGAGCCACTCGTCGGCGTGCTTGCCCACCAGTCGCACCGCCCAGGCCAGCGCCTCCGAGCGGGAACGGGCCACGCCCGCGTCCACCAGGGTGTCCAGCACCAGGCGTTCCGGCTGGCGGAGGCGGGTCATCACCGGGACGGACAGCCGGGTGAAGCGTTCCTCGGTGCCGCCGAGGCGGGCCGCCCAGGCGACCTTGCGGCCGTAGCGGTGCTCGGCCTGGCGGGCGATGTCGATGCGTTCCGCGCGGGTCTGCTCGCGCCAGCGGGCGATCCGGCCGGCTTCGGCCGCGGCGCGTTCGGCCTCGTCCGGGTAGTCGCCGTCCAGGGGCTGTAGCTCGCCGAGGATGGTGATCTCCTCGCGGTCCACGATGACCTCGGGCGGGCCGGTGAACCAGCCGTCCGGCAGCCTGCCCGCGAACCAGCCCGCCGCTTCCTTGCCGCTGTGTCGATGCCCCATGGCTTTCTCCTCTTGTCCTCGTTGCACTGATTACATGCTTACACCTCTTCCAACTCATTCGGCGAGTACTTCGTTTCGCGGTCGCGTTCGCCCGTGGAGAACAGTGAAGATGGGGCCATGGGGTCCGACTGGTCTTGGCAGCTGCACTTCGCCACGCCGCTGACCGCCGCGCGGGCCGACGAGCTGCTGGCCGTGCTGGCGGCCGGGGGCTGGCGGCTGGGGCCGCGGCTGGCCATCAGCCGCAAGGAGCTGCTGGACGGGCTGGCCATCGGCCGCTGGGACGTGCCGCTGTGGTCAGCCGAGGAGACCGACCTGCTGCTGAGCACCACCCCGGACTCGGTCTGCCTGACCCTGGACGCCGCGCACACCTGGCGCGAGCCCCGGCCCGAGGCCGACGGCTACCGGCTGCTGCACCGGGGGCTGACCGAGCTGTGGGTGCACCTGGCCGAGCGGTTCGACGCGGTGTTCGGGCGGGTGGAGGACGAGCTGTCCTGGGACCGGGTGTCCGGGCTGCTCACCGAGTCCCAGCCCGACGGCGTGCCCGCGCCGGGGCAGTGGCCGGACTGGCTGGGCTGGTGGACCTACTTCAACGCCGAGCGCGCCGACATGCTGCCCAACCCGCCGGCCGGGCTGCGGCTGACCCCGCGCGGCGCGGTGCTGGCGCTGCTGGACGATCCGGCCGCGGTGGACCCGGCCGAGTTCCAACGCATTCACCAGGGAATGCTGGCCAGCTGAGAAAACTTTTGCTCGTCGGTCCGGTGACGTAGTCTCTCCTTTCTCGACTGTCGGGAAAGGACACCGGATGGCATCTCCCGATTCCGGGGCCACCATGCGGATCAGCCCGGAAAGCGCGGCCGCGCTCAGCACGCGCCTCCGCTCGCTGCTCGACCGGCTCGAATCGCTGCGCAGCAGGGGGCTGCACGCGGCCAGGCTGACCCCACCGGCGAAAGACCCGGTCAGCGGCTTGGCCATGGCCAGGTACCGCGATCTGGTGGACCGGGGACCCGGTTCCTTCCTGGCCGAGATGGATCAGGCGATCATCGAACTGCGCAGGCAGCTCAGCGCCGCCGAGAACATGGCAACCGATTACCGATCAGTGGAGCGTGACAATTCGCACGCTCCGGGTTTACCGGGCGACAAATAAGCGGATCGTAGGGGCAGGGGGAATCTTGAATACCTGGAACGAGGGACTTTTCTGGTGGGCTGAGGCGCCCATCGCGCGCATCTGCGCCGATGTGCACACCGGCCCTGGCGCAGGCCCGCTGTACCAGGCCGCCGAGCACTGGCAGCGGATCTGGGCCGAGCTGGACGAGCTGCGCACCGACTACCACCGCAGCTTCGCCGAGTTCGCCCGGCACAACACCGACCGGGGCGCGGTGGTGGCCACCGAGGTCGCCCACGCCGCCAGCGCGCTGCTGGTCGACGCGCAGGCGCAGGCCGCCGCGGCCAGGGAGCTGCTCGCCACCGTGGCCGGGGAGTTCGACCTGGTGCGGGCCAGCGTGCCCGCCCAGTTGCCACCACCGCCCGCGCACAGCACCGGGTTCCTGGACACCACCGGCGCGGCCTGGCTGCACACGCCGGACCTGCACGGCGCGGAGACCCAGCTCCGGCAGGTCACCGACCGGGCGCGGGACGTGCTGGGCGGGTACGAGCGGGCGGTGCTGTTCGGGCTGCCCAACCGACCGGTCGACCGAGCGGAACCACCGGCGGTCCGGCCCGCGGTGCGGGTGCGCGCGGCCGAGGCGGAGACCGAGCCGCTGCCGCTGCCGGCGAACTTCGGGCCGACCGGCGCGCTGCCCGCCGCGCCCGCGCCGGTCCCGGTCCCGCCGCCCGCGCTGCCGCCGCCGCGGTGGGACGAACCGGAGCAGGGCTACCTGCGGCACGTCGCGGCGGATCCGGACGACCCGTTCAGCTCCGACCTGACCGTGGCGCCCCCGGTGATCGGCGAGTAGGCGGCGATGTCGAACTTGTGCCGAGAACCGTTGTCCCGCTTGGGTTTCAGCACGCTGTGGCAGGCCGTGCACGGGGACCGGCCGCAGCCGGTGGTGCTGGACCTGGCGCCGGAGACCGGCGACTACCCCGACCGGGCCGCCAGTCTGCGGCGGGGGCTGGCGGAGTTGTCCGCCAAGGGATACCGGGACCAGCGGCGGATCGCCGAGGACGTGCTGGCGCTGGTCCGGCTGTTGGCCGAGCACAGCCGGTCGCTGGACCTGCGGCTGGTCGGCCGGGGCGGCTGGGTGCGCGCGCTGGCCGCGGCGGGCGGGGCGGAACAGGCCGGGCTGGCGGTGCTCTCCCCCGAGGGGCTGACCCTGCGGCCGGTGCGGGACACCGGGCTGGCCGCGGCGCTGGTGGCCGAGCTGCCGGAGCACCCGCGCGGCACGCTGCGCCAGCTGTCCGTGCCCACCGCGCAGCTGCGCGCGGTCACCGTGGGCAGCCCCGATCCCTGGGAGCGGCCGCTGTCCAAGGCGGACCGGGGCGTGCTGGCACCGCTGGTGGCCGATCCGGTGGTGCGCCGGGCGCAGATCGGCGGCACGGTGCGGGAGCGCTGGGGCACGCCGCGGCGGCTCGAACGGCAACTGCTGGTCAACGACGGGCAGCGGCACGGCCGGCACCTGGTCTACGCCACCGGCACGCACACCACGCTGGTCAGGGCCGATGCCAGGCTGCTGGTGCGCAGCGCGGGGGAACTGCTGGACCGGCGATGAGCGGGCGGCGCTGGCGCGGGGAGCGGTTGCCGCTGGCGGTGCTCGGCGTGGCCTTCCTGCCGCTGGCCGGCACGGTGGCCTGGCTGCTGGCCAGCGGCCAGGAGATCGGCCAGAGCGCGATGCTGGCGGGCACGGCGCTGGTCAGCGCGGTGCTGGCCGGGTACACCGCGTGGCTGGCCGACCGGCGCAGGCGGGTGGAGGAGGAACGCGGGCAGCTGGAGCGGGAGAAGGCGGAGACCGAGCGGCAGCGGCAGGCGCTGGAGCTCCAGCGGCACGAGCTGGACCAGCTCAAGCACGAGCGCGACCTGCAGCGGGTGGCCGACGAGGGCTTCGTGGGCACCGTGGAGCTGCTGGGCCACGCGGCCGCGCAGGTGCGGGTCGGCGCGCTGTACGCGCTGGCCGGGATCGCCGCGGCGCGACCGGCCATGGCGCAGCAGGTCATCGACATCGTGTGCGTCTTCCTCCGGCAGGCGATCCCAGCGCAGGAGCCGGGGGCGCGGCACCTGCGCAGGGAAGCGCAGAAGGTGCTGGACCGGGTGTTGCGGGCGCACCAGGGCAAGCCGGTGCTGCTGGACCTGTCCGACACCACGCTGCACGGGCTGGCGCTGACCGAGGTGACGCTGGCCGGCCTGGACCTCAGCGGCGCGTTGCTGGAGGGGCCGTGCACGCTGCGCGGGGTGCGGGTGCTGGGCAGGCTGGTCCTCAGCGACGCGGTCTTCCACGGGCCCGCGCACTTCGAGCGAGCCGGCATGGGCGAGCTGGCCGCGGACCGCACCCGGTTCCGGCAGACCGCGGGCTTCGCCGCGATCGTGGTGCGGGACAAGGTGAAGCTCGCCCAGGCCAGGTTCGAGCGGGCCGCCGAGTTCGGCCAGGCGACCTTCGGCGGGGCGGTGCACTGCATGGCCGTCTTCGCCGACCGGGCCGACTTCGCCGGCTGCCGGTTCGGCGGGCTGGTCAGCCTGACCGGCTCGCGGTTCGCCAGCCCGCCGGACTTCGGCGGCGCCACCTTCGCGGTGCCGCCGAGGCTGGACGAGGGGCCGGGCGGCTCAGGGCTGGACGGCGCGGCGGATGGCGCTGGTCAGCTCCACCACTGAGGTGACCGGGCGCTCGCACACGTAGCCGCGGCAGACGTACCCGGCCGCGGTGCCGTTGACCAGTGGGCGGCCGGTGAGCAGCGGGACGCCGGGTTCGTCCGGCTCGCCGCCGATGAGCACCGCGCCGGCAGGCAGGGCGGCGCGGGCGGCGGCCAGCAGTTCCCAGCGGCGGTTGTCCGCGCCGGAGCTGACCACGGCGACCTGCACCGGGCCGTGCTGGGCGGCCTCGGCCACGGCCAGCCACCAGCCGGCGAACCGGGGTGCGCGGGCGGCCAGCACGCCGGCCCGGCTCAGCGCGCTCTCCGCGGCCACCCGGTAGGTGCCGGCGCGGTCCGAGCCGGTCAGCACGGAGGCGGTGAGCAGGGCACCGGCCAGGGCGGCGGCGCCGCTGGGGGTGGCGTTGTCGGAGATGTCGCTGGGGCGGCGGACCAGTTTTTCCGCGTCGGCGGCGGTGTCGAAGAAGACGCCGGGGTGGTCCGGGTCGGCGAACTGGGCCAGTGCGGTGTCCAGCAGGCCGGTGGCGTGCGCCAGCCAGCTGGGCTGGCCGGTGACCTGGTGCAGCACCAGGAACGCCTCGGCGGTGTTGGCGTAGTCCTCCAGCACGCCGGCCGCCTCGCCCACCGCGCCCTCGCGGGAACCGCGGCGCAGCCTGCCGTCCACCAGGTGCGTGCCCAGCAGCAGGTCGGCCGCGAACACCGCCGCGTCGATCCACTGTGGACGGTCGAAGTAGGCGCCGCCCTCGGCCAGCGCGGCGATGGCCAGCGCGTTCCAGGCGGTGATCACCTTGTCGTCGCGGCCGGGCTGCGGGCGGGTGGCGCGGGACTCACGGAGAGCGGCGCGCACCCGCTGCCAGCGGGCCGGGTCGTCCGGATCGGCGAGCAGCTGGAGGGTGGACATGCCGTCCTCGAAGGTGCCGCTTTGTGTCACCTGCAACAGGTTCGCCGCCCAGGCACCGTCCTCGGCGCCGAGCACCTCGGTCAGCTGGGCCGGGGTCCAGGCGTAGGTCAGGCCCTCCACGCCGTTGGTGTCGGCGTCCAGCGAGGAGGCGAAGCCGCCCTGCACCGTGTGCAGGTCGGTGAGCAGGAACTCCGCGGTCTCCACCGCTACCCGCCTGGCCTGCGCGGAACCGGTGCGGCGGGCCAGGTGGGTGTAGACGCGCAGCAACAACGCGTTGTCGTACAACATCTTCTCGAAGTGCGGCACCACCCAGGCGGCGTCCACGCTGTAGCGGGCGAAGCCGCCGCCGAGCTGGTCGTACAGGCCGCCGCGGGCCATCGCCTCGCAGGTGCGCTCGGCCAGCGAGAGCGCCTCGGTCGAGCCGGTGCGCTCGTGGTGACGGAGCAGGAACTCCAGCACCATCGACGGCGGGAACTTCGGCGCGCCACCGAACCCGGCGTGCGTGTCGTCGAACTCCTGGGCCAGCGCGGTCACCGCGTGCGCCAGCACATCACCGTCCACAGTGGACTGTGGCAGTGGCCGGGCGGCCTCGGTCAGCTGGGCCACCACCGAGCGGGCCGCCTCGCGCACCTCCTCGCCGCGCTCGGTCCAGGCCTCCACCACCGCGGCCAGCAGCTGCTGGAAGGACGGGTAGCCGGGGCGCGGCTGCGGCGGGTAGTAGGTGCCGCAGTGGAACGGCTCGCCCTCGGGGGTCAGGAAGCAGGTCATCGGCCAGCCGCCGTGGCCGGTCATGGCCTGGGTGGCCTCCATGTAGACCGCGTCCACGTCCGGCCGCTCCTCGCGGTCGACCTTGACGTTGACGAACCCGGCGTTCATCAGCTCGGCGACCACCGGGTTCTCGAAGGACTCGTGCGCCATCACGTGGCACCAGTGGCAGGCGGCGTAGCCGACTGACAGCAGCACCGGCACGTTCCGGCGGCGGGCCTCGGCGAACGCCTCCTCGCACCACGGCCACCAGTCCACCGGGTTGTCGGCGTGCTGGAGCAGGTACGGGCTGGTCGCCGCGGCCAGGCGGTTCGGCATGGGTGCGTCTCCCGAGCGTTGGTGGCGAGGTCAGTGCGGTTGGTGCAGGTGCAGGGCGAGCCAGAGCTCGGCGCGAACACCTGGCGAGTCCAGGTCCTTGTCCAGCAGGTCGGCCACCTTACGCATGCGGTTGCGCAGGGTGTGCCGGTGGACACCAAGCTGTTGCGCGGCCGGGTCCCACTGTCCATGGTGGCTCAGCCATACCCGCAGGGAGGTCAGCAAATCCCCGCGTCCGGTGGCATCGTGCGTGTTCAGCGGACTGAGCAGGGCCGAGGCGAAGGCGGTGCCCCGGCGGCCGTCGACCAGTGCGAGCAGGCCGGACCCTGCCAGGTCGGCGAAATCCAGCACCGGCCGGTCCTGGCGGCGGGCCGCGTCCACCGCGGCCAGCGCCTGCCGGTGTCCCTCGGCGACCTCGGTCACCGGCCCGGACACACCCAGCCGGACCCCGGCCAGGCGGCCGGGCAGGGCGCGGCACCAGGCCAGCAGCTCGCCCTCGGCGGCCAGCACCACCACCCGGTCGTTGACCTCGGCGAAGAAGCAGGGCTCGGCCACGCCCTGGGCGGCGAGCAGGTCCATCGCGGCCGCGCGGGCCGGGGCCGGACCGGTCAGCGCCAGCACCCGCAGCGGCGGCGCGGGCAGCGCGCCCCACAGCGGCCGGACCACCTCCGCGACCAGCTCCCGCTGCCCGGCCGCGAGCAGCGTGAACAGACCGGCGCGCAACCGCCGGGCGGCCGCGTCCAGGCCGCCGGTCTGCTCCAGGGCCAGCGCGAGCAGCGAGGCGGCCGCGCCGAGCAGGTGGTGCTCGGCCGGGGTCCACGCCCGCGCGCTGCCCAGCAGCAGGAACGCCCTGGTGCGACGGCCCGCGCCGAGGGCCTGCGCGGTGATCCACTCGCCGGGGGCCTGCGCGGTGACCGCGGCCGGTGGCCGGGCCGCGCGCAGCCGGTCCAGCAGCCCGGCCGCCTCGGCGACCCGGCCCCTGGCACTGGCCGGGGCGGCCCGCAGCGACTCGCCGGCCACGTCCAGCAGCACCACCCAGGCGTCCAGCTCGCGGGCCAGCCGCCGCAGCACCGCGCCCAGCCCGTCCACCCCGGTGACCGCGCCGGCCAGGGCTTGCAGCGCCCCGCTCATCCGGGTGGCCTCGGCGTAGGAGTCGGCCGCGACCGCCCGGCTGACCGCCTTGGTGACCGCGATGAACGGGGTGTCCCGGGGCACCTCCAGCAGCGGGAAGTCCCTGGCCCGCGCGGCTTTCACCAGCTCTGCAGGCACCCGCTGGTGGCTCAGCCCGGTGCCGAAGGCCAGCCCGGCGGCACCGGCGGCGGCCAGCCGGTCCAGGTAGGCCCGCCAGGCAGGCCGGGCCAGCCCGGTGGTCAGCAGCAGCTCGCCGCCCTCCAGGAACGGCGTCGGGTCGGCCAGCTCGCTGACGTGTGCCCACGGCAGCGGCCGCTCCAGCTCCCGGGCACCGGCCAGCAGCCGGAGGCCCAGCTCGGGCAGCTCCAGCAGCGCGCGCACGGTCAGCGGCACCCGTACCTCGACAAAGTGGTGTGGTGAGAACTCCAAACTAGCCACTTCGTCGACTTCCCGCCCGGTGTGGCCGCGCCCACACTCGGCCCATGGCCACCCTCGCGCGCACGCTCCAGCAGCGGCACCTGTCGATGATCGCGATCGCCGGGGTGATCGGCGCCGGGTTGTTCGTCGGCTCCGGCGCGGCCATCGCCAAGGCCGGTCCCGGCGTGCTGGTCTCCTACGCGGTGGCCGGGCTGCTGGTCGTGCTGGTGATGCGGATGCTGGGCGAACTGGCCGTGGCCAACCCGGAGACCGGCTCCTTCTCCAGCTACGCCGACCGCGCGATCGGCCGCTGGGCCGGGTTCTCCATCGGCTGGCTGTACTGGTGGTTCTGGGTGGTCACCGTCGGCATCGAGGCCACCGCCGGGGCCGCGATCGCGCACCGCTGGCTGCCGGTCCTGCCGCAGTGGGCCTGGGCGCTGGCGCTGATGGTGCTGCTCACCGCGACCAACCTGTTCTCGGTGCGCTCCTACGGCGAGTTCGAGTTCTGGTTCGCCTCCATCAAGGTCGCCGCGATCACGGTGTTCCTGCTGCTGGGCGTCGCCGCCATCGCGGGCACGCTGCCCGGGGTGACCGCGCCCGGCACGGACAACCTGCTCGGCCACGGCGGGTTCTTCCCGAACGGGGCCGCGCCGGTGTTCTCCGCGATGCTGGTGGTGGTGTTCTCCTTCTTCGGCGCGGAGATCGCCACCGTGGCGGCCGGTGAGTCGGCCGACCCGCAGCGGGCGGTGCGGATCGCGGTGCGCTCGACGGTGTGGCGGATCCTGGTGTTCTACCTGGGTTCCATCGCGGTGGTGGTCACCTTGCTGCCCTACGACGACGCCAGCGTGGCCACCAGCCCGTACGTCGCGGTGCTGCAACGGATCGGACTGCCGGCCGCGGCCGCCGTGATGGACGTGGTGGTGCTGACCTCGGTGCTGTCCTGCCTCAACTCCGGCCTCTACACCGCCTCCCGGATGGCCTTCTCGCTGTCCGGTCGCGGCGACGCGCCGAAGTCCTGGCAGCGCCTGAGCGCCAGCGGCTCGCCGCGCACCGCGGTGCTGGTCTCCACCGTGTTCGGCTTCGGCACCGTGGTGCTCAACTACTTCGCGCCGCAGGACGTGTTCACCTTCCTGGTCAACTCCTCCGGCGCGATCGCGATCCTGGTCTGGCTGGTGATCGCGGTGTCGCACCTGCGGATCCGGCAGTCCCGCGCGGTGCTGACCTGGCTGAGCATCGTGGCCATGGTGGTGCTGCTGGCAGGCATGCTGTTCGACTCCGGCACCCGCCCGCAGCTGCTGGTCAGCCTCGGCGTCGCCGCCATCGTGCTGGTCGTTTCCCTTCTGCGCCAACGAAACCCGAGGAGCGTCCCGTCATGACCCGACAGGCCGGACCACCGCAGCAGCGCACGCTGGCCACCGCCCTGCCCGGACCCAGGTCCACCGAACTGCTGGCGCGCAAGGAGAACGCGGTCGCCCCCGGCATCGGGGTGACCGTGCCGGCCTTCGCCGCCGAGGCCGGCGGCGGGGTGCTGGTGGACGTGGACGGCAACTCGCTGATCGACCTGGCCTCCGGCATCGCGGTGACCGGGGTGGGCAACGCGGACCCGGTGGTGGTCGCGGCGGTGGCCGAGCAGGCCGCCCGGTTCACCCACACCTGCGTGATGATCAACCCGTACGAGAGCTACGTCGAGGTGTGCGAGCGGCTCAACGAGCTGACCCCCGGCGGCTTTGCCAAGCGCTCGGCGCTGTTCAACTCCGGCGCGGAGGCGGTGGAGAACGCGGTCAAGATCGCCCGCTACGCCACCGGCCGGTCCGCGGTGGTGGTCTTCGACCACGCCTACCACGGCCGCACCAACCTGACCATGGCGCTGACCGCGAAGAACATGCCGTACAAGCAGGGTTTCGGCCCGTTCGCGCCCGAGGTGTACCGGGTGCCGATGTCGTACCCGTTCCGCGACGGCCTCAGCGGCCCGGACGCCGCGGCCAGGGCGATCGAGACGATCGAGGCCCAGGTCGGCGGTCAGAACGTGGCCGCGGTGCTGATCGAGCCGATCCAGGGCGAGGGCGGGTTCGTCGTCCCCGCGCCGGGTTTCCTGCCCGCGCTCTCGGCCTGGTGCGCGGACTCCGGCGCGCTGTTCGTGGCCGATGAGATCCAGACCGGCTTCTGCCGCACCGGCGACTGGTTCGCCGTCGACCACGAGCAGGTGGTGCCCGACCTGGTCGCCACCGCCAAGGGCATCGCGGGCGGCCTGCCACTGGCCGCGGTCACCGGCCGCGCCGAGGTGATGTCCGCGGTGCACCCCGGCGGCCTCGGCGGCACCTACGGCGGCAACCCACTGGCCTGCGCCGCCGCCCTGGCCACCATGGACCGGATGCGCGAGCTGGACCTGGCCGCCGCGGCCCGCCGGATCGAGTCCCTGGCCGGCACCCGGCTGCGCGCGCTGGCCGCCACCACCCCCGCCATCGGCGAGGTCCGTGGCCGGGGCGCGATGCTGGCGATCGAGTTCGTCAGGGACGGCGGCGAGCCGGACGCGGCACTGGCCAAGCGGGTCACCGCGGACTGCCACGCGGCCGGGGTGATCGTGCTCACCTGCGGCACCTACGGCAACGTCATCCGGCTGCTGCCGCCGTTGGTCATCGGCGAGGACCTGCTCGCCGAAGGGCTCGACGTCCTGGAGACCGCGATCCGGGACGCGGGTTCAGAAGGGGCTTAAAGCGGGAGCGGGGAACGGCGCGAGCGGGAATACTCCCCGTTCGTGCTGTTCACCCTGACAACCACGCACCAGCCAGCGACCGACCTCGGCTTCCTGCTGCACAAGCATCCGGGCAAGGTGCAGACCTTCGAGGTCGCCGCGGGGACCGCGCACGTGTTCTACCCACAGGCGGAAGAACATCAGTGCACGGTCGGTCTGCTGCTGGAGCTCGACCCGATCGAGCTGGTGCGGCGGGGACGGGAGAACACCGCGTTCAGCCTTGGCCGCTACGTCAACGACCGGCCGTACGTGGCCTCCTCGATGCTCGCGGTGGCGCTGGGCAAGGTGTTCCGCACCGCGCTGGGCGGGCGTTGCGAGTCGCACCCGGAGCTGGCCGCCACGCCGATCCCGCTGGCCATCCACCTGCCCGCGGTGCCCTGCCACGGACCGGCGGACCTGGTGACGCGGCTGTTCGAGCCGCTGGGCTGGGCGGTGGACGCGCGGCCGATCCCGATGACCGGCTGGGGTGACTCGCCGTACGTGGACCTGCGGCTGACCGGCACGCTGCGGCTGGCCGAGGCGCTCAACCACCTCTACGTGCTGCTGCCGGTGCTGGACAACGCCAAGCACTACTGGGTCTCCGAGGACGAGGTGGAGAAGCTGCTGCGGGCCGGGGACACCTGGCTGGCCGAGCACCCGGAGCGGGACCTGGTGAGCCGCCGCTACCTGCGGCACCACCGGGGACTGGTGACCGCCGCGCTGACCAGGCTGGCCGAGGCCGACGACACCGAACCGGCGGAGCTGGACAACGCGTTGCAGGAGGCGGTGGTGCCCAGCGAGCCGCTCGCGGTGGCCCGCCGGCACACGATCCTGGCGCTGCTCAAGGAGATCGGCGCGCGGCAGGTGGTCGACCTGGGCTGCGGTGGTGGCGCGCTGCTGCGGGAGTTGTTGCGGGACTTGCACTTCACCCGGATCCTCGGGGTGGACGTCTCCGCGCGGGCGCTGGCCGATGCCGAGCGCAGGCTCCAGCTGGACCGGATGTCCGAGCACGTCGCGGACCGGCTCACCCTGCGCCAGTCCGCGCTGACCTATGTGGACGGTGAGCTGCGCGGCTTCGACGCGGCGGTGCTGATGGAGGTCGTCGAGCACGTGGACCCGCCGCGGCTGCCCGCGCTGGCCCGCGCGGTCTTCGGCGGCGCCGCCCCCGGCGCGGTGCTGGTGACCACGCCGAACGTGGAGTACAACGTGCGCTTCCCGGGCCTGCCCGCCGGGCAGTTCCGGCACCCGGACCACCGCTTCGAGTGGACCCGCGCCGAGTTCCGGGCCTGGGCCGAGGAAGTCGCCCAGCGCTACGGCTACGCGGTGGAGTTCCGGCCGGTCGGACCGGATGATCCCGAAGTCGGACCGCCCACCCAGCTCGCGCTGTTCCGCCGCACGGAGGTCGCCCGATGACCGCACTGTCCATTCCGGACAAGTCGCTGGTGCTGCTCGTCGGCGTCTCCGGCTCCGGCAAGTCCAGCTTCGCCGCCAAGCACTTCACGCCGACCCAGGTGCTCTCCAGCGACTTCTTCCGCGGCCTGGTCAGCGATGACGAGAACAACCAGGAGGCCACCGCGGAGGCCTTCGACGCGCTCCAGTACGTGGCGGGCAAACGGCTGGCCGCCGGGCTGCTCACCGTGGTGGACGCGACCAACGTGCAGCAGACCTCGCGCGCCTCGCTGATCGCGCTGGCCAAGCAGCACCACGTGCTGCCGGTGGCGATCGTGCTGGACGTGCCGGAGTCGGTCTGCGTGCAGCGCAACGCGGCCCGCCAGGACCGCCAGTTCGGCGCGGAGGTGATCGCCCGGCAGAAGTCCCAGCTGCGCCGCTCGCAGAAGCACCTCATGCGCGAGGGACTGCGCAAGGTGCACACCCTGCACGGCCAGGAGGAGATCGACGCGGCCACCATCGTGGTGGAGCCGCTGATCAACGACCGCACCGGGCTGACCGGGCCGTTCGACGTGATCGGCGATGTGCACGGCTGCCGGGGCGAGCTGGAGTCGCTGCTCGCCGAGCTGGGCTGGGACCTGGAGTGGGAGAACAAGAAGGCCGTCGGCGCCAGCCACCCGGAGGGCCGGATCGCGGTGTTCGTCGGTGACCTGGTCGACCGCGGCCCGGACACCCCCGGCGTGCTGCGGCTGGTGATGAACATGGTCGAGGCGGGCACCGCGATCTGCGTGTGCGGCAACCACGAGCAGAAGCTGCACCGGGCGCTGACCGGCCGGAAGGTCACCGTCTCGCACGGGCTCGCCGAGTCCCTCGACCAGCTGGCCGGGCAGCCGAAGGAGTTCCGGGATCGGGTGGCGGAGTTCTGCTACGGCCTGGTCTCGCACTACCTGCTCGACGGCGGCAACCTGGTGGTCGCGCACGCCGGGCTGCCGGAACGCTTCCACGGCCGCGCCTCCGGCCGGGTGCGCAGCTTCGCCCTCTACGGCGACACCACCGGCGAGACCGACGAGTACGGGCTGCCGGTGCGCTACCCATGGGCCAACGACTACCGCGGCCGGGCCATGGTGCTCTACGGGCACACGCCCACGCCCGAGGTGGAGTGGATCAACAACACGATGTGCCTGGACACCGGCGCGGTGTTCGGCAACAAGCTGACCGCGCTGCGCTATCCGGAGCGCGAAGTGGTCTCGGTGCCGTCGGAAAAGGTCTGGTACGAGCCGACCAAGCCGCTCGTCCCGCCCGCGCCGCCGGAGCGCGAGGCCGGACTGCTGGAGCTCGCCGACGTGGCGGGCAAGCGGGTGGTGGAGACCGGCGAGCTGCACGGGCGGGTCACGGTGACCGCCGAGCACGCCGCGGCCGCGCTGGAGGTGATGAGCCGGTTCGCGCTGGACCCGCGCTGGCTGCTGTACCTGCCGCCGACCATGGCCCCGGTGAACACCTCGGCCCTGCCGGAGGTGCTGGAGCACCCGGCCGAGGCCTTCGCCGCCTACCGGGCCGACGGGGTGCGCGAGCTGCTGTGCGAGGAGAAGCACATGGGCTCGCGCGCGGTGCTGCTGGTCTGCCGCGACGAGCAGACCGCGTTGAAACGCTTCGGCGTGGCCGGACCGGGCGTGGTGCACACCCGCACCGGGCGGGCGTTCTTCGCCGACGACCGCGGCGAGCAGCTGCTCGCCGGGGTCAGCGAGGCGGTCACCGCGGCCGGGCTGTGGGCCGAGCTGGACACCGACTGGCTGCTGCTGGACGCCGAGCTGCTGCCGTGGAGCGCCAAGGCCGGCGGGCTGATCCGCGAGCAGTACGCCGCGGTCGGCGCGGCCGCCACCGCCGCGCTGCCGACGGC
>NZ_JBSFUA010000061.1:0-44432 GCF_053591555.1 Crossiella sp. NPDC003009 | reverse complement strand
GTGAGCAAGTCAAAAAACCACACCACACCCGCTGCGACCAGCGACTATGCTGGTCACCGGGGGAAGGGGGAAGCACCATGCACTACGGGTCTGTCGCCGACACCACGCCTGAGGGCGGGTGGGTCGCCATCCGGTACCACCGGATCTCTGACCTGAAGGACTCGTCAACGTCGATCGAACGCCAGGAACCGAAGACCCTGGCCCGCATGCAGGCGCTGGGCGCGCGTGAGCACGCCGTGTACGCCGACGTCGATAAGTCCGCGTTCATCCCGGGCGTGTACCGGGATGACTGGGAAAAGGGGATGGAAGACCTTTACGCCAAACGCGCTAACCTGTTGATCGTGGTCAAGGTCGACCGCGCAACGCGACAGGGAATCTTGCAGGCTGCCGAGATCATCCGTGTTGTCGTCATGACGGGATGCCGTTTCGTTTCAATTGAAGACGGAATCGACTCCCTTAACGAAAACTGGGAGCTGAGCCTCGCATTCGCTGCACACATCGCGCAAAGGTCCTCGAAGGACACCTCCGGGCGCTACTCGGATGCCAGAAGCCACCTGCGAAACCAGGGCATTTGGATCGGAAAGCGTCCGTACGGCAACGTCGTGACGTCGGCCAAGAAGCTCCTGCTTGAGCCGTTTGAGTCCCAGATTCAGCGTAACTACGCTTTCGCCGTCCTCTACGGTAACAAATCGACCGGTTGGGTCGCAGACAGCTTGAACGACCGCGGGATTGACACACCTTCTTGGGCCAGCAGGAAGCGTGCCATCGCGAAAATGGAGCGCATCGGCGAACCCGAGAAAGCCGCTGCCCTGCGGGAAAAGCCCATGAAGTACCCGAATCACTGGAGTGAGTCCACCGTTCGCGCCATGCTCACATCACCCGTACTGGCCGGTTACCTGCCCCACAACGGCGACTTTTGGCACCACCCGACCACCGGGGAAAAGGTACGTTGCGGCGAGGGTGTCGTATCGCTCGGCGAACTGTTGCAACTGCGGGAACTGCTGGGGGGCCGCGTGGGGCACTGGGAGCGCGCTCAAGAGCTGCGGAACATCCCTGCAAGCCGCTCGCAGCGAACCGGCCAACCTGCATCCACGGAAGCGATGGGATACACCGCCTGCCGCGAATGTGGTGCCGAATCTACGCCGGACTGGAAAACTCCCGCAGCCAATAGGGCCGCGCAGTACCGCTGTATGCGGAAAGCGGCCCGGGGTGACTGTATCGGCTCGGGCATGGTCGAACATGCCGTGCACAAGTTCATCGGCAACGCCATTGTCAGCCACATCGCCACGCTTGACCCAAATGACCCGAAGGTGCTGGCGCTCGCCGAGCGGTGGGAAGCGATCAAGAACCCAGGGCTCAGCCTGCGGTTTCAGGAGATCGACGCCGAGCTAGCGACCGAACAGGCGTATATCGACAAGATCGACAACGAGAAGCTTCGGGGCGTCATGTTCTCCGGCCCGGACGGTGAGAAGAAGTACGACCGCCTTCACGGGCAGGCGACCGAGCGCGTCAGCCACCTGCACGCCGAGCGTGCGCGGCTCAAGGCGGAGGCGAAGGTACTCGGTACCGGGTTCATCAACCAGGTTGAAGCGGTCGCCGAGTACTGGGAGAGCGCTGGACTGACCGAGCGACGCGAGATGTATGCACTGCTGATCCACAAGGTGTGGATCAGCAAGGCACCTCGTCTTGGGGCGAAGCCGACGCCGGACAGGCTCACGTTCTGGTTCGTAGGCGAGCCTGAGCCGGAGTTCGCCAAGGCGTTCCGCAGCCAGCACCGGGTGACGGACATGCGGGGCAAGACCCGGAAGCCGAAGCGGCGGGGCAAGCGCAAGGCAGGCGCGCCGTCTGAGCACGGCAAGGTCGCCTGACGCGGCGGACGCGGGGAGCGGCCCCGATGTAGAGATGCACAGTTGGGGCCGCTCCCAGAACCTATATAAATTTTGGTTTTGGTTTCTATAGAGAAAGTAGGAACAGGGGGCAACTATGCATCTCTACATCGGCCCCCTGTCCCACTCCCCCGCGGTAGGTCACAGCTAGGTCACGGTCCTGCCGGACCCTGCGTTCTCCCTGGTCGATGGTTGACAAGCAGGGGGTGTAGTAGGTGGACGGACCTACACGGGTTGGGGGGTGGGGATGCGGCGAGCCTGCCTGACCTGCCCCCGTACCGCGGTCCCCGGTTCATCTCGGTGCGCTGCCTGCGGTGGTGCCCGGCAACCGGGCCGCGAGTCCGCGCGCCGAGCTGCCCGCCGGATCGTCAACCAGGCGGGCGGGGCGACGTGTGTGACCTGCCGAGGGTGGCACCCCGCGTTGGTGATCCGGATCGACCACGTGGTGCCGCTTGCTGATGGTGGCCGGGATGAGCCCGGCAACGTGCAGGTGCTCTGTATGGAGTGCCACGCCGACAAGACCAGCCGCGAGGCGGTTGAGCGCGCGCACCGGCGGCGCTGACGGGGAGGGCGGGGCGAAAGTCCGGCCGCCGGGGTGGCCAGACCACCCCGCCCCCTCTCTGGACGGTCCCTGAGTGCAGGGCCGATTTTTGTTGATCTTCCCGTGCGGCGCGAGCTGCGCGAACCAACTCTCAGCACCGCGTCATCCGCCACAGAACGGCCCCGTGAACGGGAGCCGAACGCCGATGAACCGGAGCTGAGTCCGCCCGGAACCGAGCGCTGTACGCCGGTTCGGGTTGCATCACCGGTCCGGTGGGGTCGAGCGCGAGGGGGACGCGCTCCCCCGCCGGACCGGTTCCATGGCCGCGCGCGCTCACCGCGAAGGAGACCCGTCCACCCGATCCGGTCGGCGGGGCGAGCGCGCGCGGCACCTTACATATGGGGGCTGCTGTGGGACGGGCGCGAAGCGCCGCCGCGGCGGGTGCGTTCCTGCTGGCGCTGGTCGCCGCGAACGCGCTCACCGCGCATCTTGGATTAATCCCCGCCGGGTTCGGGCTGACCGTGACGGCGGGGACGTACTGCGCGGGGCTGACGCTCGCCCTGCGGGATGTGCTGCACGAGGTTGCCGGGGCGCGCGCCGTGGTTGCGGTGGTCGCGGTCGGTGCCGGGGTCACGGCGTTGTTCGCGCCGGGCCTGGCTGCGGCGAGCGCGGCGGCGTTCGTGGTCGGCGAGCTGGTCGACCTGGCGGTGTTCGTGCGCCTGCGTGCCCGCGGCTGGCTGCCAGCGCTGGTCGGCTCCAACGCCGTCGGGGCGCTGGTGGACACGGCCGCGTTCGTGGCGTTCGCAGGGTTGCCGTTCACCGTGGCGACCGTCGTCGGGCAGTTCGTGGTCAAGGCGGTCTGGGTGACCGGGCTGTTCGTGCTCGGGGTGGTGGTGTGGCGTGCTGTATCTCGGCAACGCTTCAAGTCCCCGCATCCGTGAGGCCATGGCCGCTGGCGAGTTGGGGCAGATGTGTACTCCGGCGGAGGGTCGCGCGCCGCTGCTCGGCGTGACGTGGGCGGCCGACAACGGCTGTTATGGCCGTGGGTATCCCGGGGACGCGCGGTGGCTTCGGTGGCTGGATCGGCACGCCGAGCACGCCGACCGGTGCCTGTTCGCGACCGCGCCGGATGTGGTCGGCGACGCCGCGGCGACGTTGGCCCGGTCGGCTCCGTGGTTGGAGCCGATCCGCGAGCGCGGGTACCGGGCGGCGCTGGGCGCGCAGGACGGGATGACGGCGGCCGACGTGCCGTGGTCGGCGGTGGACGTGTTGTTCATCGGTGGCTCAACCGCGTGGAAACTCGGCGACCAGGCGGCGCGGCTGGCTGCCGACACGCTCGACCGCGGGCTGTCTGTCCACATGGGACGCGTCAACTCCGGCCGCCGCTGGCGGTACGCCTCCGGGCTCGGGTGCGCTTCCGCTGACGGGACGTTCTTGGCGTTCGCGCCGGATGTGAACCTGACCCGCCTTCGAGGCTGGGCAGCGTAGGGCCGCCCCGGACATGGCTGCGCGCCCGGACGGATCGACCTTCCAGGCGCGCACAGCAGCAGGAGAGCGGGTGTTCAGTTCTCCGCGTCGCGTTCCGCGTCGAGAAAGTCGCGGTGCCACCAGACGAGGAAGTAGTTGCCCTCCTCGACTGCGCAATAGTCCTCTACGGCGAGAGGCAGCACGTTGTGGGCGCAGTGTCGGGTGGCCGTGGTCTCTCCGCGACGGATGTTGTCGAACAGGGCCATGTGGGCTTTGTCGATCCGATGGCGGAGGTGCGCCATAAGCCGTCCCCGATGCCCGATCACGTCATCCATATCGAAGACGACGTAGGTCCCTAGACCTTGCTGGCCCTGGATTACTCCGAGGTCGTTGAGCCGAGACAGCACGTCCTGGGCGGTGTACTTCGAGCAACTGTAGGCAGCAGCAAGCGCTGTGGCGCTCGGCACCCGGTCGCCCTTCTTGTACCGGCTGTCCTGGTAACAGATGTCCAAGATCAGGTCATGGAAGATGCGCGACTGGATCGTGTTGTCTTTGGGCAGGTACGCGGCGGGAATGGTCCAGTCGGGGGCGGTGTCGGGGCGCTTGGTGTCCATACCAAGAAGCTACTTGCATGGTCTCGACCATGCAAGTGGATCGTTGGTGTGTAACCGAATCGGCGTACATGGCTGCGCGCCTGGACGGTCAAGCCATCCAGGCGCGCGGGCAGGGGCTCTGCGGGCTAGGGCATCAGCGTGTCGGCGAGTGCGTCACCGTGGGCGCGGTACTCCGCTTCAACCGCGTCCACCTCAGCGGGATCAACATCCTCGTGGATCATCCTCTTTGCGGTGGCCGTGATCCGGTCCACGCTCTGGTCGATCGCAGCCACGATCGCGCGCTGAGCCTCCGTGAAGGACGCCAGGAGCATCGCGCGGGTCGGCAAGTGTGCGTCCGGGTAGTACCGGTTTGGCGGCACCAGCAAAGCGCCGTGTGCGGCGAGGATGTCGCAGGCGGCGTTAACGGTCTCTACGGTGCATCCGAACTCGCCCATGGTCCCCTCGAACGGAAACTTCGTCGGGCGATCACGACGGCCTTGCAGCACAAGCAAGAGCGTGCCTGCAACGATCGGCTTCACCTTGGTGTGGTTGACCCGTCCGGTGCCAGTGAGCTTGCGGTAGCGGTTCATGGGTGGTTCCCCCTTGTGGTTGTCAGGCGCGGAGTTCGTTGAGGCGCGGTCTGATCCGATCATGATTCGCGGTGTTCCCGGTCGAACGCCTCTCGGTGCTGCCACGCCAAGCTGAGGTCACCGTTCACCGTGGCAGCGGCGTAGTCCTCAACGAGTGCTGGCAGGCTCCCCGACGCAATGTCCATGGTCGCCGAAAGGTCATTGCGGTCAAGGGCGTCGAGCAGTCGGGCACTCTCGGCCTGGATGGCTTCACGCAGCAACCCGACCAGGCGCTCACGGTGGTGAGCGACCGCGCCCACGTCGAAGGTCACGTAGTTGCCGCGGCCCTGCTGCCCCTCGATCACCCCCGCGTCTTGGAGCCGCGCGAGTGCCTTTTGAGCTGTGCCTTTGGAGCAGTCCCACATCTCGCACAGTTCGGCCGCACTGGGCAACCTGTCGCCGACGCGGTATCCGGCGGCGTCCTGTGTGATCTCACCCAACAGGTAGAGGCAGATGTTGCTGAGCTTGTCGCCGTCGCGGGCGAGCGTGGCGCGGATCGATCGGGCGGAGAGGAGTTCGGTCAGTAGTGGGGTGGCAGTCGGCATGCGTCCAAGCTACTTACATAAACCGGTTTATGCAAGCTGGGCTGTTGGGGCACAGGGAGAACTGCGCGCCTTGCTGGTGTGCACACCACAACTTGAGGGGGTGACCGATGTCCCGCGCCGCGGCGAACCCGTCCGGCAACCCCCGCTCCGGTGCGACCCCCGACGCCCCCGTTGTCCACACCGGCCGCGCCCCGCGCGTGCCCGCCGGGCTCGGCGACGCCGGGCGCGAGGTGTGGCGGGCGGTGTGGGCGGCCGGAGACGGTGCCTACCACCCGCAGACCGACCGGTGGGTGATCGCGCGGTACTGCGAACTGCATGACCGCCGCGCCGCGCTGGTCGCCCTGGTGGAGCGCGACGGCCTGACCGCGGTCGGCTCCACCGGCCAGATGATCATGCACCCGGCGTTGCGGCATATCGAGAACACCGAGCGCGAGTTGCGCGCGATCGAGTCCGTTCTTGGGCTCTCCCTTGAGGCCCGGCTACGTCTGGGGATCGCCGCGAACACGGTCAAGCGGACCACGCTGGATGACCTGCTCGGGGGCCTGGACGACTGAACCGGGGGTGATGCCGTCTGCGCACGGAGGGACGGCGGGTCGCCCGGTTCATCAGTCACCTGACGCTCGGCGGCTCCTACCTCGGACAGCGATTCCGTTTGCTGCCATGGCAGAACGACTTCATCAACCGTGCATACCGCATCCGGCCGGACGGGCGGCGACAGCACCGAACGGTGGTGCTCGGCGTCGCCCGCAAGAACGGCAAGACCCAACTAGCGGCGGCGATCGCGCTGTACCACCTCTGCGCCGACACCCGGGACTCCGCACCGGAGGTCATCTGTGCGGCGAACACCCGCGACCAAGCCAAGATCTTGTTCGGCGAGGCGTCGCGCATGGTGCGCATGTCGCCGATCCTGTCGCAGATGTGCACGGTCCTGCGGGACCGGATCACCTGCCACACCACCGGCGGCACCTTCCGCGCGGTCTCGGCTGATGCGGGGTTACAGCAGGGACTGAACCCCACGTGTGTGGTGATGGACGAGTACGCGCAGGCCAAGACAAGCGACTTGTTCGACGCGCTCACCTTGGGCAGCGCGCAGCGGAACGAGCCGCTGTTTCTCGTGATCTCCACCGCCGGGCCGTACCCGGACGGGCCGTTTGCCGAGCTGGTCGACTACGGCCACCGGATCAACTCCGGCGAGGTGGACGACCCGTCGCTTTTCCTTCTGTGGCACGGAGTTCAGCCTGGCGAGGATGTCGACCATTCCGACCCGGTGGTGTGGGAGCGCTGCAATCCGTCGTGGTCGATCATGAACCGGGAGGACTTCGAGTCGGCTTTCCGGCGCACCCCAGAGGCGAACTGGCGGATGTACCGGCTCAACCAGTTTGTCCGTGGCGGCTCAACGTGGCTGCCGCACAACGCATGGGTGGCGCTTGCCGCCCCGCACAAGCGCTTCCAGCATGGTGACGAGATCGTGGTTGGGCTGGATGCCGCGTGGCGCAACGATTCCACCGCGATCGTTGGTGTTCGGCTGAGCGACCTGCACAGCGAAGTGCTTGGGCACTGGGAAGCGCCGCGGGATGACCCGCACTGGCGGACCCCGGTGGCCGAGGTCATGGACCGGGTGCGCACGATCTGCCGCCGCTACGTGGTGCGCGAAGTCGCCGCGGACCCGGCGTGGTTTTCCGTGCAGCTCCAGATGCTCAGTGATGACGGCCTGCCCATGGTCGAGTTCCCGAACAGCGTGGCGCGCATGGTGCCTGCGACGCAGGCCGCCTACGCCGCGGTGGTCGACGGGCTGGTGTCGCACTCCGGGCAACCCGCGCTGGCCCGGCACCTGGGCAACTGTGTCCTCAAACAGGACTCCCGGGGCGAGCGGATCACCAAGGAATCGCCGACCAGCCGCAGGCATATCGACCTGGCGGTGGCGTGGGTCATGGCGCTGCACCGCGCCCAGCTCTACCGCGACGCACAGCGCCGCTCCGACGGGTTCCTGATCGATGGCGACCCGTGGCGTGACGAACCTGATGACGACTGGTGAGGGGGGCAATGACCGAGACCGACAGGCCCATGCCGAAGTTCGCGGCGCAGGTCGCGGGGTGGGCCAGGCGGGTCCGCGCGTGGGCAGGCGAGTACGTCGCCGAGCTGGTCGCGCTCGCGGGCGGCTGGCAGCTCGCCGACGGCGCGGCCGAGCTGCACCCGGCGGCCGGACCGCTCACCCGCGGGGCGCTGCTGGTCGCGGGCGCGGTCTGCCTCGTGCGGGCACGGGGCCGCTGATGGGGTTCATGTCCGCATTCGCCCCGGAGCGCCGGGCAGCGCCGGTCGAGCCCGCCGACGCGACCACCAACGCCGAGCTGATCGGCTGGACCGGCCGCGAGCACGGCGGCGACGGGCCGATGCCCGCACGGGATGCGCTGACCATCTCCGCGGTCTACGCCTGCGTGAACCTGCTGGCGCACACGCTGGCGACGACGCCGTTGGAGACCTACCGCCGGACCGGCGGGCGGCGCGAGTCCTACCCGCGTCCACAGTGGATCGACCAGCCGAACGAGGACACCCGCCGTATCCGTTTCGTAGCAACGGTCATGACCTCACTGTTGTTGGACGGTAACGCCTACATCCTGGTGACACGCTCCGGCGGCGAGGTGGTCGCGCTGGACGTCATCCCCGCCGCGGCCGTGGAACCTATGTACGTGCCGATGCGCAACGGGGTGCGCCGCCTGGTCTACCAGTTGACCACCGGGGACGATCAAGGGCGCGTGCAGGTGGTCGGTGCGCTCGACCGTGCGGACGTGCTGCACATCGTCGGTCTGCCGCTCACTGGTCAGATCAAGGGCGTGAGCCCGTTGCAGGCAGCCAAAAGGACCTTCGAGCTGTCCATTGGGGCCGAGACCTACGGGGCCGAGTTCTTCACCAACGGGGCGGTACCCGGCGCGGTCATCTCCGTGCCCGGAACCATGACGCCCCAAGGTCTCAAAGCTGCGCGGCAGACGTGGCGCACGATCCACGGAGGCCGAGGCAACCGCCACGGGCTCGCGATCCTCACCGAGGACGCCAAGTTCGAGAAGATCAGCATCGCGCCGGATGAAGCCCAGTTCCTACAGACAAGGCAATTCGCGGTCCCTGACATCGCGCGTATCTACGGCGTGCCGCCGCACCTGATCGCCGATGCCTCCGGCTCCACGTCGTGGGGTTCCGGGTTGGCGGTGCAGTCCTCGGCGTTCGTGCAGTTCTCGGTTCGCGCGTGGGCTGAGCGGATCGAGGAAGCGCTAACCACCCTGCTCGGCGAGCGGGCGCGGGCGGCAGGAGCATTCGTCCGCTTCAGTCTGGACGCGCTCACCCGCGGCGCGCTGACCGAGCGCCTTGAGGCGTATCGGACCGGGCTGCAAATCGGGGTCTACACCATCAACGAGGTTCGGGCGCTTGAGGATCTGCCGCCGGACGCCACCGGGTATGGCGATTTCGCCATGGTGCCAACGAATCTGGCGATGCTGACGCCGGAGGGGCCGGTGCCGCTGGCCTCACCGCCTGCGCCTGCCGATGACGGCGACCAGGTGGCCGAGGGCGAGCCCGTGGAGGGCGGCGCGGTGCCGCCGGAGAACGGAGAGGGGGACGGCTGAGTACAACCGAACGCCGGGATTACGCGCTACCCGTTGAGGTGCGCGACCGGGGGGACGGCAGTTCGGGTGGCAAGACGATCCGGGGCTATGCCTACGTGTTCGACAAGCTCAGCGAGAACCTTGGCGGGTTTCGCGAGCGGATCGACCGGGGGGCCGGAGCCGATAGCATGTCCGGCGCGGATCTCTACGCCACCTACAACCACAACGACTCAGCGGTGCTGGCGCGCTCCGGCGCGGGTCTGCGGACCGGTGAGGATGAGCGCGGCGGGTGGTACGAGATTGACCTACCCGACACCAGCGCCGGGCGCGACGTCGCCGAGCTGGTCGAGCGCGGCGTACTGCGCGGCTCGTCCTTTGCGTTCACAGTGGACAACGCCGATGCCGATCAGCAGTACACCCGCGACGAGAAGTCCGGCGAGCTGATCAGGACACTGCGGCGCTTCACCGTGCACGAACTGGGGCCGGTGACGCGGCCCGCCTATCCAGACACCACCGTGGCCAAGCGGTCCATTCCGGACCGTCTCACCGCGGCACGCACTACACCCAGGGGGGTCGCATTGACGGAGACCGCGGAGACGGTGGCCGAGGAACGCGCACATGTGGAACACCAGCTACAGCAGGCATCCGACGACGGTCAGGCGGATCGCGTTGACCGCCTGCTGACCGCCCTGGACCGGCTGGACTCGCGGTTCGCCGAGCTGGATACGGCCGCCGATCGGCAGGCCGAGCAGCACGCCGCGCAGATGCGCGAGGTGGTCAAGTCCATGCGCACGCCCGGCTACGCGGAGCGGGCAGCACAGGATGACGGCGCAGTCCTGCGGGCACTGCGCGAGGGGGAAGCGGCCGAGTTCCGCGCCACCATGGGTATCACGGTGGACGATGCGAACAAGCAAGCTAGCAAGGCGGTGCCCGCGCGCACGTTGCACTCGCGCCTGACTCAGATGATCGCGGAGCGCTCGACCTACATCGCCAATGGCGCAACGGTTCTGGAGACCACCGCAGGCGAGATCATCGATTACCCGCGGGTGCGGCCGACCCGCCCGACGGCTCGGCCGACCGAGGGTCAGCCGCTGCCGGAGAACTATCCGACCACCGACACGGTGCCGCTCGGGGTGATCAAGTACGGCTACGTCTCGCACGTGACGAACGAGCTGATCCAGGACGATTACGTTGACCTGGTGGGGTTCCTGTCCCGTGACATGGCACCGAACCTGGCCGACCAGATGGGCCGCGATTTCGCCGCGGCGCTGCTCTCGCCGACCACCGGCGTCGCGCCGGAGATGCGGGTCACCCTCGGCACGGCGGCGCGGGATACCGCGATCACCGATGCCGTGATCGACCTGTACTACCTGCTGCCGTCGGCGCAGGCCGAGCGCGCCCAGTGGATCATGGGTCGAAAGACCGTGGCCCGTATCCGCAAGTTGAAGGACGCGGAGGGCCGCTACCTGCTCAAGTCGGCCACGGACGGGTCTTCGCTGACCCTGATGGGGCGGCCGG
This sequence comes from Crossiella sp. NPDC003009, assembly GCF_053591555.1. NCBI lineage: Bacteria > Bacillati > Actinomycetota > Actinomycetes > Pseudonocardiales > Pseudonocardiaceae > Crossiella > Crossiella sp. NPDC003009. Next base: position 33,660 of record NZ_JBSFUA010000061.1, on the reverse strand, counting down.
TCGCCGTCGATCCGGCCTTCACCGACCACGCGGAACCGGTGCTGTACCTGGGAGACCTGTCGGGCTTCACGGTCAGGTTCGCGGGCGGGTACCGGATCGCCCGCAGTACCGAAGTCAAGTTCCTTGAGGACATGACGTCGTTCAAGATCGTCCGCAGGGCTGGCGCGGTGCTGGTCGACACCACCGGGTCGGCGCTGCTGACGCTGCCCGCGGCCAGTGCAGGCGCAGCGAGCAAGTAGCCACCAGGCACGCCCCGGTTGCGGTCCACAGGACCGTGCCGGGGCGTGCCCGTCCCTCCACAAGGGAGGCAAGACCCTGGACCTGTACGCGACTCTGCCTGAGCTGCGCCGCCTGGACGGCATCGGTGACGCCGAGCTGTTCCCGGATACAGACCTGTTGCAGGCGCGGGGATTCGCTGTCGAGGCGGTCGAGTCCTACACCGGACGCCGATGGACCATCGACGAACCGCCACCGGTGGCAATCCGTTGGGCGGTCAGGACAATCGCTCGACAGTGGCTGGTCGACCTGCATTCACGGGTGCCAGACCGCATGCTGTCCATGACCACGGAGTTCGGCACTACGTCGCTGGCGCAGGCGGGCGGGGCGTGGCGACCGACCAGCCTGCCGGAGTGCAACGCGGTGCTCAACCGCTACCGCGACCGGCCGCCGTTCTAGGGGGCCGCGTGGTGATCTATGACGCCAAACAGGCGCTGTTTGCGTTGCTGCGCAGCCGGTTCGGCTCTCGCGCACAGGTCACCTGGGCCGACCCGGGCAGAGACGCTCGCCGCGTCTCGGTGTGGTTCGGCGAGACCGTCGAACCCACGATCGAGCCCACGGCCATGGTCGCCGGTCGGCGCAAGCCGAGCAGGCTCACGGCCGAGTTAACCGTCCGGGCGGTAGCCGTGGTGCCCGGTGACCCGCAACGCGCAGAGCGCGCGGTGTACGGCCTGCGCGCCGAGATCGACGCCGTGGTGCTGGATGGGTTCGACCCTGCCACGGTGCCGGGTCTGATCGACCTGCGCCCGGTCCGGGCCACGGTCACCAACGGCGAGACCACCGCGGGCTCGGCCGCGCAGATCGACTACGTGGTGCGCGTTCGCGCACACCTGATGTCCTAGGGGGCGATCACGCTGGCACTGGATGCCGCGATTTCCATTGGTACAGAGCCACAGTTCGGCCAGTCCGCGACCACCACCGTGGGATACGAAGGACAGGCCGACTCATGGAAGACCACCCGGGAGTTTGTGGAAGCCAAGGGTTTCCGGTCCGGTCTACAGACGGTCCGCGCCGACCGGCGGCGCATTGTCGACATGGGCGGGGAGGGTGAGATTGAGTGCGCGGTGCTCGACTCCGGTGCGGGGATGCTGCTGGCCGCGGCCTTCGACGCCACCACGGTCACGCCCGGTGCCGACGGGGCACCGGCCACCATCCGGTGCCGAACCGCGCCGGTGCCGACCAACGCCAGCTTGACCGCGCAGATGATCCGGCCGTTCGCCGACGGCGGCAGGGTGGCCTACCGGCATCTCGGGTGTGCGGTCACTGAATGGGAGCTGACCCAAGAGGTTGAAGAAGCTCTCATTCTCAAGGCGTCCTTTGACTTCCGCACGGTGACGCACTCGGTCACCGAGTCGGAGTTTCTGCCGATCACCGATCCGCCTGCGGCAGTGGCCTACGACTGGACACGCGGCGCGGTCTACCTGACCCGCAACGGCACCGAAACCCTTGTGCCCGTGAAGCAGTGGTCTCTCAAGGGCCAGCGTGGTCTCAAGACCGACCGCCGGTCCGTGCAGGCGGATGCGTTGAAGCGCAGGCAGGTTCGCGCCGAGCTGCCGGAGTACGAGGGTGAGTTCGAGCTTGAGTTCGACCGTGCTGCGCTGCCGCTGTACGAGGCGTTCGTAGCCGGAGTCATTCTCGGTCTGCGCATCTCCTACACCGGCATCACGAAGTCCGGCAACGGCACTGCCGCCCGATTCGACATCTCGGTGCCAGCCATCCAGTTCACCGGCGAGAGCCCGAAAGCGGCACTGGACGACCTGACGGAGATGTCCTTGCCTTTCCGCGCTCTGGACCCGGGCACCGGCGACACGGTGACCGTGACCTATCTGGACCCGGCGGGCGCACTCGGCATGTCCACATCGGACAGTGAGTCGCGTCCGGCAGGCCGGAGCCGGGCCGCGTGAGCGGGGTTGGTGTGCACACCACAACATCGGAGGGCGGGCGGTGTGACGGGTGAGCCGTGGCGGGTCGCCGTTGAGGGACACCGCGAGCTACGCCGCAGTATCCGGCAACTGAAAGACAAGGCCGTCACTCAGGAACTGAAGGGAGCGCACAAGGACGCGGCGGACCTGGTGGTGCCGCCCGCACGGGTGGAGGCACCGGAGCGCTCGGGCAGCCTCGCGGCGTCGATCCGTCCGGCGTCCAACGTCAAGGGCGCGATCGTGCGGGCCGGTTCCGCACGTGTGGTGCCGTACGCCGGTCCCGTCCATTGGGGCTGGAAAGCGCGCAATATCCCGGAAAACTTGTTCCTGATCCGTGCCGCCGCGGCCCGCATCAAACAGGTCGCCGAGCTGTTCGAGGCGCGCATGCGCGCCCTGATTGATCGCTACATCGGCTCTTGAACACAGTGGGGGGTAACAACATGACCGGTTTGAACATCCGTCTGGATGATTTGACCGTGGGTGAGATCGACACGATCGAGGAAGTCACTGAGGCTCCGATCGACGCGGTAGGCCAGCCCGGTGCCCGCAAGGGCAAGTTTCTGTTGGCCGTCGCCCTGGTCGTCCTGCGGCGCACCAACCCCGCGGCCACGCTCGCCGACGCGGCCAGCGTCAAGCTCAACCTGGCGGGGACGCCGACGCCGGACCCTTCCGCCGGGGACGTGGCCGCGCCCGTCCCCACTCCGGCCGCGCCGCCCGCGCCGTCACCCATGCACGCCTGATCGGCCACTTCCGGGGCCTCACGCTCGCCGATGTCCGCGGGCTGCACCTGGATGAGTACCGCGCGCTCGTGGATGCCATGACGGCCGATCTCAAAGCCCGGCAGGGCAATCCGGGCGGCGAGCGGCGCGTTCCGGTCATGCGCTGAGAAAGGGGTGAGGCATGGCAAAACCCATCCAGGTCAGCATTCTGGGCGACGTCAACGACCTGATGCGCAGCCTCGGCACGGCCGAGGGTGGCATTGCGGGGTTCGTCGGCAAGCTCGGCGGAGCGGCAAGCTCGGCCGCGGTGAGCGCGGCGAAGTTCGCTGCCGCCGGGCTCGCCGCGGGCGGCATCGGAGCCAGCATCACAGAAAGCCTGGACCGGGCGAAGATCAGCGCGAAACTGGGCGCACAGCTTGGCGCGACGGCGGAGCAGGCCGCGGAGTACGGCAAGCTCGCCGGAACGATGTACGGCAAGGGATACGGCGAGAGCTTCGGCGGAGTCGCCAACGCCCTCAAGACCGTTTCGCAGGGCATGACCGGACTCGGCGTCACCAGCACGGCCGAACTGGAGAAGATCACCGGCAAGGCCCTGACCGTGGCCGAGACGTTCGACGTCGACATTGGTGGAGTGACCAACGCTGTCGCGCAGATGATGCGCAACGGACTGGCACCCAACGCCGATGCCGCCTTTGACGTGATCGTCCGTGGGATGCAGCTCGGCGCTAACAAAAGCGGTGATCTTCTGGACTCACTGGAGGAGTACCCGACTCAGTTCCGTGACCTTGGCTTGTCCGGTCAGCAGGCCATGGGCCTTATCTCACAAGGGCTTCAAGCTGGCGCTCGCAACGCCGACGTAGTGTCCGACGCCCTCAAGGAATTTGCGATCAGGTCCAAGGACGGTTCCAAGTCCACCGCCGAAGGCTTCAAAGCTCTGGGACTCTCGGCGGCACAGATGGCACGGACGTTCGCTGTGGGCGGCCCCAAGGCCGCAGAGGCATTGGACGTCGTGCTGGACCGGCTACGCGCCATCCCGGACCCGGTGAAGCGCAGCACCGCCGCTGTGCAGTTGTTCGGAACCAAGTCCGAGGACGTTCAGCAGGCCCTGTACAAGTTGGACCCGTCGACCGCGGTCAGCGCCCTGGGGCAGGTAGCCGGAGCGGCCGACCGCGCCGGGCAGGCCCTGCACGGCTCGGCGGCATCGAAGCTGGAAACCTTTATCCGCCAGTTGCAAAACGGGTTCGTCACCGCCATGGGGAGCTACGTCATCCCGGCGGTGGAGCGGCTGACCCAGCTCCTGACCACCTACCTCGGCCCAGCGCTGCGGGTGGCGGGCTCGGTGCTGACGGGGACCGTGATCCCTGCCCTGTCCGGGCTGGCAACCTGGCTCGGGGACAACCACGAGTGGCTGTCCATTGTGGCCGGTGCGATCACCGCGCTGTTCGTGCCTGCCATGGTGTCGATGGGGGTTGCGGCCACCGTTGCGCGCGCCAAACTCGTTGCCACGTGGGTGACCGCGCGGTACGAAGCCGTTGCCGCCGCGACGAAAACCGCGTGGGTCACCACCACGATCATTGCCAGGTTCGTTGCCATGGGTGCCGTCGCGGTGTTCGAAGGCGCGAAGGTTGCAGGAGCGTGGGCCATGGTGGCGGCACGCGCGGTGTGGGGTGCCGCAACGACGGCCGGTGCGTGGGCGCTGACGGCGGCCCGGGTTGTCGGCGCGTGGGCGCTGATGGCAGGGAGCGCCGTGATGCATGGCGCGTCGGTCGCCGGGGCCTGGGCGCTGACGGCGGCGCGGGCGGTCGGCTCTGCCGCGGTCATGGTTGGCAGCATGGCCGCAACGGCGGCATCGGTGGTGGCCGGATGGGTTGCCATGGGCGCGGCGGCCCTGGTTCGCGGCGCGCAGATGGCAGCGGGCTGGATTCTGGCCATGGGGCCGGTCGGCTGGATCACCGCGGCGGTGATCGGCCTGGTTGCGCTGATCGTGTCCAACTGGGACACCGTGAAGCAGTGGACCTCGGATGCTTGGAATGCGGTCTGGGGCACGATCAAGTGGGTCGGCCAGAAGATTGTCGACGGCGTGCAGTGGTGCATTGACGAAGTCCTGAGCGTATTCGACGGACTCACCGAGTTGGCTACGCAGGCGCTGCTGTGGTTCGGCCGGGTTCGCGAGGCTGCCTTGCTCAGGATGAACGCGCTCCTTGACTGGCTGTCCGGGCTTCCTGGACGGATTCTGTCCGGGCTCGGCGACATCGGAAACTTGCTGTGGGACTTGGGGCGCGATCTGCTTTCCGGGCTCTGGGAGGGCATCCAGGAGCGAGTGAGCTGGCTCAAGAACAAGATCTTCAACTTCTTCAGGGGCATCATGCCCGACTGGGTGCGGGACGCCCTGGGGATCGCCTCACCGTCGCGGGTGATGTTGGAGATCGGCCGATGGGTGCCGCTCGGGCTCGCGGCGGGGATCGACCAGACCAGCCGGGCCGCGCTGGATGCAGCGGGCGCGCTGGCGGCCGGGATCACCGACTCCATGACCATCACCGCGCCGCGGCCGGAGGTCGCACCGGCTCAGGTCGGCGCGCGTGCGCCAGCTGGCGGCCCGGAGGCATCGGCTGCCTGGTCGGGGTGGCCGTCGACGGCGGCCGGTGCCGCACCGCCTGCCCGCACCGACATCACGGTGCACGTGGCCACCGGCGCAGACCCGCATGAGATCGGGCGCGAGATCGCGTGGTCTCTGCGCACGCAGGGGAGGTGACCCACTGACCGCACCGACTGAGCCCGTGGCCCTGGCGACGGAGTGGACTGCGGAGTACTGCGGTCTGCGCGTCGGAGAGCCGGGCTCGCCGATGGCGTTCACCGAGTTGGGCGGGCTGCTGGACATGCCGCCGGTGCGCACCGCCGACCGGGCCGTGCTGGGCCGCCACGGCGAGATCACCGCGGCCGACTGGCTCGGCCCGCGCACCATCACCGCCACGGTGGAGATCACCGCGGCCGACCGCGCCGAGTTCGAGCAGGTGCTAAACCAGGTCGCCGACGCGCTCGTCCCCGGCGTGCTCGCGCCGCTGTCGCTGCGCCTGCCCGGGGTGGCCGGTGGCGGGCCACGGTTCGTACTGGCCAAGGTCCGCAAGCGGTCCGGCCCGCTGGACATCGCCTACACCCACTACCGGGCAGAGATCGCGGTCGAGTGGTACTGCCCGAACCCGTTCCTGTTGGACGTGGACCGGCAGTACGCCAGTGCGCGCCTGCCCTCCGGCCAGCCGGGCAGCGGCATCCGGTTCCCGCGGGCGTTCCCGGTGGCGTTCGGGTCCGCGCCGGACCCCGGGGTGCTGCGCCTGCACAACGCGGGCAACGGCGTGGCCTACCCGCGGCTGAGGGTGACCGGACCGGTGGCCATGCCGCGGATCGTCAACCTGGCCACCGGCGGCGAGCTGGCGTTGCGGTACGTGCTGCTGGCCGGGCAGTGGCTGGACATCGACACCGGGACGCGGGAGGTGCTGCTCAACGGAGCCGCCCCGCGGTGGGTCACACCGGGGCGTGACACCTGGTGGCCGGTCGCCGAGCCCGGCGTAACCGCGCTGGCGTTTCGGGGTGAGCGCCTGCCCGACGGCGGCGAGCCGGAGCTGACCGCGGAGTGGCGCTCCGCCTGGATCTGAACGAGGGGGACCTGTTGGCAGAACAGAAAATGCCGCTGCCTCCGCTGCTGCTCGACGGCGCGGAGTATCACGCTGACCCGATCCGTCGCGCGCTGTCCGCGCTGGCCGGTGACCGCCCCGGACGCGTCGCGCCCGCGGACCTGACGGCGACGCTGGGCAGCGACTACACGCTGACCGTCACCCCGGGTCGGGCGAGCGTGCCCGCACCGGCCGACGGCACCGGCGGGGTGTACCTGGTGGAGTCGGCCGGACCGGTCACGCTGGCGGTCACGCCGCCGCACGCCACCCGCGATCGCATCGACCGCTTGGTGGCCCGGGTCATGCCGGGGCAGGCGGGCACGCCGGGGGCGTGGTACCTCACGGTCCGGGAGGGCGAGCCTGCCGCGTCCCCGGTGCCGCCCGCGGCCGGTGCGGCGCTGGTGCTCTACGACCTGTGGGTGCACTCTGCGGCGTCCGGCCGCCCGATCGAGCTGGCGGACCTGCGCCTGTCCCACGGTCAGCAGCTTCTCGCCGGGGTCACGCTTGCGGGTGCTGAACGGCCCGCTACGGCCCCGGCAGGCACGGTGTGGACGTCGACCACCACAGGGCAGTCCTGGGCCACCACGGGGCAGTCCTGGCGGCTGCTCGGACCGGACGACGCCACCCTGGCCTCGCACGCGCTCTCCGGCTCGCGAGCGTGGGGACCCGGCATCAACGAAAGCCAAGTCGACAACCTCGTGTTCGCGCCGGGCCGCAACGGCGGGCTGATCGAGCTGGCCAGCGGCGGCACCCTGTACCTGTCTCGCCCGGGGCGGTGGGCGCTGACTGTGCAGGCGCACTCCGACGAAGGGACCGCCGGATCGTCGAAGATCTATCTCGACTGGCCGTCCGGCGCGTGGCTCACGCGGGACCTGGCCGACACCCGCTTGCGGGGCTCGGGGTTTGCAGGTGCCGGGATTCTGCACCAGTCGGTGAGCTGGACCGGGGTCGTCACCAACGACCAGAGCCTGAACCCGATCACCGTGCGGGGAGCGTTCACACCGTCGTCAGGCTTTGTCCGGCCGACCTACCAGGTGTGGCTGTACGCCGACTACCTCGGGAGGTGACAGGCACGTACCGGGTGCTGTTTCAAGACGTGCTCTCCGGCTACATCCACGGCGAGCTACCGACCGAAAAACTGAGCTACACCAACACGTTGAACGCCCCGGGGTCGGCGTCACTGACTATCCCGCTGGACCCCGGGGTGTCCACTGTGACCGAACAGACCATCGTTGCGGGGGCGGCCACGGCGGTCTATATCGAGCGCTCCGGCCGCATGGTGTGGTCCGGGCTGTACTGGGACGGCAATCCCGACTACGCCGCGGGCACCCTCACCATGCAGTGCGAAGGCTGGCTGTCGTACTACCGGCTTCGCGCCATCCTGACCACGTTGCAGTACAACCAGGTGGACCAGGCCGACATCGCGCGGAACCTGCTGCGCCACGCCGGAACCTACGGGCCAGGCTCGCTGCTGGGCATGATCCGCTACGGCACGGAGACCACCGGCGTGCGCCGGGATCGCGTGTACAAGGACAGCGAACGTAAGTCCGTCGGCGAGGCGGTCGAAGAACTGGGCGCGGTGCTCGGTGGGTTCGATCACGCGTTTGAGTCCACTTGGGACGGTGACGACATCGTGACCACGTTCCGGGTGCACTACCCGCGCACCGGCCGCCGCAGGGAGTACGCGCTCACCGAGGGCACCAACTGCGAGATCACCAGCGCGACCGTCGGCGGTAAGAGCGTGCGAACCTTCGCTGTGGCAACGGGTTCCGGCGACGGACCGGACCAGGTGTGGGCAAGCGCTGAGCGGTTCTCCACCGTGCATCCGCGGCTGGACCAGGTGGACAGCTACAGCGACGTCAAGGAGTACCACACCCTCAAGACCAAGGCCGATGCGCGGCTACGAGTCGGAGCCGCGCCGGTGGTGCTGCCGACGGTACGGCTACATCCCGGTGTCATCGGGCTGGACGCAATCAGCCTTGGCGACCAGGTGCCGGTGAGCGGTGGCGGAGGGCTGGTGCCGATCCGGGGTGACTGGCGTGTAACGGAAATCGCCGTCTCCGTCGAGTCGAACGGCGACGAGGCCACCGATCTCACGGTGGCACCGGTGGAGGTGTTCGAGGATGCCTAACCCGATCCTGCCGCCGAGCCTGGGCTCCGAGTTCGCCGGGGTGGACCGGCGGCTGTCGGCGTTGGAGCGCGGCGACCGCCAGCTCACCTACCGGCAGGCGCTCACGACCAATGACGCCAGCTACGCCCGGGAACGCAGAGGCACCGACGGCGGCTTCGGTGACATGTACTCCGCCGCGCTGGTCAACCCGCGGTATCCGGTGATGGTGGCGCGCTGGCTGGTCTACGTGATGCACCCGGCGCGCGCCCGCATCCAACTGCACGCGGGCATGTCCGGACACGAGCGCGTATCCCGGGTGTGGGACCTCGCGCCGCCGTCCACCAGCACCGGGTTCCATATCTATGTGATGACCGTGGCGTGGCTGCACGGCATGCCGGTGGAGCAGTGGAGCGAGACCACGGAGCAGACGCGACTCAGGCAGGGCAACATCCAGTTCCGTTGCCAGGTAACACACGACGCCGTTGCCTACCCGCGCGAGGACCTGACCGCGGGCGGGGTGTTCACCGGTGAGCAGGCCAACCGCCTGCTCGATTGGTTCGACCCCAAAAGCAACCTGTACCCGGTCTTCTTCAGGGAGCCGGAGTACGTGTTTCTGGCTCCCCGCAATGCTTTTCCCATGGCCTCGCCGGAGGGAACGGAGATCGACCCGGGTGCTGTCGCGGCGTTCCTGGCGGACTCGGCCGACGGGCCGGAGCGCTCGCTGTGGCCGAACGAACCCGGCGTGTGGCCCCTGCCGCCGCGCGATTTCGGCTACCAGACAAGGGGTTCTAGTGAGTGATGCCATCTTGGTCGCGCTGATCGCGCTGGCCGGTACGACCGTGGCCGCGGTTCCGGCCTACCTCAGTGCGCGCCGGTCGCGCCGCATGGTCTCAGAACAGGGGACGGCGATCACGGGCGCGGTCACCAGCCTGGAAAGTGCGCTTGCGCCGCTGAGTGCGCGTCTGGACGGGATCTCGACCCGGCTGGACGCCGTGGCCGAGGACGTGACGGGTCTGCGGATTTCCGTTGCGGTGCATGACGATCGGTGGTCCCGAGACCGGCGACCGGTCGAAGTACGACACGAGGGGGAACGCTGACCTATTCGTTGACGTGGCTGGCGGATGTGCTCCGCGCGGCCGGACTGCGTGTGCACGAGGTGCCCGGCTGGCGCACCCGCGGACACGGCACCATGCGCGCCGTCCGCGGCGTACTGGTCCACCACACCGGAACCGAGGCAGGCGGTGTCTACCCGTCGCTCGGTGTTGTCCGGGATGGACGGACCGGCCTGCCGGGGCCGCTGGCACAGCTCGGACTCGGCCGCGACGGAACCTGGTACGTCATCGCCGCCGGACTGGCCTACCACGCCGGGAAGGGCGTTGCCGCGAACATCCCGACCGACGCGGGAAACGACTATCTCATTGGCGTGGAAGCAGAATCGACCGGGCGCGGGGACTGGACCGCGCAGCAGCGAGAGAGCTACCCGCGTGGTGTGGCCGCGATCCTGCGGCATGTGGGGCTGGGTGCCGACCGGTGCATTGCGCACAAGGAATACGCGCGACCCGTTGGGCGGAAGCCAGATCCGCACGGGTGGCCGGGCGACATGAACGGATTCCGCGCGTCGGTGAACGCGTGGATCAAGGGAACTACACAGGGGGACGATTTGGCGAATGTGCCGCAGTGGCAGTGGGATCGGTTGCTTGACCGGGTTCTCAGCAACAGCAAGGGCGTAGCCGGACAGAACCATGACGGTGCGCAGTACGCGGAGCTGCGCAGGGAGGTCTACGACCGGCTGGCCCGTGTGGAGGGTGCCGTTGCCGAGATCGCGCGCAAGGTCGACGCCATCCAGGTCGGCGGGGTGAACGAGGCGGAGCTTGCCGCCCGGCTCGGTGAGGATCTGGCCCGCCGGATGGCGGCGTGATCCTGCCGAGTATCGGCTTGGTGGGGCCGCCAGGTGCAGGCAAAGACACCCTGGCGGCCCTGCTCGCCCCGCACGGGTACGTGCGCGTCGCGCTGGCGGACCCGCTCCGGGCGCTGGCGCTGGCGCTGGACCCGATCGTGACCGTGACCGGCGGCGAGCCCGTGCGCCTGTTCGACGTGCTCGCCCGCTACGGGTGGGAAGACGCCAAGCGCCGGGTCCCGGAGGTCCGGCGGACCCTGCAACGGCTAGGCACCGAGGTAGGGCGCGAGCTAGCCGGGCCGGACGTGTGGCTGAACCGGGCAGTGGCCCGCATCGCCGAGCTGCGCGCCGCCGGAACGCCCGCGGTGATCACTGACGTGCGGTTTGCCAACGAAGCGGAGTCGCTCCGGCGGCTCGGCGTGGTGCTGGTGCGGGTGCGCCGGGACGTCGGCCGGATCGACGCCGACGCCCACGAGTCCGAGCGGCAGTCCGCGGCGATCCCCACTGATGTGGAGATCGACAACCGGGGATCGCTGGCCGAGCTGGGCGGGCGAGCACGGGGACTGGTCGACCTGGTGCGGGCAGGGGCCAGCCTGTTCGGCGGGCACCGGCGGACCCCTGCCGGTACGGACGGTTCTGCTGGTCAGAGGCTTGCTGGCTGAGTACTGGGTTGTGGTGTGCACGCCAACGTGGGGGTTGTGGTGTGCACACCACCCCGTGCTACATTACGGACATAATGTCTGTAACTGTCGTAGGGGGCTGGGATGGCAAAGGTCGGATCGCGGATCATCAAGGCACTTGAGCAGGCTTGGCAGGACATCCAGGGGTACCACCCGGAACTGCCCGGCGTCGTCATCGTCACCGGCTCGGGGCTCGGCGGCCGAAAGATCAAATGGGGGCACTTCTGGGCCGGACGGTGGGAGACCCCGACCGATGCTGACCAGGCCACGCAGGCGGACCCCCTGCCCGAGTTGTTCGTCAGCGGCCAACTGCTGGATGAGGCAGCGCACAAGATCATGGAGACTCTGCTCCATGAGGCGGCGCATGCGGTGGCGCATGTGCGCAAGGTCGATGACACCAACGTCAACGGCCGCCACAACCGCAAGTTCGCCGCCATCGCTGCGGAGCTGGGCTGCGAGTGGCCCGAGGGCGTCAAGCCTCACCCCACGCAGGGGTACTCGGCGGTGGTCATCTCCGAGTCGGCCTGTGAGCGCTACGCCGCCACCATCGCCGCCCTGGAGGCTGCCCGCCTTGCCCGCCTGACAGACCTGCGTTTGCTCCGCGCCATCGGTCTTGGAGAGGGAGACGGCGAGTCCGGCGGCGAAGAGGGGGACGAAGGGCAGCGCCGGGGCCGGGGTAGCCGGGGCGGCAAGGGCGGAGGCAGACGGCCCAACGCGGTGTGCGGATGCCCTGATCCGGACGGCTTCCCGATCAGCCGGGCTCGCTTGCTACGGACCCCGATCATGTGCGGGAAGTGCGAACAGCGGTTCTACCACCCCGATGAGGATGAGACCGCCGAGAACGTGGCCTGACCGCCTGGCCGACGCCGCCGGAGCCCGCGGGGTTCCGGCGGCGTTCTGCTGCCCGGAGCGGTTAGGGTCGGCAGACCGACCGCCGACCAGGGAGCGTGCCGACGTGGTGCCCCGCAAGCCGCCCTCACGCGCCCGTGGCGCTGAGTTCATCGCCGCGACGGACCGGGCGAAGCAGTACCTCAACACGGCCACCAGGACCGACCTGGACGCGCTTGCTGTGGCGTTGCTGCGCCTGCGCGCCACGTTCACCCGGGAAGACGGCGAGCCGGACCTCACTGCGACCACCAAGGCGTGCAAGCTCGCCATTGGCGAAGTGCTGCACGCCGCCGGGATTGCCGGGAAGGACCACGCGGCGCAGGCGGTGCAAGCCCGCATCAGACGACGCGTGCAGGTTGCACTGCGGGACGAACTGCGCGCGCAGGCAGGCGGGGACGAAGGCCGGTTCGCCGAACTATGCGCGGTCTACCGCATCGCAGAACAGACGCCGGTTCAGGCGACCAACGCCAGGGTCACGCGCGCAGTCAAGGAGGCCAGAGCGGCAGAAGCTGCCATCCAGCAGGCAAATCCAGCCGCCACTCTCATCGCTCGCGCTGAGGCAGTGGCGGATAACCTCAGCCTTCTCGCCGACCAGCTCGACAGCCACGGCAAGCGAGCCGCCGGAGTGACCGAGGAACAACTCGCCGCGCTGACGACCACGCTGGGACGGATCGCGAAGACGGCGCAGAAGGCTCGCGACATCGCTGAAAACCTAAGCCCTGCAACGGAAATGATAGAATAGTGCTGGTGCCGCCCGGGGCGGCACATCCGGCGACGCGAGGGGACAGGGTATGGACCAGCGCGGCAGGTTCATTGCAGCACAACAGGATCAGCTCCGGCACCTGCGGGAGGCGACCGCGGACAGGCCCGCGCACGCGCGCTACCTGGCTGCGCTGGAACAGGTCTCGGCCGACCGGATCGACGACGTAGAGCCGGGGGCGGGCGTATCCGCGCGGATCGCGCAGGCGCTGCGAGACGACGTGGCCTGGTGCCGCATGGTGCCGCCCGCGCGGGGTGGCTTCACGTCGCCGTTCCCGGGCAGCTATGCCGCGCTGCGCCTGCGTGCGGCCCGCGCGGTGGCAGAACGTGCGCGGACGACGAAGGAGGCGGGGACGCTGAGTGGACTGCTCCGCCTGCGCGACTAACCTACCTCCACTTATGTGACCGCGGTCACACCTGGTTGCCGATCGGTCCGCCACGGGGGGTGTCGGTGGTGTCAGACACCAAAGACCACCGGAGGCCACATGACCGGACTCACCACCATCAAACGCGGCGGCTCGCGCTACTACGTCCACCCGGAGACCCGGGAGAAGTTCCCCGGCGTCACCTCCGTGATCGACCAGCTTCCCAAGCCCTTCTTGAAATTTTGGGCCGCGAAGGTCGTGGCGGAGTCCGCGGCCGACCGCATCGGCGCGGTCGTTCAGTTGCTTGTGGACGGTGACCGCACCGGCGCGGTCGACTACCTCAAGCGGTCCCCGCACCGGGTCACCTCCGATGCGGCGGACGTCGGTACCGAGGTACACGGCCTGTTCGAGCGCCGCGCCCGCGGCGAGACCGTCGGCCGCCAGCACCCGGACATGGGGCTGTATCTGGGGCATATCAACGATTTCCTGAACACCTGCCGCCCGCGGTTCCTCCACCTGGAGGACACTGTGTGGTGCGACACCCACCGCTATGCCGGGTCGTTCGACGCCATTGCCTGCATGGACGGCGAAACGGTGATGCTGGACGTCAAGACAAGCCGTAGCGGCGTGCACGATTCTGTTGCGCTGCAACTCGCCGCCTACGCCAACGCCGATCACATCATCACGCAGGCCGGTGACACGGTGCCGATTCCAGAGATCACCGCACACGCCGTGCTGCACCTGCGGCCGGAGGGCTGGCGGCTGGTGCCGGTCCGCGCCGACGATGAGGTTTTCGCGACGTTCTTGCACCTGCGTGCGGTGTTCGACTGGATGACCGAGACGTCCAAGAGCGTGCTCGGCACGCCCGTTCATGACACGACCGCCAGCACCGGCGCTGAGCGCCGCGCAGCCTAGAACGCAAGGGGGACAAGCACATGCCGACTTGGGACGTGACCTACACGACCACCGACAAGCCCGACGGATCTGCATTGCCGAAGGGCGCGACGGTGCAGCAGACATCCAACTACCCGCTGGTGTTGGACGCCACTGGCGTGCGGGTGGAACTGCACAGGGTGCCACCTCGACCGTCGGGGTTCAGGCCGCGAGAGGCCCTGCGCCTGGAGATGCAGGTGGGTGACAGGCGACTGACCTGGTTCCCGCGGCTGGATGAGGCGCAGACCCTGGCATCGGAACTGAGTGCTCTGGTGCAGGAACAGAACCGGGCGATCCTGCGCAGCCGTGTCTCTGGGCTCTGACGACCGGATGCACCGGCTCTCATGGGGGTGAGAGCCGGTGCACCGCAACACAACTCTAGGGGGAGATCGTTTGTCGCTGCGGATCTTTGAGACCGATCCGGATGCAAAGCCCAAGCCGCGCAACACGTTTATCGACGACGTGGTGGGTCGCTTCCGCGGGGGGATGCTGGTCGGCCGTCGGCCGGTCGCGTTGTCGGAGTGGCGCGTGACCACCGATGACCCGGACGTGGCCGACCGGATCGCCGAGTTGTTCGGTGGTACGGCGGAGGAGTGGGAGACCGACCGGGCCGACAACCGCCAGGTGATGACCGAGGTCCAGACGGTGCCGATCGTGATCGAGCAGGCCGATCACCTGCGGGCGCGGATGGTGCTGCTCGGCCTGCAAGGTCCTGTTCACCAGTGTGACGGCATGTACAGCCTGGCCGAGGATGACCGCGGCGAGCCGTGTGGTTGCCCGCGCTCGCTGACCGAGCGCAAGGAAAAGGCGAAGGCGGGCAAGGGGCCGCGCCCGGACATCAGCCTGAAGTTCCGGCTCGCCGCTGATCAGGATCTCGGCTACTTCCTGTTCAGCTCGGGCTCCTGGTCCCTGGTCAACGACCTGCCCGAGTTGGAGAGCCAGCTCACGCAGGCGGGCGGCCCGGTGCAGGCGGAGCTACGGATTGTGCACGTCGCTTACACCACCAAGTCCGGCCGGGATGTGGAGTACCACCGGCCGGAGATTGTGCTCAAGGGCGCGGCGGAGGCACCGATGGCGGCTGCTGCCTGATCGCGCCATGCCCGGGGGGATGGGGCCGGTGACTGTCTGGGGGAGACAGTCACCGGCCCCGATTTGTGTTGTGGGACAGGGGGACTGTGCACATAGACCAACTGCTGAACCGGCTCGGTGGTGACGGCGGCGTTGTGGCCGAGCCGGGCGGGGTGCTCCTACGGTGCCCCGCCCACACCGACGGCCGCCCAAGCCTGTACGTCTCGCTCACCGCAGACGGGCGCGCGCTGGTCTACTGCCGCGCCGGGTGCCCCACCGATGCCGTGTTGAGGGCAGCCGAGGTGGCCGCGGCCGAGCTGTTCAACGTGACCGGGGAGCCTACGTTGACCGGCGGCCCGGTCGCCGAGCTGGACGCCGCCGCGGTGGCCGCGCTCGGCGTCTACGTCCACGCCTGCACGCAGCGCTACCCGGACAGCCCGGCGGCCGAGTACGCCCAGCGGCGGTTCGGGCTCTCGGCCGATGCGGCTGCTCAGCTCGCGCTCGGGTTCGACGACGGCACGGTGTCGGTCGGGCAGGCGCGTGACTACCGGCCCGCCGGGTACCTGGCCCACCCGCGGCTGGTGGTCCCGTTCGCCGATGCCGATGGCGTGCCCCGCGGGCTACAGGGCCGTGACATCGGCACAGGCTGTCCGGCCCGCTGGATGAACCTGGCCAGCCCGCACGGGCAGCAGTGGGACGCCTGCGCGGTGTTCCGCCTGGACGGCGCATTCACCACGGTGGTGGTGACCGAGGGACCCGGGGACGGGCTGACCGCGGCCGGTGCCGGATACACCGCCGTGGCGGTGCGGGGTGCCGGGGTTGCCCGCGCCGAGCGCGCCGCGCGCGAGATTGCCCGGGTGGCCGGACAGGGCGGTGACGTTGTGCTGTGCGGGGACAACGACCCTGCCGGGCTCGCGTTCGTCGCTGCGCTGGCCGCCGGGCTGACCGCGCTCGGGATCACTCCGCGCGTGCTGGCCGTCCCCGACGACGCTGACGACCTGACCGCGTGGCGGGCGCAGACCGGCGAGGGTTTCGCCCGCGAGCTGCACCGGGCGGTGGGCGCGGCGGCCCCGTGGTCGGCCGAGCCGACCAGGGTCACCGCGCCGTCCAAGCCCGCGGGCACCATGCAGGGCACCGACATTGAGAACGCACGGCTGGCACTGACCATCGTCGGCCCGGACACGTCCTATGTGGATGGCGTCGGTTTCCTGAGCTGGAACGGCAAAGTGTGGCTGCCGATGAGCAGCACCCGCGAACGGGCCATTGGTCACCGGGTCGCCGACGCCATGCGCCGCCAGTTGGAGGAGATGCCCCGCGGTGACGCCGATGGGTCGCGGGAACAGCAGCGGCAAGCCGAGGAGTACGCCCACGCGGTCCGGCGCACCCGGCGGATGCACATGGACGCGGGGATCCGCGCGTGCCTGGATCACCTGCGCACGATCACCGCGGCCGAGGTCAGTGAGTTCGACCAGGCGGAGAATCTGTTGTCGTTCAACAACGGCACGGTCGATCTCCAGTCGGGCACGCTGCGCGAGCACCGGCGAGAGGACCGGCTCACCCGCCGCGTCCACCTGGACTACGACCCGGACGCCGAGTGTCCACGGTGGACACGGTTCCTGGCCGAGGTGTTCGAGCATGATCCGGACCTGCCGGACTACCTGCGCCGCTTGATCGGCTACGGCATCACCGGCTCCACCCGAGAGCACGTGTTCGCGGTGCTGTATGGCAGTGGTGCCAACGGAAAATCGGTGTTCGTCAACACCCTGGCCCGGGTGTTCGCCGGGATCACCGGGCACCTGTCGCAGGCCGCGATCGGCTACACCCGCTCGTTCGACCCGTCCGCGCCGAACCCGGCGCTCGCGGCGCTACGCGGGGTGCGGCTAGCCATGCTGTCCGAGCTGTCGGACGGCCTGCGGCTCAACGAAGCGCTGTTGAAGCAGGTGACGGCGGGCGATCCGGTGGTGGCGCGCGAGCTGTACCGGGGGCAGTTCGTGTTCACGCCGACGGCGCTGTTGTTGTTGGCCACCAACTACAAGCCCGATGTGCGTGGGCAGGATGATGGGTTCTGGCGGCGCACCAGGCTGATCCCGTTCCGGCGCGAGTTCGCTGGGCCGCAACGTGATCCTGGGTTGCTGGGTCGGCTGCTGGATGAGACACCGGGTATCGCGGCGTGGGCGGTGCGCGGGGCGGTGGAGTGGTACCGCGACGGGCTCGGCGAGCCGGAGTCCGTGCGGGCCGCGGTCGCGGAGTACCGGCGTGCCTCCGATCAGTTGGATGGGTACCTGCCCGGCGTGCTAGTGCGCGACCCGGACGGCGAGATTCCACTAGATGAAGCGTATTCGTCCTATGTGGACTGGGTGGACGTCGAACAGGGAGGCGGTCAGCGGCCCTGGGGGAAGATCACGTTTCGGCGGGCGATGGAGTCGCGCAAGGTCGGCACCACCCGCCGCGCCCGCGGAGTGATCCTGCGCGGAGTGCGCCGCGCCCGCACAGACGAAATGGCGTAGCAGCACCGAATGTGGCCGGACCGGGGCAACCGGGTCCGGCCCGTTCGCGCTGTCCGGGGGAAGGGGGACTGTGCGGGAACAGAGCTACCGCGTTGCCGGGGAGTCGGTGAGCGTGCGCGTGCCGGAGACGCGCGACGACGTTGAGGCGTTCACGCGTTGGTGCGCGGCTCAGGGGTCTCGGCCGCTGGCACTGGACACGGAGACGACCGGGCTGAACGCCTTCACGCCGGGATTCCGGGTGCGATTGGTACAACTCGGCTCCGCATGCGAGGCGTGGGTGTTGCCGGTCGATGAGCAGGGAGTTTGCCCCGACCTGCGGGCAGCTGCACGCGCGGCGCTCCGGTCGGAGCTCACGGGCCCGAGACCGCTATTGGTTCACAATGCGACGTTCGATGCGCTCGTGCTCGACCGGCACGCCGGGGTCGAGCTGGACCTCCTGTGGCCACGGCTGACCGATACCGCGATCCTGGCGCATCTGTGCGACCCGCGCGGCCCGGAGGACGGTGGCCCGGGGCTCACGCTCAAAGGGCTCGCAGCGCTGCACGTCGACCCGGGCGCGCCCGACACCTCCGCCGGGCTTCACGAGGTGTTCCGCAAGCTCGGCCACACCAGGGAAACTGGCTGGGCCGCGATCCCGCTGGACCACCCGACCTACACCCTCTACGCCGGGCTGGACGTCATCCTGACTGCCCGGCTGCACGCGGTGTTGGCCGACCACGTGGCCGCGCGAGGTTTCGCCCGGCTCGCGGAGTTCGAGCACGCGGTTGCCCTGGTGTGCGCGAAGATCGAGCGTCGCGGCGTCCGAGTTGATCCGGAGTACCTGACCGAGTTGCGAGCCGATCTGCTCGCCGACGCCGCCAAGTGGACGGCCGTGGCCGCCGGGTTCGGGGTGCGGTCGATCAACGCTCCTAGGCAGGTGTCCAGCGCGCTGCTGGGCATGGGCGAGACGCTGACCGAGACCACCGAGAGCGGCGCGCTCAAGGTGGACAAGCAGTTGCTGATGAGTCTCGCCGATCTGGACCGGGAGTGGGAACGCATCGGCGCGCGGGCTCCGAACCCATTGGCTGATGCGGTGATTCGTGGCAAACGGTCGGCGAAGTGGGCCACGTCGTACGCGAGCGCGATGCTCGATTACCGCGACGCACACGACCGCATCCACCCGTCGATTGCCTCCCTGCGGGCGCGCACGGCACGAATGTCGATCTCCCGCCCTGCGCTACAACAACTGCCCAGCAAGGAGGCCAGGGTTCGGCGGGGCATGCTGGCCGACGACGAGCGGGCGGCGTGGGGCTCGGTGGACTACCAGGCCGTAGAGATGCGCGTCATTGCGGCCCTGTCCGGCGACCCGGTGATGATCGAGGCGATCCGCGCCGGGCGGGACCTGCACGGCTACACGGCGGAGCTGGTCTACGGGCCGGGATACACGCTGCGGCAACGCAATCTGATGAAGGCGGTCGGGCTCGGAAAGCTGTTCGGGGGCGGCCCGGACACCCTCGCCCGGCAGACCGGTGCCCCGGTGGACCAGGTGCGCCACGCCACCCGCCAGTACGACCGGGTGTATCGGGGCATCACGCGCTACTCGGCCCGGCTGGTGCGGCGCGCGGAGTACGGGCTCCGGCAAGTCACCACGCCGACCGGGCGCGTGATCCCGTTGGACCGCAACAGGTTGTATGCCGCGACCAACTACATCGTTCAGTCGACGGCGCGCGATGTGCTCGCCGATGCACTGTTACGCCTGGACGAACGCGGCTTGCTCGACTTCGTGCGCCTGCCGGTTCACGACGAAGTGGTGTTCTCCGCGCCCGCTGACATCGCGCACGAGGTGGGCAGGGAGATCGCCGACACCATGGCCGTGACCGACTTCCTCGGCACCGGCGTACCGCTGGCGACGGATCTGGAGATTGGGGGGCGCTCGTGGGGGAGCCTGTACGAACTGGCGTCGTGATCCGCTGTTCGGGTTGCGGCACAACGGAATCGGTGCGCATCTACCCGATGGGGAAGCGTCAGTTGCGGCTGTGCAAGGCGCACGCAACGGAGTTCTTCAAACGGGCGCGGCGGGTCGAGTGTGCTCGAACCCTTGCCGTGTACGGGGATCTCGCTCGGCGAGTCCGGCAGGCGGAGGCCCATCACGCTGCGTTGCGTGATGTCACCGTGCCCTACATGGTGTGCACACCACAACAGCTAGAGGATGTCTGCACGCTGCTGGCTGCCGCCGAGCGCCTGAGTGTGCGGTACTTCGAGCAGTTCGAGGCGCAGGCGTACCGGGCGTTCCCGTCGCGCCGGGATCGGTCGCGGGCACGCGGGCATCAGGTGCGGGCGGCCGAGCGCGGCGCGTACCGCCTGGTGGTGGATGTGCCGTGGCTGCGCAGGCTCTACCGGGATCTGTGCCTGTACTGCGGGGCGCGCTCGGCGCACCTGGACCATCTGTGGCCGCTGGTGCACGGCGGCGACGATGCCGCGTGGAACCTCTCGCCCGCGTGCGCGGCGTGCAACTTGAGCAAAGGCAGCAGGTCGCTGGGCCGGTGGCTGCCGGGCCGTCTGGACGCCGTGCCTGCCGAGCACCGAGCCCGGTGGGTGGCGTGGGCACAGAGCTGAGACGGTGCCCGCGGTGCTGGTCGGCGAAACCGGCCGCGATGTTCCCCAGGGATGCCACCCGTCGAAGCGGGCGGCATCCGCACTGTTCGGCCTGCCGCCGGGCGTACCGGCCGAGGCAGCGCGACGCCGCCCGCGATCGGCGGTACCGGGCGCGCTACGGGCTCGGTGCCGACCAGGTGGACCAGCTCCGGGCCGACCAGCACTACAGGTGCGCGATCTGCGGGCGGCACGAAGACCAGCTACCCGGCGGGCTGGTGGTCGATCACGACCATGGGACCGGGTTCGTGCGCGGGGTGCTGTGCCCAGCCTGTAACAGCTTGCTCGGGCTGGCCGGGGACTCCGCGGCGGTGCTGGCCGCGGCACAGCACTACCTGCACCGGGCGGCCGAGATCGCCGCGACTGTCGACATTGACCACAGGGGGACCAGATGAGCATGCGCGCGGAGACATTCACGGTGATCGCGAGGCGCTTGTGCGCCGCGGCAGACCGGCTGAGGGACTGGGCGGCCGTGGCGGACGCGACCGCCGACCAGCACCCGGAGGTGGTGCCGCCGGTGGTGGTCGGCGGGGTGCTCCGGCCCACGGAGGCGCTGGCGATGGCTCGGGCGGAACAGGGCGTGACGAACGGCCTGAACGCCGCGCGCGCCCACGCGATTCAGGCCGTGCTCGCCGCGGAGGCCGTGCCCGCGTTCGTCAGTGCGGCCGAACGGGCGTTGTCACAGGGACGTCAGTCGGCTGATAGCCGCAGGTCAGAGACCCCTACGTCATTCGGGTGATACACCGGTGTCTCACGACCGAGCGTGACATATGTCACGTTCACTGTCGTTCAATCAGACGTCACCCGAAAGGCGTAATCACCGGCGTGACCAGTGCCGGGATTTCGGTACTGCGCGACCTTGGATAGTGCTCTCGGTAGCAATCTGTTTATGCCTGAGTCACCTTCTGGACACGGAGCGCGATCGTTTGCGCGTTACAGGCCAGCGGCGATCAGGGCAGACCGGCCGGTCTGTTTGCACAGCCCGTTGCGGAAGGCTGGCCGCCGTGTTTGGGTCGAGCAACCTAGACAAGACGGACGGACAACGCCGGGGGGCAACTGTGGATGGGGCAGGGAACACACGGGATAGACGCGCAACCTGTTGCGTGCCTTGAGTTCCCGCCTGCCATGGGCTAGCCCGTCACTGACGGGATAGGAATCGTCCACTGTAGACAGATCGGCTGTTGAGCCGAGAAACCCGCCGGGGCATCCCCCGGCGCGGAGGCATCAGGCGCGTGCGGGGGCGCGCGCAGAGTGCCGCGGAACCGCCCGCGCTGCCGACTATCCCTAGTAGACGGCCGCGCTGGACGCTGCGCGCACGCAAGAGGGGGGCGGACAAACTTGTGCAACTTCTGCGCGGCTACCGCGCGGGACCTGAGTACCGACATCCGGACGGGGCTGGATGTCGGCAAACCGGCCGAGCACCGGGGCGTGGCTCTGCCGCGCCTGCTGCGCAGGCTGGCCACCAGCTCCACTGCGGCGGCCGAGTACGCCGACCCGCGAGGCACGCCCGAACTGGTCGCGGCGGTCGCGGACGGGGACCGCGCCGCCGAAACCGCCCTGTACCTGCGGGCCGCGCCGGAGCTGGATCGGATCGCCGCCGGGTCGGTGGGCAGCTCGGCCCTGGACCGGGACGACCTGCACCAGGAAGGCGCTGAGCGGCTGCTCACCGACGCGCGTAGCGGGAAGATCCGCCACGACTTCGGCGGGCATCTCGGGCCGTACCTCGGCAGGGTCGTCCGCGGCCACCTGGTCAACGTCGCGGGCACGCAGGTGTGGGGCAAACCGTCGGACCCCGGTCGGCTAACGCAGAAGTTGCGGCAGTCCCTGCGTGCCACGATGAGTCCCGATGGGGAGTACGACATGGTGGCCGCCGCGGCGCATGCCCGCGAGCACCACAGTTGGACGCTGACCACGTTTTGGCAGGTCCGTGACCTGATGTTGGGCACGCCGGAGGCGCTGCACGCCGCTGCCGCGGGCGGGGTGAGCCTGGCCGAGACCGTCGCCGACACCGCCTCAGCCGTCGCGCTGGCTCGGGTTGAGACCGTCGACCAGGTGCGCGCGCTGCGCGAGGTGGCGCGGCTGAGCCCGCGCGAGCGCGAGGTAGTTGACGCCCTCTACGGCTGGTCCGGCCCTCAGCTCAGCGCCGGGGACACCGCCACCGTGTTGGGGATCAGCCGCCAGGCAGTCAGCAAGGCCCATCTCGGCGCGCTGGCGAAGCTGCGCGCACACACAGAAAGCATTGGGGGACAACACATTGAGGACGTGGCCGTGTAGCGCGACGCCGGGAGACCACCTTGCGGTGGCCCGCACCGCGGAGGGGGTTGTGGTGGTGGTGCGGGAGACCGCACAGCAGGGGGCCGCGGAGGTCACGCTCACCGCGGCCGAGGCACGCGCGGCGGCCAGCTGGCTGCGCGAGCTGGCCGACGGAGCCGACGGTGCCGAACGGGAGTTCAGCGGGCTGGCCATCGTCGGCGGTGCGCGGCCGGAGACGGTGCTCGTGTCCGGTCCGGCCGCGGAGTCGGCGCACTCGGTGATCCTGGGTCACCCGGCGGCCAGGGAGGTTGCTGCCGCGCTGTGGGTGGCCGCGGCCGATGCCGAGATGGACGAGCCCGCGCCCCGCTCCGCCCCCGAGACGGAGGCCGTGGGGCTGGATGCCGAGAGGACGCGGAGGGCGCTGGCCGTGGCCGCCGCGCACGCCGCGCTCGGCCAGCAGCGCGCCGACGTCGTGGCCGCGGCCCGGTTCATCCACACCGGGACCTGAGCGGTGCCGTGGCGCAGGCGCACCCACCCGTGCCGACGGCCGACCGCGCACGAGGTGGCCGCGGCAGGGGCGGGGATCGGCTCGGAGTGGGCCTGCCGGGAGTGCGGGGCGGTGCACGTGGTGGCCGACGTTGACGTGCGCGAGTACGCCGGAATGGTGCACCAGGTAGTGCAATGGCGCAGGAATGAGGGGACGAATGAGCGGAAATAGTGTTGTGCTTCACGTCGTCAATCCATGTGAGCACGGGGTAGTACATGATATTTGTGAGCTGACTCCAAACGCGGAGTTCACGGTCAGCACCTGCGTAAACACACGCGGGCGACGCCGGGTCCACAAAGTTACTCCAGATAAATATCCGCGCACCGTGCGCCGCACCTGACCGGCAGGCTGCCCGCCGACGCCGCACGTGGACGGGCCGGTGCCGCCCTGAGGTGCGCTCGGCCCCTGCCCCGGTGCCGCCTGCGTCAGCGATCTGTAAGACTGTTCGACAACAATCTGATCCGTGCTGTTGGCGCGCATTTAGGGCGTGCTAACCTCCGGTTCTGGGGTGGACGTAATAGCCAGCCCCAGAGTGCCCCCACTCGGTTTTACCGGGTGGGGGCCTTTTTTGTGGTGTGCACATCAGCCGATGGTGTGCACACCACAACGTAATGATTCCGATCGGTCGGACGACGTAACACAGGGCGCGCTACCTGAGCGCGACACAGAGGGGATCTGGATCATGCACCGAATCACCGGGCTCGCCGCCGCTGCCGCCGTCGCGTTGCTGGGGCTGGCCGGATGTGGCGGAGGGGACGCCGCACCGCAGAACACCGCGCCGACGTCAGCACCTACCTCGGCCCGGATCGGCGACGCCGCCGACCCGCAGGCCGAGACCGCGTTTCAGAAGCAGTTCGGCAAGGACAACCCCAACGCGAAGTGGTTCGACAAGGTGCAGCAGACCGCCTTGGACGGCCAGGCTGTGATCATCACAGCCGACCTGCCGAAGAAGTCGCCGGAGGCGCTGACCATCTGCGAGGCGGCGCACGCGGCGGCGAAGGCCGCCAAGATCGAGTTCGTCTCCGTGGCGGTCCGCACGCCCAACAACGGCACCACCCTGGCCTCCCGCAACGAGGCGAGCGGGGACACCGCCTGCAAGGCGTGAGCAGCACGGCAAGCCCTGGGGCACCCGGATGACCGGGTGCCCCTTTTGCATGATCGGGTTGGACGTCAACCGCTCTAGGCATCATTATCGAACGTATGTTCGACGCGACTGAGTGGGTCGGTGCGCACCGGCTGGTTGCCCTGGTGCGCGATCCGGCCGTACCGGTCGAGATCGACCTAGCCGAGCTGTACCGGCACCTGGACCCGGGGCCGCAGAGCGAGGCGCGGCGGATGATCGTGCAGGCGCAAGGGCTGGATCTCCCGACGCGCGCGGCGGGCGAGCTGCACCTGTGGCGGCGCACGATCACCGGGGCACACATGGGCTGGGTCACCTACGAGATCCCCGGGCCGGTCAGCCTGCCGACATTGCGCGCGGCGCACTTCGTCCCGCTGCCCTTGCTCCGCCCGCAGGGCCGAACGCCCTGACCTTCGCGGCGCGCGGCTACGGATAGCATCCGGCCGTGGCCGACCGTGACGACGTAGAGCTGATGGCCCGCCGGGAGGCGCGCTCCGCCCTGGTCCGGGCGGCCGTGCTTGCCCAGGCCGGAGTGGAGTGGACCGTGGTGGAGACCTGCCCGCCGGACGTACTCCGCGACGCCGACACCACCACCGCGGCCTACGGCGGCACGGCCACGCCGGAGGCGGTGCGGGATGCCGTCATGGGCTACCTGATCGAGCGCGCCGACTACGAGGTGCACGGCGTGGCCGAAGCGTGCAGGGCCGACGGAGCGCGGATCGTCATCGGCTGGGAGTGGGACGGCGCACCGAACCCGGCGGAGCGAGCCGAGGCGGAGGCCGCCAAAGCGGAGGCGGAGCGCGAGAAGCGCCGGAATGCGGTGCGGGTCGGGCGGATGCGGCGAGCGGCGACTGACCGCAACGGGGCACCCGGCTGACCGGGTGCCCCGTTTCGTTGTGCGGCAACAGCTACGCGGGTGCGAGCGCCGGGGTGAATTCGCCGTTGAGCACGCCGAGCACGAAGGCCGCCCACTCCGGCGCGTCGAAGACCAGCACGGGGAGCGAGTCGCGCTGCCGCATGCCGACGTAGGTGAGGTCACCGAGCGGAAGGAAAGCGAACTCGACCCGCTCGCCGTCCATGTCAGCGCCGCGCCACTGGGCGCGGCCGAAGTCCAGCGCGCCACGATCGGCGAACTTGTCGCCGCGCTCGCTGGGGGAATAGATGTCGAGCGGCCAGGTAGCTCGTTCAGCGGAGCTAGCAAGCCGCTCTGTGAACGCGATCCACGCCTGTAGGGGGAACCTCAGTTCGCCGCCGTGGGGAGTCTTGCTGTCGCGGACAAAGATCCCTTTTGGAGTGAACGCGACTTCGACACAGTCGTCGGTCTTGTTAGGGCCACCGGGGCCGCTGTAGCTGCTCCTGAACCATATGAGCGTTGTCGTCATCCTCGAAGTTCCCTCGCCCGATCCTTGATCAGCTTGACGGACTTCGACGCCGAGAGCGACATCCGCAACGCGTCGTCGAACCAAGCTGAGTAGTGCTGCACGTCAGCTTCATTCTCCACTAGGTCGCTGCCGCCGTCGTGTTCGATGTACGCAACCCGTGAACCTGGCGGGTAGTGGAAGTGATAGATCGACAGGGTGGACATCATGCCCTGGAACGGTCCCGCCCTCTCGGCAAGGACATTGATCTTGACGTTGGGCCACTCACTCATCTCGATCACGCGATCCAACTGATCAGCCATCTCGGCGGGAGTGCCAACGACGCGGCGAATGACGCCTTCCGTGATCACGGCCGCGAGGTGCAACGGCCGCGTACCTGACAGTTGCTCTTGGCGTGTTCGTCGCAGCGCAACCGCGCGTTCGATCGCCTCATCACTTCGCTTGCCGACTCTGTGCAGTGCCAGGGAGTAAGCGTCGGTCTGCAACCTTGCCGGGAAGACTGACGGCGCGAGGTGCTGCACGAGGTGCGCGTCACCCTCCGATGACACCAGTTCCCTAAACGCGAGCGAGGTACCTTCCGGCAGGCTTGGCAGCTTCGCCCTCTTGGCGGTGAGTGCCCAGAGTTCGTGCGCCAAGGCGCGCTGCTCGGCCGTGGCCTTGTACAGGTCGAGTAGGTGCTCCAGGCCGACGCGCATCTGAATGCGGTTCTCACCGCTCTCGTACCTGCTGACGGTGCTCACCTCTACGCCCAGGCTTCTCGCAACGTGCGCGATGGTCAGCCCGGCGTGTTCGCGTAGGTCTGCCAGCAGCTTGCCGAGTACGCGCTTGAGGCGAGTCGTCGATGCCATGCGCGAAGCGTAGCCCCGCAGGACAATCGACAACTTGTCCACTAACGGGGGTTTGCCGACAAGTTGTCGACTGCTAGTTTGTCGATACTGAAGAGTGGCCAGGTGGGGAGTAGCGCCCGCGCTGCACGTCAACCCCGTTTGGTGACCTTCGGTGGTGGTGGGCAGGGTCGAAGCTCGGAGCCGCGGCCCTGTCCACCCCGCAGACGAGCACCACCATCCGCGTGCACCCCCCGGCGCACGCGATCGCGGCGGACCCCTCCCCCGTCGGTCCGCGGCGGTGGTGCTCGGCGGGCGGGGCCGCCCATCCCACCCCCGGGAACGGCCCCGTCCGCTTGTAAGCGGGCATCCGCGCTGCATCCGCGGGTGCCGAGCACGGCCGCGCGCCCGGCGTTTCGTGGCCGGACGCCTGGTCGCTGACGCGGCCGTGCTCACCGGGCGG
This sequence comes from Crossiella sp. NPDC003009, assembly GCF_053591555.1. Taxonomy (NCBI): domain Bacteria; kingdom Bacillati; phylum Actinomycetota; class Actinomycetes; order Pseudonocardiales; family Pseudonocardiaceae; genus Crossiella; species Crossiella sp. NPDC003009. Next base: position 6,651 of record NZ_JBSFUA010000061.1, on the reverse strand, counting down.
ACGGGACGGCAGGGGTCACACCGACGCCGTCCCGTCCACCCGCCGAAGCAGCGGCGGGGCACGGGAGGCACGGCGCGGACCGTGTCCCGCCGCACCCAACGGTGAACAGGGGTAGGGGCATGGCTAGTTCGATCATCAACGCGTGGGCGGGGTTCGTCCTCACGCTCGCGCTGGCCGACGCGGCAAGGCGGAATCGGTGAACCGGCCGCCCGAGCCGTACCGGTGCGGCCAGTGCCGGAGAAACCGGCACACAGTGGACTTTGGGCGGCCAGACCCGCCCACTGGTTTCCACCTGGCCAAATGTGTCTGTCTCGTGTGTGACTGCGAAGCGGCCATGTGGGCGTTCGTCGGACCGCCGCTTCCGGATGCCTACCCCGTGGACACGCTGACCACGCCGTCCCCCGCGGTCGGTGTCGCCGACATGCTCAACATCTTTCGCGGCCTTCCGGCACCGGTTCAACGGCAGTTCGACCGCCACGTACGAGACGAATCCGTTGACGCGCATCGGAATGCACGCCGCATGCGGATCACGGCTGTTCTCCACTTCGTGCTGTTCGTCCTGCTCGCCGTCGCCGTCGCCGCCTACGGCCAACTCATCCCGACCCCGTTGGCGATCATCCTCGGCGTGGCGACGGCCGTCGCGGTCGCCGCGGGCAGCGCGAGCTACGCCCGCCGGGAGGACACCGCCGAGCTGTACGCCGGGCTCGCTGCCGCGGTGTTCGTGACCAACAACCGCCCTGCGCAACAGGAATCGCCTGATCCCGCTGACGATGAGAGGACCGACGATGAGCAGTGACTACTGGTACGGGATCGGGCACGGGTTCGCCGCCGTGGTCGGCATCGTGTTGTTGGTCGGGGCGGTGCTGGTGTTCCGGGCCTGCCGGATGGAGGGCGAGGCCGCAGGGTTCGACGCGCGGACGCTCCTCCAGGAAGAAGACGACCAAGGTACCGGTGCACCGAAGGCGGTGGCCGATCCCGTTGCGGTAGCCGAGGAAGCTCTTGCCGCCCAACGGAAACAGCGTGATCGTTACGCGGAGCTGATGGAAGGCACGTCCCAGCATGCCCCGGAGCCGCGCGCCGAATTGATCGAGCAGACAGGGCCGAGGCGCATTCCCGCGCTCGCCATGGTCGGCGACGCCGAGCCGTTCCCGGTGCCCGTGCCGCGCGTCGTCCAGGTCAGAGGCGGACGCCACCACCGGATTCCGGAAGACGACGCGCCCACCGAGCAGTTCGCCTGCGTGCGCATGGGTCGAGCGTCATGAGCAGCGCGACGAACGCGAAGAAGAGGAGGAAGTACCGCCCGACCCTGGTCGGCGCTGCGCGGGAATCGGTAGCGGACAGGATCGCCATCTTGATGGGGCACCAAGGCAAGACGCTCAGGGAAGCCGCCGCGATGTGCGGCATCGGCTACACGGTCGCGCACAACCTCGCACGAGAACGCGGTTTGGCTAAGCCTCGCCTGACCTCGGCCGAACGCGCGAAGGTCGCCGCGGACTGCAAGCGGCTGTACCTGAGCGGGCTCACCCTCGCAGAAGTGGTAGCGCGGGTCCCGGTCGGCTACGGCACCGTACGCGGGATGCTGTCGGAACTGGGCATCGCAATGCGGCCACGCAACTACCTGGGCGGCCGTGCGAGAGGTGAGCGGCTGTGACCGTGGGAAAGTCCTTGTGGGCTAACGATCTCCTGTCCGCCTCCGACGACGAACTGACGATCGAGCTGTACGCGCGCCACCACGGCCGCGGTGAGGCGGTGGGAGACGCTGCACGTGCCCTGGGACTCACCGCGGAGCGCGCCGCAACCCTGCTCCGGGCCTACGCGGAATCGGCGTGGGACCGGCCTGAACGGACGCCCGACGACATGGCGGTGATTCGCGACCGGTGCGTCCGCATGTACGAGCAAGGGTGGGATCGCGCGGGGATCGCCGTAACGCAGAGGATCAAGAGGGACGACGTTCCCCGCCTGCTCAGGCAAGCCGGTGTGCCGCTTCGTGGTTGGCGGCCCGCGCTCGCGATCGACAGGACCGTGTTCCTATGACCGTCGATGCCGCCGACGCACACAACCCCGCCGTCTGCCACCACGGCGCGAACGCCGGGCAGGCGCACCTTTTCATTCGCGTCTTTGAACGCACGGTCGAATGCGTGTGGTGCAGCACGATCAAGCCGCTGCACCCGGTGCTTTGGACCGGGCACATCCCCACCGCCGACCAGTCCGAGCCCAGGGAAGGCCCATGAACACCACACCCGACATAACGGCCCTCGCTCTAGCCGCCCACGCGGCGGGGGATGCCGCAGCCAAATCGGCCCATGCTGCCGACGCCGCCGCTAGAGCCGTCTCCGCAACCGTCGCCTTGGCTGGCCTGGCAGGTAGGCCCGCGGTCGACTTTCCGCCACTGGACCACATCCCGGCGGTGCACATCGCTGGGGCGGCTGAGGTTCTGCAATGTGACCGCCTCCGGTACGGGTTCGCTGACGCCCTGCACAGCGTTGTCACCGCCGCTGAGGACCTGCGCTGGTGGTGGGATGACAGCGGGCGTCCCGACCCCGTGGCCCCCGTTGATCACGGACGGGCGATCCGAACAATCTTGCGCCGTATCAAGGCGCTTGGGGATTCTGCGAACACGTTCGAGAAGGCCCTCGCGGCCATGGCGGCCAGACGGAGCGCGGGACCCACCGCCAGCACGCCAGCCCCGGAACCCGCCAACCCCGGCGCACAAGCCACAGCGGGTGCGCGCCCCGCTGACGAACCTCTACAGGAAGGAGACCTATAGGCAGAGGACACGCGCACCGCCGGATCTGAAGTATCCATTGAGTCCGGCACCGGCGGTGAGGCACTAGCCGGACAAGCGGGACCGGTCGAGCCTCTGTCCCCAGTAGGCGACCGGTCCCGCCGCACGTACCCACCACGAAAGGAACGCCATGGACTGCAAGAAGTGCCATGACAAGGGCGTGCTGATCAGCCGGACAACCACGACGGTGCTCCGGGATGACGGGGAGCGTACGGAGGTTGACCGGATTAACCGCGGCGAGATCCAGTTCCCGTGCCCGGAGCCCGGCTGTGCGGCTGGCGAGTACGAACGCAACAGGGCGAACGGCGCATAGCCCGGTCCGGCCGCGACCGCCACGCACACGGCCCCCGACGCCACCACGAGGTGAGTGGCGCATCGGGGGCCGTCGTGTGTCTGCCGGGCTACTGCTCGCCCTCCGCCGCATCACGTGCGATACCGAACGCAGACGAGATCGGCGCGAGTTTCTCCTTGGTGCGCAACAGTTCGCGCATGGCGATCTCGATCTTCATGCACCGCTCGTTGTGCTCGTCCAGGCTCAAGTCACCGCCGAGTCCTCCCGCGATCTCGTCCAGGTCTTCCGCCAGCCCGCGCAGGTCCTCGGCCGCCGCGGTCAGCACGCCGGACATGTCCTCGGCCGACGCCGTGGCGGTCGGGCCTGATGCGCCGTTCGTCATGCGGTCAGCCTATCCACGCGCGGGGTTCCGGAAGTCGCAGTACGCCAGGTAGGCGACCGAAATACTGAGTTATCCAACTGTGACGTCTCAGCCGCTACGTGCCCTCGCCAACGTCACGCCGCCTGGAACGCGCGGGCGAACCCCACGCGGCGAACGAGACGGCAGGCCCGCGGAGCGTGGCACCAGCCGGAAGCCGCCCCGCACGGTGGATCAGCCCTCGCGCAGCGCCACTCGGCCCGGTTGACCAGCCGCAACGTCCGCGCGAGCCTGGATACATGCAAGCCACGATGCACCTGTACCCCAACGACCCCACCACTGCCGAGTACGTCAGCGAAGGGGGACACGGCTCCTGGAAGCTGCCCGGCGGGCGAGACGTCGCCGACGACATGGACGCGTGGCGCGGCCTCGCCGAACAGGTCGCGGAGGCAAACGGGTTCCGCGTCGTCGAATGGCGCACCAAGCCCGGCACCGGGTGGCCCAGCGCGACCATGCGCCGCATGGTGGTGCCCTACGAACACGAGCTGGTTGCCGCGCTCGCCCCGGTCGCCGCCCGGCACGGACTCACGGTCGCCGCCCTGACCGCCAGCGCCACCGACGGCGGCGTGCTCGTAGAGCTTGCCCCCGTGCGGTAGTCCGCGCCGTTGTGGTGCACACCCCAACCCTGTCGGCCCCCGATGCCACCATGAGCAGAGTCGAGCATCGGGGGTCGCCGCATGTCTGCCGGAGAGCTAGCCGCCCTGTACCTGCACCTCGCCGACGCGGTGGAGAGCATGCCCCTGCTGAGCTACGCCGAGACCACCGAACGCGTCCAGGTCGAGTGCGCCGCCGCGGTCCGCGACTCCAACCGCCCCGGCGGCACCACGATCCCCGCCACGCTCGCAGGGATGGCAGGTGACCTCCGGGAGGCTGCCGCCGTCGCCGCGAACGCCGTAGAGGCGCTGCGAGCCGCCGCGACGGGCGTCTGAGTGGCCACCGAGGCCCAGGTTGCCGACACCCTGCGGGACGCTCTCGCCCGCCTGCCTGTGCAGGCCGTGCACGGTTGCCTGCGCGAGCTGGACGACCTCCGCGGTCAGCTCGCCCGCGCGACCGAAGTCAGCTCGTCCACTGCCGCGGCCGACGCGGTGGGGCTGCTGAACCGGTTGGACGAACTGCTGAACGACGCGTTGCGGGGCGCGGAGGGTGCCGGGCGCGAAGTGGACCAGTGGGCGGGCGGAGCCCAGCCATCCGCGCCGAGTGCAACACCATCGGCGACCACGCCCTCTGCCGCCTCGCCGCCGGACCGCGCCGCGAGGCGGGCCACCGATCCCCGCCCGCCCGAACAGGTCATGACAGACGCCATCAACGAACTGCCCGACCGACCCAACAACACCGGAGCCACCCGGGGCGTGTGGATCGACCCGCACACGCGAACCGCCCGCGAGGTGGTCTCCGGCGAGTTCGACGAAGCCGAGGCCGTCGCGGTACTGGAGAGGATCGGCATCAAGCCCGCCAAAGGCTCACTGGCCATCACGTCGCACGTCGAAATCAAGGTCGCCGCCCAGATGCACCAAACCCCAGAAATGCGCGAGATCCACCTAGCGATCAACAACGCTGACGGCCCATGCAAGGGCGCTCTAGGCTGCGATCGCATCACCGCGCGCGTCCTGCACCCCGGGCAGTCCCTCACCGTCTACTGGCGCAACGGCGATACCATGCGGCAGAAGACGTTCAAGGGCAAGGAGACGACGACGTGACCGAGCACCGCGTAGAGGCCACCGTTGTCCCCGACGACAACCCGTTCTTGATCAACAGCGCGGAGGACGTCAGTCGGCTGTTCGACTACGTGCACCAGCGCATCCGCGAACGCGGCGGAAACCCGCTGTTCGTCGAACTGGCCTACATGACGGGCGTGGGGGAAGACGAATTGCCGACGGCCGAATTCCGGCTTGGGCTCAACCCGACCAACGGGCGGGGCGTGCTCAGCTATTCAGACTCCGAGGGACATTGGCTCAGCGTCGACACCCAGACGCCGCCCCCCGGCAGAGACGGCACGGTGACCTACCAAGAATGGGGAGGCGAGCGCGCCGTACCGGTCAGCAGTGAAATTTCCGAGCCGGACCTACGGCACGCCGTGACGGAGTTTTTGACCTCGGGTGGCGGGCGACCTACGGTGATCGAATTTACGGCCAGGGAGGTCTGACGGTGCCAAGTACTCAGAACTTCGCGCAAGCCGTTTCTCGTCGCCTCAAGAAGGCCGGTCATACCCTCGTTTTTCCCGACCGTCGACGAGAAGGCATATCCGTACGCCGAGCCGGGCCGGGTGAGGCGACGGTGACAGTATCGATCGATCATCCGGAAGCGGCTGAAGTATCCGTTGCAGAGCTTGTCGCCGATTTGTCGGAAACCCTGACTGAATGCGGGTACGCGTTCACGGTCACCGCTTCGCAGGATGATTATGCGAGCATCAGGGTTTTCCAGGGATCACATGCTGAGGGGAACGCTGCAACCTTGCGCCCAAAGCGCAGCCGAGTGGGCAGCCAGGCTCACAAGGAAGGGGACAAGTCACGTGTTCATGTGCAGAATCTTTCTCGGCGGCTCAAACTGGCCGGTCATCCCATCGCTTCCAGTGCTGGCGGTCGGGGGATAAAAATTTCGAAGTCTATGCACTACGCGGTTTTGAGGTTCACCTATGTCGACACGAGGGAAGCCCTTCAAAAAGAGGTCGACGACGTTCGGAAAACTCTGCACGAATTCGGCTTTGTCACAGCGCATTTCATCCCGAGTGACACGTTTGCGGAGATCCACGTTTACCAGCCCGGCACGCCAGGTGCCCCGGTGGCACCTGAGCAAGAGGCTTAGCCCCAACGGGTGAGCGTCCGTTGCCTGCCGCGGCCAGGCTCGGTATCGTCTCCGCCGTCCCGCTCTGGTGGGACAGTCCCCGCTCTGGCGGGGTTGTTCCGGCACCGGTGCAGTAACAGGCCGATGCAGGATGTTCGTCCCCGCGCTAGCGGGGGTGACCCGGGTGCTTTGAGCACCAGGGAGTTGTCCCCGCGCAAGCGGGGTTGAGCGTGAGGCCCCTTCCGCCCCCCTGGAAGGGGCTTTTCGCGTATCAGGGGCCGCTGAGCGCGCGTGGTGGGTGAAGCGAGCGCAGGGCGAGCAGGTACGCCGACATCAGTGCAGGTCATCCATGGTGTGTGGTTTATACTTGTTCGT